>NZ_JAHDTH010000342.1 GCF_018531445.1 Pseudonocardia lacus
CCGGCTGCGCGGCCGGGGCGGCCGGGGGGACGGCCGGGGGGATCGGCGGCGCGCTCTTGATCGTCAGCGGGCTGGCCGGCGGGGCGGCGGCGACGCCGCGGTCGGCCAGGCGCTCGGAGACCTGCTCGGAGATCTGGTCGGCGCGCCGGCGCTCGCGGACCCGGATGAGCACCAGCATCGAGATGCCGTAGGCGACGCCCAGGATCACCAGCACCACGCCGAGCTTGACGATCAGCGTCTGCAGCGCGTCGCCGGTGTCGATGTCGATCACCGAGATGATCGCCAGCACGCCCAGCGTGACCAGGTGGAACAGCACCGACAGCAGCATGTTGACCGAGTGCGTCACCTTGGCGTCCTGGAACACCTCCTGCAGGAACGGCTCGCCGGCCCGCACCAGCAACCGCCCGATCAGGAACGTCAGGGCGATCGAGATGACGAGCAGCAGGACGTACTGGGCGGTGTCGTTCATCGGGCTCCCCCTGGAGGCTCGGAACGGGCGAGAGCGGTGCTGCTCGACCCGACGTGAGCGGGTACCCGGCCGCAGCGTCCTCTACTCGAAGCGGTGAGATCAGCGTAACGCTTCGGAACCGCGCCGACCGGGTGCCGATCCGCCGGCCGGAGGGGTCCCGCGGTGCGGGTCGACCGGGGCTGTCGACCGCCCGTAACGCGCAGGTCATGCGGGTGGCCCACACCACGTGCGCGCGGCGTGGGCGGCGCCACACGGAAAGCGCTTACATCCGTTCTGAATCGATTACATGATCGGTCTTGTGAGGCGGCCGACAGCATCGGCGGTGTAGCTCACCCCGTGTCCCGGGTACCTTCGAGCCACACCTTTCCACGAGCACACCCGAGCCGATCGGCCGCGGGTGTGCGCAGCATTTCCCGGGGCCGGGAGACCGGCGAGGAGCGAGGACGATATGACAGCGATGACCGTGCCAGGAATCGACGATGCGCCCGTCAAGAACGCTCGCCTGCTCTCCTGGGTGCGGGAGGTCGCTGAGCTCACCACCCCCGACAACGTGGTGTGGTGCGACGGGTCCGACGCCGAGTGGGACCGCATGACGAGCCGGTTGGTCGAGGCCGGGACGTTCATCAAACTGAACGAGCAGAAGAAGCCGAACTCGTTCTACGCCGCTTCCGATCCCGATGACGTGGCGCGCGTGGAGGAACGCACCTACATCTGTTCGGTCGACGAAGCCAGTGCCGGTCCGACCAACAACTGGATGGACCCGGCCGAGATGAAGTCCATCATGACCGAGCTGTACCGCGGGAGCATGCGCGGCCGGACGATGTACGTCATCCCGTTCTGCATGGGGCCGCTGGACGCCGAGGAACCCTTCCTCGGCGTCGAGATCACCGACTCCGAGTACGTGGTCTGCTCGATGAAGATCATGACCCGGATGGGTGCCGACGTGCTGCCGCTGCTCGACGGCCCGGCGGGCGACCGGTTCGTGCCGGCCCTGCACTCGGTGGGCGCCCCGCTCGAGCCCGGCCAGCAGGACGTCCCCTGGCCGTGCAGCGAGACCAAGTACATCACCCACTTCCCGGAGACCCGGGAGATCTGGAGCTACGGCTCCGGCTACGGCGGCAACGCGCTGCTGGGCAAGAAGTGCTACGCGCTGCGCATCGCCTCGGTCATGGCCCACGACGAGGGCTGGCTCGCCGAGCACATGCTGATCCTCAAGCTGATCAGCCCGGAGGAGAAGGCCTACTACGTCGCCGCGGCGTTCCCGTCGGCCTGCGGCAAGACGAACCTGGCGATGCTGCAGCCGACCATCCCCGGCTGGCGCGCGGAGACCGTGGGCGACGACATCGCCTGGATGAAGTTCGGCGAGGACGGCCGCCTCTACGCGGTCAACCCCGAGTTCGGCTTCTTCGGCGTCGCCCCGGGCACCAATTGGAAGACCAACCCCAACGCGATGCGCACCATCGAGCAGGGCAACTCCCTGTTCACCAACGTCGCTCTCACCGACGACGGCGACGTCTGGTGGGAGGGCCTGGAGGGCGATCCGCAACACCTCACGGCCTGGACCGGCCAGGAGTGGACGCCCGATTCGGACTTCCCGGCCGCGCACCCGAACTCCCGCTACACCACGCCGATCTCGCAGTGCCCCGTCGTCGCACCCGAGTGGGACGACCCGGCCGGCGTGCCGATCTCGGCGATCCTGTTCGGCGGCCGGCGCAAGACCACCGTCCCGTTGGTCACCGAGGCCCGCGACTGGCAGCACGGCACCTTCATGGGCGCCACGATGTCCAGCGAGAAGACCGCGGCGGCCAAGGGCGGCCTCGGCCAGGTCCGCCGCGACCCGATGGCCATGCTGCCGTTCCTGGGCTACAACGTCGGCGACTACTTCCAGCACTGGGTGAACGTCGGCAAGGGCGCCGACGCCGACAAGCTGCCCAAGATCTTCTACGTGAACTGGTTCCGCCGCGGCGAGGACGGCCGCTTCCTGTGGCCCGGCTTCGGCGAGAACAGCCGCGTGCTCAAGTGGTGCATCGAGCGGATGGAGGGCAAGGCCTCGGCCACCGAGACCGCCATCGGCTACGTGCCCACCGCCGAGCAGATGGACCTCAGCGATCTCGACACCCCCATCGCCGACGTCGAGGCCGCGCTGGCCGTCGACGCCGAGGAGTGGAAGGCGGAGATCCCGCTCATCGAGGAGTGGTTCGAGGTCGTCGGCGACCGCCTGCCCACCTCCATGCGCGACGAGTTGGAGGCGCTGAAGCTCCGGCTCGGGGCGTAGTCCCGCCGAACGACACGAGAGCGGCTCCCGTCCGACGTCGTCGGACGGGAGCCGCTCTCGTCGTGTCGAGCCCCGCTACCGCTCGTCGGCCGTGCCGCGCTGTTCGGCGCTGCCACCCCTACCTCACCCGCACCAACGGATGTGTCCGGCTGCCGGCCGGGTGAGGGCGGCCGACCGGACGTCGCGGCGGACGGACGTCCGGCCGCAGGGCGATTGCCGCGGACCCGATCGAGCGGCAACATTCCGTCGATCAGTGTCATACGCAGGGTGATCGGCACCGATCGGGGCCGGCTACTCGCGGGAGGTGGAAGCGTGGTGGACGCCGCGGCGACGGACGCCGTCCCGAGCGACGAGGCCGACCTGGCCGCCTTCGTCGACCGGCTCGCCGCAGGCGGGTCCGACCGGGCCACCGCGCTGGCCCACACCGAGGTCCGCCGCGCCATCGCCGCCGGCGCCCCGCCGCCCGGCCTGCGCAGGCTGGTCGAGGCGCTGGCCGCGTCGGTGACCGAGCTGCCGCCCCCGCGCCGCCCGGCCGACGACCCGGCGCCGGTGGTCGAGGCCATGCGGTCCACCGCCCTCGCCGTCCTCGACGACGACGACCCGGCCCGGGTCGCCGACGTGGTGGCCGCGCTGGTGGCCGACGGGCACCGCGTCGTGGTCACCGCCGACGACGCCCCGGCCCTCGGCGCGGTGCGCGACGCCCTGCCCCCCGACGCGGCCCGCCGCGCGGTCGACCGCATCCCCGCCCTGCCGCCGGCCGACCTGCGCGAGCTGCGCAGGCTGCTGGCCTGCTCCACCCCCGCCCGGCGCGCCCGGGCCGACCAGGAGCTGCCCGCACCCGACGCGGTCCCGCCGCCGTCGGCGGTCGCCGAGCTGTGCGCCCGGGTCACCCGGGTCTCCACCGCGCCGCCCGCGGAGGGCACCGAGACGGTCCCCGCGCTGCTCGACGACCTCGACCCCGCACGCCGCTCCGCCGTGGTGGCGGTGGCCGCCGCGGTGAACCGGGCGGTGGCCGCGCTGCCCCCGCGCGAGCGGCACCCGTGGGCGTGGCGGCTGCTGCCCGACCTCGTGCACAACACCCACGGGGCCGTCGAGGACCTGCTGGCCGACGCCTCCGCCGCCGTCCGCGAGCTGGACGCGGTCCGCGACAGCCCGGCGGTCACGGTGACCGGCCGGCTCCCCGAGAACGCCCCGGACCTGCTGGGCCGGTTCCTGGAGTTCCTCGACGGCGGCGGCCGCGTGCGCTCCTACTTCCGCTCCCCGGCCCAGCGCGACGTCGACCCGCTGCTGGCCCGCCTCGACGTCGGCGGCCGCCGCCCGGAGTCCGCCGCCGACGTCCGGCGGGTGACCGCGCACCTGACGACCGCGGCCCGGCTGCGCCGCGTCGACGAGCTGTGCACCGGGCTCGGCATCGGCCCCCCGCGCACCGAGGACGAGCTCGTCGAGCTGGCCGGCGAGCTGGAGGCGGTGGTGGCGGCCGCGCGGGCGGTCGGCGCGCTGCGCCACGAGGTGCTCTTCCTGGCCCCGCAGTCGCCGGTCGCGGTGCCCGACCTCGACTCCGCCCTGCGCGTCGCGACGGCGGTGCTGGCCGTGCAAGAGCGCGGGTCGGTGCTGGACACCTGCCGGCGCCTCGACCGGATGGCCGACGAGCTGGCCCGCCGCACCCCCGTGCGGGCCATCACCCCCGAGCACGTGCGCGCCGTCGCCGCCCTGCGCAAGCGCGACGCCGACGGGTACGCCGAGGCCGTCGCCGGGTTCGGGCCCGCCCGCCGCGAGATCCGGGACGAGACCCGCTGCCGGGCCCTGCTGGCCGCACTGGCCACTGCCGCGCCCGACCTGGCCGAGGCGTGGGCCGGCCCCTCCGACGACCCCGCCGCGGCCCCCGGTCCGTTCGGGCTGGCCGCGTTCGTCACCACGGAGCGGCTGCTGGGCGCCCTCCCGCCGCCCGACAGCGCCGACGTCGTCGTCGTGCACCGGGCGGGCGGCCTGGGCGTGCCGCGGCTGCTGCTGGCGGCCGTGGCGCCGCGCCTGCTGGCGACCGGCGGCC
>NZ_JAHDTH010000343.1 GCF_018531445.1 Pseudonocardia lacus
CGGCGGCTCGGGCGCCTCGGCCTCCGTGGTCAGCGGCGCCACCTCCGGCGCGGCCGGCGCGGGCGGTGCCGGTGGCGCCGGTGGCGACAACTCGGCCGACCAGAACGTCTCCACCACGGCGACGCTGGACTTCGAGGACTCCTTCACCGACGACGACGGCTTCGACCTCAAGGACGCCGACGTCTCCGGGGCCTTCAACCAGGACAACGACGGGGTCGACAACTCCGGCGGCCTCATCAACGGGTCGAACGTGGCCAACGGCGCGCAGAACGGCGTCGGCAACACCGTCGAGATCACCACGATCGACGGGTCGTTCAACACCGACGCCAGCGAGACGACGTTCCTGAACAACGTCGGGAACGACTACTCCGACAACTCGGTCGACCTGGACAACGTCGGCAACGACCTGTCCACCGACTTCGACCTCGACCTGGACAACGTCGGCAACGTCGACGAGTCGACCAGCGTCGGCGGCGACGTCGACAACGACCTGGTCGACGTGGACGTCAGCGACATCCTCAACGACGTCGAGGCCGACCTGCTCGACATCGACATCTGATCCACCCGGGCTCCGGCCCCGCTCCCCGGCGGGGCCGGAGCCCGGCCGCACCATCCCCTCGCCCGCCCCGACGGGCCCCGAACTCTGGAGGTGAACCACGATGGACACCGTCAACGCACTGATCGAGTTCCTGCTGGACCTGCTGCGCGACGAACAGGCCCAGGCCGAGTTCGCCCGGGACCCGCAGGGCATGCTGGCCCGGGCGGGCCTGGAGGGCGTCTCCGCGCAGGACGTCTGCGACGCCCAGCCGATCGTCGCCGACCACCCCGCGGTGCGGCACCACCCGCAGCACGACGCTCCGCGCCACCACCACGACGGCCCGCGCCACCACGACCACGACGACCCGGTGCGCGAGATCCACCACGTCGTCAAGACGCACACGGTGGAGAAGGACGTGGTGGTCAAGCACCACAGCGAGCAGAACGTCTACAACGAGTACAACAGCCACTTCAGCTACACCGACAACAGCATCACCGCCGACACCGTCATCCAGGACTCGTTCAACCAGGACAACGACGGCGTCGACAACAAGGGCGGCATCATCAACGACAGCAACGTCGCCAACGGTGACCAGGAGGACGTCGGCAACACCGACGAGGACACGACGATCACCGACTCGCTGAACGAGGACAACAGCGAGACCGAGGTCGTCGTCGACTCCGGCAACGACTTCAGCGACAACTCCACGTCCGTCGCCGATTCCGGCAACGACTCCAGCACCAGCACGGACGTCGACGTCAACGGTTCCTACAACGAGGACAGCTCGACGACCGTCGGCGGGGACGTGGACAACGACGGCGCCGACGTCGACCTCGTCAACGCCTGACCCGGTCGGCCCGAGCACCGCACCCAGAACCGCACCACCACCCCGGAACGCCGGCCGCGGGCTCCGCCCCCGCCCGCGCCGGCCTCGGCTCCGCCCCCTCCGCCTCCCCGGGTCGGAGGGGGCGGAGCCGTCCCCGTGTCGCCCTCCAGGAGGAAGCCCGTGGAGCTGCCCCGCCCGGTCAAGGCCGTCGACCTGACACTGGCCACGATCGCGCCCTACCAGCGGCCCGACCTGGAGGCCCGGCTGCGCCAGGCCCGGGCCCGGCTGCTCGACGACAAGGTGCGGGTGCTGGTCGTCGGGGAGTTCAAGCAGGGCAAGAGCCTGCTGGTCAACTCGCTGGTCAGCGCCCCGGTCTGCCCGGTGTACGACGACGTCGCGACGGCCGTGTCGACGGTGGTGCGCTACGCGCCGGAGCCGTCGCTGACGCTGGTGCGGCTCACCGACAGCGGCGGCGACGGGCCGCCGGTCGAGCAGCGCCACCCCCAGCCGCCGGTGCCGCTGCACGAGCTGTCCGACGCGGTCGCCCGGCACGTCACCGAGCAGCAGAACCCGGAGAACCGCCAGGGCCTCGGGTACGTCGAGGTCGGCATCCCGCGGCACATCCTGCAGGCCGGGCTGGAGGTCGTGGACACCCCCGGCGTCGGCGGGCTGAACTCGGTGCACGGCGCGGCGACCATGTCGGCGCTGCCCACCGCCGACGCCGTGCTGCTGGTCTCCGACGCCTCCCAGGAGTACACCGCCCCCGAGCTGGAGTTCCTGCGCCAGGCGGTGCGGCTGTGCCCGAACGTGGCCTGCGTGCTCACCAAGACCGACCTCTACCCGGAGTGGCGGCGCATCGCCGAGCTCGACCGCGGGCACCTGCGCGCCGCCGGCATCGACGCCGAGCTGTTCGGGGTGTCGTCCACCGTGCGCTGGCAGGCCGTGCTCAGCGGCGACGACGCCCTGAACGCCGAGTCGGGCTTCCCCGACCTGGAGGCGTTCCTGGCCCAGCGCGTGCTCGGCCAGGCCGACCTGCTGGCCCGCCGCTCCACCGTGCACGACATCCTCGCCGTCACCGGCCAGATCATCGACGGGCTGCGCTCCGAGGACGCGGCCCAGCGCAACCCCGAGCAGGTCCAGGAGCTGATCGCCGAGCTGACCACCGCCCAGCAGCAGGCCGCCGCACTCAAGGAGCGCTCCGCACGCTGGCAGCACACCCTCAACGACGGCGTCGCCGACCTCAACGCCGACATCGAGCACGACCTGCGCGACCGCATGCGCGAGATCACCCGCCTCGCCGAGGAGGAGATCGACGAGGGCGGCGACCCCACGAAGACCTGGGAGCAGCTGTCCACCTGGGTCCAGCAGCAGGTCGCCGCCGCGGCGTCGACGAACTTCGTCTGGGCCACCGAGCGCGCCCGCTGGCTCGCCCAGCAGGTGGCCACGCACTTCGCGGAGGAGCGCGAAGCCGTCCTCCCGGCCCTGCGCACCGAGGCGTCGGCGGCCCTGGGCTCGGTCCGCGAGCTGCGGATGCGCGAGACCGAGCCGTGGAAGCTGGGCCAGAAGGCCCTCGCCGGCCTGCGCGGCAGCTACATGGGCGTGCTGATGTTCGGCCTGATCGGCACCATGGTCGGCCTGTCGCTGATCAACCCGTTCTCGGTGGGCGCCGGCCTGCTGCTCGGCGGCAAGACGATCAGCGACGAGCGCCGCCGCATCATCACCCGCCGCCAGGGCGAGGCGAAGGTCAGCGTCCGCCGCTACGTCGACGACGTGACGTTCCAGGTCGGGAAGGACTCCCGCGACATGCTCCGCGGGGTGCAGCGCGACCTGCGCGACCACTTCACCGAGCTGGCGGAGCAGCTGAACCGCTCGCTGAAGGAGTCGCTGTCGACGGCGGAGCGGTCGGTGAAGGTGTCGCGGGCGGACCGGGAGCGGCGGCTGACCGAGATCCCGGCCGAGCTGGCGAAGCTGGAGAAGCTGCAGGAGCGGGTGAAGACGCTGCTGCCGAAGCCGGCCGAGACCGCGGAGCCGCCGGCCAGGCACCGCCTGGTGGCGTCCAAGGGCTGAGCCCCCGCGCGACGGCGGGCCGTCGTCGCAGGGTCTGTGTGGTCTCCGCAGGGGTTACCGCACCTGCGAAGACCCCACAGACCCTGCGAAGAAGCGCGGGGGCCGAGTGGGGGGAGATCAGCTGGTGGCGACGGCGGTGCGGAGGCGGCCGAACAGCTCCTCGCGGGAGGCGACGCCCAGGCGCTGGCGCATCCTCGCCACGTAGTGCTCGACCGTCTTCGCCGAGATGTAGAGCCGCGAGCCGATCTGCTTGTAGGTCAGGCCGGCCAGGATCAGCCGGCCGATCTCCAGCTCGCGCTCGGAGAACGGGTTGTCGTCCGCGGGAGGCGCCGGGGCGGTCGACTCGGCGGTGTCCGGTTCGGTGGTGTCGGGTTCGGTGGCGGAGTCGGCGGTGTCCGGGGCCTCCCCGGGGGCCAGCGCGCGGGCGAAGGCGTGCAGGGCCGCGGCGGCCCGGCGCTCCGCCACCAGCGGCGCCGCCCGCCCGACCAGCCGGGCGGCCTCCCAGCCCAGGCCGACGGCCTGCATCCGCCGGCCCAGCGCGACCAGCGCGTCCGGGTCGGCGCGGCCGGCGAGCACGTCGGCCCACGCGCTGCCGGCGGCGTGCAGCACCTCCGGGTACGGGCCGGCGGCCGCCATCGCGGCCAGCGCCTCGACCTGGCGGTCGACCTCGTCGACGGCGCCGGTGACGACCGCGGCCTGCAGCCGCGACCAGTGCAGCGGGGCCGTCCACAGCGCCGGACGGCCGAGGCGGTCGAGCAGCTGCTCGGCCTCGTCGAGGTGGGCGGCCAGGCGCCCGGACTCGTCGAGCTCGGCGGCGGCGACCGCCAGCTCGCCGAGCTGGCGCAGGGTGAGCAGGTCGACCGGGTAGCGGACCAGGGCGTCGCGGGCGCGGGACCAGGCCGTGGCCAGGGCGCCGGGGCTCTCCGCGCGGCGGGCCACGGCCACGTCCAGTGCGGCGGCGAGGAGCTCGTCGCGGGGTTCGAGGCGCACACCGGGGCGGGAGAGGCGGTCGAGCAGCCGGCGGACCGCGCCGGCGCGGCCGCCGGCCAGCAGCAGCCGGGCGTGCAGCAGCCGGTGGCGCAGCACGGCCGGGCGGCCGCCGTGACGGCCCTGGACGGCGCGGCGCAGGGCGTCGGTGGCGACCGAGAGTTCGCCGCACTGCAGCGCGACGACGGCGGTCAGCGCGGCCGGGGTGTCGGGCAGCAGCACCGTGGCCGCGACCGGTTCGAGCAGGCCGGCGGCCCGCGACAGCCGCGACACGGCGGCCGGCGCCGACCCGGTGACGGTGGCGAGCATCCCCTCGGCCATCAGCGCCGCGGCCCCGCCGA
>NZ_JAHDTH010000344.1 GCF_018531445.1 Pseudonocardia lacus
GGCGCACGCGCTCGGCGTCGGCCAGGCCGCCGGCGATCGGCGGCACGGGCGGCGGCGGGGGCGACGCGGGGCGCCCGGACGCCTCGAACAGCGAGGGCGGCAGCGAGATGGCCGCCGTGATGCCCGAGCCCGGCGTGGCGTAGAGGGTGACGCTGATGTCGTGGCGGGCGGCGAGGCGGGCCACCACGTGGAAGCCCAGCCGCTTGGACACCGACAGGTCGATCTCGGGCGGGTCGGCCAGCAGCTGGTTGGTCGACTCCAGCTGCTCGGAGGGCATGCCGACGCCCCAGTCCTCCACGGTCAGCAGCTGCGCGCCGGACCCGCGGGGGTCGGGACGCGCGCGGATGGTGACCGAGCTGTCGGGCGGGGAGAAGCGCACGGCGTTCTCGGTCAGCTCGGCCAGCAGGTGGGTCAGGTCGGTGACGGCGCTGCCGGCCACCGCGGGTTCGTCGCCGACCAGGAACACGACCCGGTCGAGGTCCTCGGTCTCGGCGATGGCGGCGCGCACGACGTCGCGCAGCGGGATCGGCTCGCTCCACACGCGCGCCGGCTGCTCGCCGGAGAGCACCAGCAGGCTCTCGGCGTTGCGCCGGACCCGGGTGGCGAGGTGGTCGAGCTTGAACAGCTCGGCCAGCGCGTCGGGGTCCTGCTCGGACTCCTCGAGCTGGTTGATGATGTCCAGCTGCCGGTAGACCATCCCCTGGTTGCGCCGGGCCAGGTTGACCAGCATGTCCGAGGCGAACTGGCGGCGGCCGATCTCGGCCTCGGCCAGCCGCTTGGCCAGCAGCTCCTTCTGCTGCTGGGACTCCTCGGTGACGCGCCAGAACAGCATCATGCCCACGCAGGCGAACAGCACCGCGACGCCGTGGATCACCGACCACAGCCACGGGTTGTTCTGCCCCGACAGGTGGGAGAAGATCAGGCTCTGGGTGAAGATCGATCCCATGCCGTGGCTGAGGATCGTGAACAGGATGTTGAACAGGAACGGCGCCCAGTCCTGGTAGAGCGCGATGAACCCGATGATGATGAAGAAGTGGAAGTGGGCCTCGATGCTGCCCTTGGTGATCACCACCAGGGCGGCCGAGCTGTAGGACAGCCCCGCGGTCACCACGACCGAGGCGGTGCGCCGGTAGCGGCCCAGGAACCGGCCCGCGACCAGGCACAGCAGCGGCACCGCGATCGAGCCGAGCAGCACGGCCGGTCCGGATTGCAGGACGAGCGCGAAGGCCGCCAGCCCGGGGATGTGCAGGGCCAGCACCCACAGCAGCAGGCGGTGGCGCCGCTGCCAGTCCTGCTCTTCGAGCGTGTACCCGCGTGGGAGTCGGTCGAGCAGTGCCTGCCACATCGTGCTCTGCACCATTTCTCTCTCGCCTGCGCCCGGCCGGTCTGCGCTCGGGGAGCGGCGCAGCGGGGTCTGCGCCAGGGACGAACGGGGCATGCGATACGGCTGAACGGGGGAGCAGCTCGGGGCGCGCCGAGCCGTCGTGAAGTAGAGCCCCGGATGGCCCGCGCTGTCCAGTCCAGCTGACGCAAAGTCGCAGCCACACCGCCGCTATTGCCGGAACGGCGTAACCACTGCCGTGGTGACGTCATACGATGGGCCTAGTAACGCTAGCTCCAGGTAGCGCCGCTGGGACACGGCGTTAGAACGCCGATTCCACAGCGGACGCCGCGGCGGATGCGCGCACGGCTCAGCGCGACCGGCGCGCGGGGGGCCGGGTCGGCCGCACGGCCCCGGCGCCGGTGAGCGCGCGGACCTCCATCACCGCGGCGCGCCGCCGCCCCCCGGGCTCGGCCGGACCGACCAGCGTGCCCACCGCCCCGAGCAGGAACGACAGCGGGATCGAGACCAGCCCCGGGTTGGCCAGCGGGAAGACGTCGAAGTCCGCGCCCTTGATCATCGAGGTGGGCTGCCCGGAGACCGCGGGCGAGAGCACGATCAGCGTGACGCAGGAGATGAGCCCGCCGTAGATGCTCCACAGCGCCCCCGTCGTGGTGAAGCGCTTCCAGAACAGCGAATAGACCAGCGTCGGCAGGTTGGCCGAGGCGGCCACCGCGAAGGCCAGCCCGACCAGGAACGCGACGTTCTGGTTGCGGGCCAGGATCCCGGCCGCGACGGCGACGATCCCGACGACCAGCGCGGTGGTCCGGGCGACGTGCACCTCGGCGTCGGGCGAGGCCGCGCCGCGGCGCAGCACGTTGGCGTAGACGTCGTGGGCGAACGAGGCCGACGCGGTGATCGTCAACCCGGCCACGACCGCCAGGATGGTGGCGAACGCGACCGCCGCGATGAGCCCCAGCATCACCTCGCCGCCCAGCTGGTAGGCCAGCAGCGGGACCGCCGAGTTGCTGCCGCCCGGGGCGTCGATGATGCGCTGCACCCCGCCGGGCACCAGTGCCGCCGCGCCGTAGCCCAGGACCAGGGTGAACAGGTAGAACACGCCGATGAGCCAGATCGCCCAGACCACCGAGCGGCGGGCCTCGCGGGCGTTGGGCACGGTGTAGAAGCGCATCAGGATGTGCGGCAGGCCCGCGGTGCCCAGCACCAGCGCCAGGCCGAGCGACAGGAAGTCCACCTTGGACACGGTGTCGGCGCCGTACTGCAGGCCCGGCACCAGCAGCCGCTCCCCCAGCGCCATCGCCTCGGTGCCACCGGGGCGCACCACCTCGGGGTTGCGCTCGACGGCCCGCCCGAGCAGCGCGGAGAAGTCGAACCCGAAGTAGCCCAGCACCCAGGTGGTCAGCACGCCGGCGCCGACCAGCAGCAGCACCGCCTTGATGATCTGCACCCACGTGGTGCCCTTCATGCCGCCCACCAGCACGTACACGATCATCACCAGGCCGACCGCCGCGATCGCCACGCTCTGCCCGATCGGGTCGTCGTTGGGGATCTGCAGCAGCAGCGCGACCAGCGCCCCGGCCCCGGCCATCTGGGCCAGCAGGTAGAAGAAGGACACGACCAGCGTCGAGGTCGCGGCCGCGGCCCGCACCGGGCGCTGGCGCATCCGGAAGGCCAGCACGTCGCCCATCGTGAACCGGCCGGTGTTGCGCAGCAGTTCGGCGACCAGCAGCAGCGCCACGAGCCAGGCCACCAGGAAGCCGACCGAGTAGAGGAACCCGTCGTAGCCGTTCACCGCGATCGCGCCCGCGATGCCCAGGAACGAGGCCGCGGACAGGTAGTCACCGGCGATCGCGACGCCGTTCTGCGGCCCGGTGAACCCGCCGCCCGCGGCGTAGTAGTCCGACGTGGTCCGGTTGCTCCGGCTCACCCGCAACACCACGATCAACGTCACCAGCACGAAGACGCCGAAGACGGCCGTGTTGAGGAAGGGGCTGCCGACACCGGCGGGGACCGGAGCCTGGGCCGGGACGACGTGCATCGCGCTCACCTGCTGACTCGGGGGTGCGGCGACGGTACTTCACGTGACCGTCCGCTATTCGCCCACCCGGCCTAATCGGGAGCAGCGCCGCGCGGTGGTACCGACTGGCCCAGTCGGCGACACGGCCCGTGGCCGCGGCGGTACCGGACGGGTGATCAGCGCCCCGGAGCGGGCGCGGGTTCGCGCCGCCGCTCGGCGGGCGCCTCCTCGACGCCCATCCCGGCCGCGAGGGTGTCGGCGAGTCGGGCGAGCTCGGAGCGCACGTCCCGCTGGACGGTGGACAGGCGGGTCACGTCCTGCTGGGCACGTTCGCGCAGGCGCTCGGCGTCCTGCGCGGCGCGCAGGCGCACCGCCTCGGCGGCCGCCTCGGCCTGCTTGCGCAGCTCGTCGGCGGCGACCCTGGCCGCCTCGACGACCGCGGAGGCCTCCTTCGCCGCGGCCGCCCGCAGGTCGGCCACGTCCTGCTCGGCCAGGCGCATCAGCTTCTCGGCGCGCAAGCCGAAGCTCTCCTCCGGAGCGGCGTCCTTGCGCCGCGCCTGCAGCTTGCGGAACTCCCCTTCGGCCGCCGCGGCGTGCTGCTCGGCGGTCCGCCTGCGGCGGTCGGCCTCGGCGGCCCGGCGGCGCAGCGCGGCGTTCTCCTCGGCGAGCCGGGCGAGGTGGGCGTCGACCTGGGCGGGGTCGTAGCCGCGCAGGACGGTGTCGAAGCGCCGGACGTCGGGGTCTCCGGCGGGCTGCGCGGGCGACGGGCCCGGGGCGGACCGGACGGCGGCGGGCGCGGGCTCCGCGGGCCCGCCGGATTCGACCACGGGCAGATCCTGTCGACCGACGATCATGCTGTCATGGTCCGTTCGGGTGCAGGCGCTACATCCCCTTGGTGAACGGCACCGGTGTCCGCGCGGACCGCAGCCGGCCGACCACGTCACGTAGCCGAGCTGGGAGCGAGGACGCCCTCCCCACCCGGACACGGCGGAGGGCGGGCGCCGCGCGGCACCCGCCCTCCGTCCGACCCGCTCGCCGCTACTCGGCGGGCGGCGGCCCCCCGTGCTCACCGCCGGTCGAGCGCTCGCGGCTCTCCCGGCCGGACCGGACCCCGCGCTGGTAGCTGGCCAGCCGGCCGCGAAC
>NZ_JAHDTH010000345.1 GCF_018531445.1 Pseudonocardia lacus
CAGGCGTCGGACCCGGCGCGCAGCAGCAGCCACACCGCCCTGCCGGTGGCGGTGAGCCGGGCCGGGCGCGCGGCGGCCGGCACCGCGGCCAGCAGCGCGACCGCGGCCTCGTCGAGCCCCACCGGCACCGGCAGCCCGATCGCGTCCAGCGCGACGAGCGGCCGCTCCCGGGACGCGACGGCGGCGAGCACGACCCCGTCCGGCGCGGACGCGAGGTCGACCACGGGCTCGGCCAGCGGGATCGTGCGCAGCAGGTGCCCGTCGACCAGGTCCAGGACGGCGACGGTGCCGGTGGCACCGTCCAGCACGAGCAGGTGCTCGTCGGCGTCGGCGGCCACCGCCCACGGCCGCAACGGCCGGCGCGGGTCGGCCGCGGGCACGAACCCGCCCGGCTCCGCGGGCGTATCCGGCGCCGGCCCGAGGAGCAGGTCGACCGGCTCGCCCCGCTGCGGCCAGGGGACGCGGGAGAGCTGCCCGCGCGCCGGGTCGCCGCGGTAGAGGCAGCCCGCGCGGTCGAACCCGAGCGCGGCCCGCCCGCCCGCGGTGCCGGTCCAGGGTCGTGCCGGCGGGGACGGGAGCCGCGCCAGCGCCAGCTCGCCGCTCGTCGCGTCGACCTCCGTGGCCTCGAGCCGGCACGCCCGCCAGGCCGTGGCCCCGACGATCGGGGCGACCCGCCGCGCACCGGGAGCGGTCGCGCTGATCTCCGGCATCAGCACTCGCTCCTCGGCACGGGCACCGGCACCGGGGCCGGCGCGGTGGGCGGCACCGGCTGCGGCGTGCCGGTGCCGGCGGCGGGTGGGGTGCCGAGCACCACGGTCACCTCGACGAGCTCGGGCACCTCCCACGCGGCCAGCAGGACCGGACCGGGCGCGGGCGTGCCGGTGGCCATGTCCGCGACCTCCAGCGCCTCCACGAACTCGACGCCCTCGACCTGCAGCACGGCCGCCTCCAACTCGGGCCCGTGCACCCGCCGGCCCAGCGGCCAGCCCTGGCCCTCCGGCCCGAACGGCGGCAGCGGCGACAGGTACTGCCGCAGCACCAGCTCCACCCAGCGGCGCACACCGATCGTGCTGTAGCCGGGCTTGACCGCGATCCCCACCGACACCGCGACGGGGTGGTAGGTCGCCGGCACCACGAACAGCTCGGTCGTCACCAGCCGGCGCGCGTCGAGCCGCGCGCACACGGCCCGGAGCAACGTCTCGTCGGCCAGCGGGGCGTCCGGGTGGCGCGGGTCCTCGGTCGGCCAGACGATCACCGTGACCACCCCCGCGGCGTCGCGGTCGCGGGTGCGCGGGTCGAACCGCGGCAGGCACTCGGCGCGCCCGACCCCCGGTACGAGCGCGAGCTGGCGGAAGTCGTCGGCCACCACGGCCCGGTCGTGGCGGGTCAGCTCGCCCGGGATGCGCTCCAGCGCGCGGTCGATCGGCTCCGGGTCCTCGCCGCCCCCGGTGGGCAGCGGGTTCGCCACGGTGACGGCGCCGACGTCGGCGACCTGGGTGAGGGCCTGCGCGGCGACGTTGCCCCGCCGCCCGCCGCCGTGGCGGTAGCCCAGCGCCCGCACGGCCGCCCCCGCGGGCAGCACCCGCCCGCGGACGCTGTCGCCACAGCGCAGCCGGCCGGCGCCGGCGTCGAGCAGCAGGTGCCGGTCGTCGGGGCTACTGGCCGCCAGCGAGTCGACCACGGTCCAGTCCACCCAGTCGGTGCCGTCCTCCTGCACCTGCACCTGCACCGACTCGGCCACCACCGGCGCGTTGGCCAGGCCCAGCTCCTGGTGGCTGAGCCCGTGACCGCGGCCGAGCAGCTCGGGCGGGGCCTGGGCGACCTGCTCGACGTCGGCCGCGTTGGCGCCGACCCAGCGCAGCCGCCCGATCTCCGGGACGCCCTCGCGCGGGAAGGCGCGCAGCCAGAACAGCACCGGCGGCCCGTCCGCGAGCGCGGGCGGCGCGTTGCGGCCGACCCCGGCGCGGTCGGCCGCCTCGTCCGGGTCGACGGGGGCGGCGGGGTCGGGCGGCGGGTCGAGGCCGATCTCGGACAGGTGGGCGGCGGGCAGCTGGAGCGCGACGACGCCGCTGCGCCGCAGCCCGTCGGTGCTGTCGGCGGCGACGGCCACCGGGAACAGCACCCGGTCGGTCCCCTGCACCCCGGTGACCTCCCAGATCAGGCTGGAGTCGGGCGCGCCCGGCGCGGGCTCCGGCGGGATCTCCCCCGGGCAGGGCGCGACGTCGCCGAGGCCGGGCCGCGCGGCGTCACCCGCAATCCCGAGCGTGATCGGCGTGCGCGCCAGCGGCCCGGATCGGTCGAGCAGCGCCCGCCGCTGCTCGTCGGTCGTGCCCGGCGTCCCCGGGCCGGCGTGCACAGCGATCCACAGGCAGCGGTCGACGGCCGGGCCGACGTCGAGCAGCTGGTCGTCGGTCAGGGTGGTCGGGTCGGGCCCCAGCACCGTCTCCTCGTAGGTGACGACGTCGGCCAGGTCGAGGTCGTTGGCGTCGGCGAGGCGCCGCAGCTCGTCGTGCAGGAGTGCGTCGGTGGGCTCGTCGACCTCAGTCTTGACGACGGCGGTGACGGCGATCGGGAACACCGTGACGTCGTTGCCGACCCGGAAGGGCACCGCGTCCGCCTGCACCGTCGTGCCCAGCGGCACGGCGGGGGGCGGCCCGGCGAGCCGCCCCGCGGTGAACGCGACCAGGCCCGTCGCCCGCCGGGCCGGCAGCGGCGGCACGGCCAGCAGCCGCAGCAGCCACAGCCGCGTCTGGTCCGGGATCTGGTTGAACCGGAAGAGCAGGGTCTCGCCGAGGTGCGCCACCAGCTCGAGCAGCGTGATCCCGGGGTCGCTCGGGCCCTGGTCGGTCCACTCCGGGGTGAAGACGGCGATGCGCCCCCGCAGCTCGGCCAGCAGCTGGTCGAAGTCGCGGTCGTCGAGCACCGGGACGGGCAGGGTCATCGCGCCGGCCCTCCTGCGAGGGTGAGCGGCACCCGCAGCCCGTCCGGGCTCTGGTCGCGCACGTGCAGGTAGGCGACGGTGACGACGACGGTGCTCGGGTCGTCGGTGGTGCTCACCTCGACCTCGCGCAGGTCGATGCGCGGCTCCCACGCCCGCAGCGCCGCCTCCACCTCGCGGGCGATCGCCGCGCGGGTGGCGGGCGTGTTGGGCTCCATCAGGAAGCGCCGCAGGCCGCACCCGAAGTCGGGGCGCATCACGCGTTCCCCCGGCTCGGTGTCCAAGATCAGCAGGATCGACTGGCGCACCAGCGCGGGCCCGGCCCGCAGCGCCACCCCGCCGGTCGGGCCGGGCGCGGGCGGGAACGGCCATCCGCGACCCAGCCTGTCGAGCCGATCGGGCCGGGTCACGGGGTCACCGCTCGCGTTCACGGGGTCACCACGGCTGCCCGCTCGACCCGGAGCGCGAACGGGCGGGCCGGCGCGGGCGGCTCCGCCGAGGTGAGTGCGGTCCGGCCGATGGCGGTGAACGAGCGGGCGTCCAGGCTGCCGCCGGTGTGGGCGCTCTTCAGCGCGTCGGCGAGCGTCGTCGCCGCGGGCTTGGTCACCTTCACCCCGCCCATGAGGTCCTTCAGCGCCTTGAGGAAGGACGGCCGCCCGGACAGCGAGATCGCCAGGTCCTCGTCGACGGCGAGCCCGGCGCCGAGGTTCTCGAAGTCGGTCAGCAGATCCTGGCCGAGCTCGACCGTCGCGTCGGGCGGGATGCAGAACCGCAGCATGAGCAGGAACCACAGCTGGAAGACCAGGACGACGATCGGGAGGAACAGCCGCAGCACGAAGAACGCGACGATCGTGATCAGGGGGATCGCGAACGAGCAGATCTGAACCTTCTGGTTCGTCATCGCGGTGCCGGCCGCGGTGGCGGTCAGGTCGTTGGTGGTGAACGACAGCGCCGACTCCGGTGGCGAGCTGAACCGGACGCCTCCCGCCCCGCCCGGGCCCAGCCGCAGGGCGTCGGTGTGCAGGCGGCGCAGGTCCGGCATCTGCACGGTGACCGGCCGGTTCGCGCAGCCCTCCAGGTCGAAGTGGGCCGCCAGCCGGTACGCCTCGGTGGGCTCGGACCAGGTCAGCGGGCACGTGCAGTGCCGGCCGCCGCGCGGGCACTCCGGGCGGTGCCGCCGGACGAAGCAGCGGATCTCGTAGTCGCGGGTGTCGTCGAAACGGGCGGCACCGGACGGGTCGACGTCGGCGGAGCCGGTCGGCACCACCCCGAAGAAGATCGTCTCTCCGGCGGCGTCGTGCCCGGGCCGGGTCGGGTCGGGCACGAGCGCGGTCAGCGGGAATGCGGCCTCGGTCAGCTCCACGGGCTGCTCGTCGACCAGCCGCCACGACCCGACCCCGGCGAGCGGCACGGGCCCGCCCGGCGCGGGGCAGGCCGGCAGGTCCACCGCGGCGCCGGTGGCGTCCGCGCCGGCGGGCACCCAGCCCTCCAGCGTGCGGGTCGAGCCCGGGGTCACCGCGCCGGCGGCCAGCGCACGGACC
>NZ_JAHDTH010000346.1 GCF_018531445.1 Pseudonocardia lacus
CGCGGCGCGCTCGCGGCACAGCGCCATGCTGGCCGCGGCGAGGGCCGCGTGCACGTGCGGTCGCGCGGCCGGGGCCGTGGACAGGCTGGTCGCGCCCAGCCCGACCAGCACCGTGGCCAGCAGCGGGTCGGCCGCGGCCTCGCCGCACACCCCCACCGGCTTGCCCGCGGCGGCGCCCGCCTCGCCCACCATCGCGACGAGGTCGAGCAGCGCGGGCTGCCACGGGTCGAGCAGGTGGCCCAGCGGGCCGCAGGCCCGGTCGGCGGCCATCACGTACTGGCCCAGGTCGTTGGTGCCGATGCTGACGAAGTCGACCACCTCGACCAGCTCGCGCGCCCGCAGCGCGGCCGAGGGCACCTCGACCATCACCCCGACCCGGGTCAGGCCGTGCCGGCGGGCGGTCTCGGCGAACGCGGCGGCCTCGGCCGCGGTGCTCACCATCGGGGCCATCACGCTCGGGGTGCGCCCGGTGCCGGCGGCGGCCATGGCGAGCGCGGCGAGCTGCTCGTCCAGGACACCCGGGTTGGCCGCCGCGGTGCGCAGCCCGCGCACGCCCAGCGCCGGGTTCTCCTCGTCGGCCAGCGGCAGGAAGGCCAGCGGCTTGTCCGAGCCGGCGTCCAGGGTGCGCACGACGACCGGCCGGTCGCCGAACGCGGCCAGCACGGCGGCGTAGATGCGGGCCTGCTCGTCCACGCTCGGGCGGACCGAGCGGTCGAGGAACAGCAGCTCGGTGCGCAGCAGCCCGACGCCCTCGCTGCCGGTGGCCGCCGCGGCCAGCGCGTCGGGCCCGCTGCCCACGTTGGTCAGCAGCGGCACCGGGTGCCCGTCGGCCGTCCGCCCCGGCCCGGCCTCCGTCGAGAACGAACTTGTCGTGATCGAATGGCCCTGTTGATCACGACAAGTTCGTTCTCGACGGGGGGCGGGCGGGTCGATCTCGACGGTGCCGGTGGTCCCGTCCAGGCGGACCAGCGTGCCGGGGGTCAGGGAGGCGGCGTCGGCGCAGCCGACGACGGCGGGCAGCCCGAGCGCGCGGGCCAGGATCGCGGTGTGACTGGTCGGGCCGCCCTGCTCGGTCAGCAGGGCGACCACGTCGCCGCCGGCCAGCCCGGCCGTGTCGGCCGGGGACAGGTCGGTGGCCACCAGCACCACCGGGTGCCCGGGTGCGGGCACACCGGGCACCGGGCGCCCGGTCAGCACCGCCACCACCCGCTCCCCCACGTCGCGCAGGTCGGCGGTGCGCTCGGCGAGGTAGCCGCCGTGGGCGCGCAGCCGGTCGCAGAACCCGCGCACCGCGAGGGTGACCGCGTGGCCGGTGGGGCAGCCGCGGTCGAGCTCGGCGCCGGCCGCGGCCAGCAGCGCCGGGTCGGCGGCCATCGCCGAGGTCGCGAACAGCACGTCCGCGGCGACGCCGTCGGCCCGACCGGCCCGCTCGGCGAGGTCGTCGGCCACCTCGGCCAGCGCCGCGGCGACCCGCTCGCGCTCGGCCGCCGGGTCGGCGCCGACCGGGTCGTCCGGCGACGTCGTGACCGGCGGCCCGAGCCGCACGACCGGGGCGCTGACCACGCCGGGGCTGACCCCGCGCCCGGTCAGCACCCCGGCGGGCTTCCCCTTCCGCACCGCCGTGCTCGTCACGGCTTCCCCAGCAGGGCGGCCAGCGAGTCGAGGACCTCCTCGCTGCGCTCGCCCTCCGCGCTGAGCACGACCTCCTGCCCGTGCGCCACGCCGAGCGTCATCACGGCCAGCATGCTGGTCGCGTCCACCGGCTCGGAGCCGGCGACCTGCAGCCGGACGGGGACGCCGCTGGCCGCGGCGGCCCGGGTGAAGGTGGCCGCGGGGCGGGCGTGCAGCCCCACCTCGGAGGCGACGACGACGGTTCGGGTGGGCACGGTGGCGCTCTCTTTCGGTGGGGTTCTCTCGGTGGGGTGACCGGTCGATCAGCCGGCCGTCGGCGGGTCGGCCTTCGTGTCGGTGGCCGTGGTCGGCCCGGTCTCGGGCGAGCTGGTCCCGGTCGCGGTCTCGGCCGGGGCGACCGCGGTCGCCGTGCCCGTGCCGCCGCTGCCGCGCGCCGCCGGTGCGGCGGTCGCGGCCTCGTCCTCGACGGGCTCGTCCTCGCGGCCCGGGGTGCGCAGGTTCCAGCGCCGGATGACGAACCGGAACACCACGTAGTAGATCGCCGCGTAGACCACGCCGAGCACGATGATCAGCAGCGGCCGCGTCGCCAGCCCGAAGTTGATCACGTAGTCGATGGCGCCCGCGGAGAACGTGAACCCGTCGTGGATGCCCAGCGCGTTGCTGATCGCCAGCGAGGAGCCGGTGAGCAGCGCGTGCACCAGGTACAGCGGCCAGGCCACGAACAGGAAGGAGAACTCCAGCGGCTCGGTGATGCCGGTGACGAACGCGGTCAGCGCGGTGGACAGCATGATGCCGCCGACGACCTTGCGCTGGGCGGGCTTGGCCTCGTGCCAGATCGCGATGGCCGCTGCCGGCAGGGCGAACATCATGATCGGGAAGAAGCCGGTCATGAACGTGCCCGCGGTCGGGTCGCCCTCGAAGAACCGGTTGAGGTCGCCGTGCACGCCGTTGTAGTCGCCGATGATGAACCAGACGACCGAGTTCAGGATGTGGTGCAGGCCCAGCGGGATGAGCAGCCGGTTGGCCACGCCGAAGATGCCGCCGCCGATCACGGTGTTGGCGTCGACGGCCTCGCCCAGCGCGGTGAGCCCGTTGTTGAACAGCGGGTAGATGAACGCCATCAGCACGCCGACGACCATCGCGACGACCGCCACGACGATCGGCACGCACCGCCTGCCGCCGAAGAAGGCCAGGTAGGTGGGCAGCTTCGTGCGGTAGAACCGCTGCCAGAGCACCGCGGCGAGCAGGCCGATCACGATGCCGCCCAGCACCCCGTAATTGATCTCGGCGGGCTCGCCCTTCGAGTCGAGCACCCCGTCGAGCACCACCGGGCTCATGGCGCCGAACACGCCGTCGAGCACCAGGTAGCCGACGACGGCGGCGAGCGCGGTGGAGCCGTCGGCGCGCTTGGCCCAGCCGATCGCGATGCCCACCGCGAAGATCAGCGGCAGGTTGTCGAACAGCGCCCCACCGGCCGCGCCGATCACCGAGGCCACGGTCTCCAGGCCCGGTACCGCGCCGAGCAGGTCGTCCTGGCCGAGGCGCAGCAGCAGGCCCGCCGCGGGTAGTGCGGCGATCGGCAGCATCAGGCTGCGGCCCAGCCGTTGCAGTCCGGCCAGGCCGAAGCGGCCCTTCGGCGGCGCGGGTGCGGCGACGCTCGTGCTCATGGCGACCCCTGCTCACTCGTCGTGTTCGTGGTGTTCATGCGGTGTTGTCCCGACTGCATCGGACCGGTACGGTCCGGTCATTACCAGTTGGCGGAGAGAGTGGACCGCCGACAGCGATACGTCAACCACGAGTTGTGAGATCCGGGTGAAGCCGCCCCGCCGGACCCGCCCGCCGCCGCCCCGGGCCGTCGGGCAGGCTGGCGCGGCCGCCCACGCCGGGTCGGCGGCACGGGAACGAGGAGGTGGCCAGCATGGCCAGCGCGCAGGAGATCGTCAGCGGGCTCGGCGGCGCCGACAACATCGTCGAGGTCGAGGGCTGCATCACCCGGCTGCGGACCGAGGTCCGCGACCCGTCCCTGGTCGACGAGCGCGCCCTGCGCGCCAGCGGCGCGCACGGGGTCGTGATGGCCGGCACGATCGTGCAGGTCGTGGTGGGACCGGAGGCCGACACCCTGGCCGACGACGTCCAGGACCTGTTGTGAACGAGCTGGTGAGCGAACCGACGACGCAGCGCGCCCAGCTGTTGCGCGTGCTGGCGCCGCTGGCGGGCCGGCTGGTCGGGCTGGCCGACGTGCCCGACCCGGTGTTCGCCGAGCAGCTGGTCGGGGCGGGCGCCGCGGTGGAGCCCGCCGACGGGGCCGGGCCGACCGTCGTCGGCTCCCCCATCGCCGGCACGGTGGTCAAGGCCCACCCGCACGCGTTCATCGTCCAGCACGAGTCGGGCTGCGCGGTGCTCGTGCACGTCGGCATCGACACCGTGGAGCTCGACGGCGAGGGCTTCGAGCGCCACGTCGAGCAGGGCGCCGAGGTGGCGGCCGGCGCGCCGGTGGTGACCTTCGACCCGACCGCCGTGCGCGGGCGGGGGCTGTCGGCGGTGACGCCGGTGGTCGTGCTCGACTCGGCCCCCGACAGCATCCCCGACCTGCGCACCGGCCACGACGTGGCCGCGGGCGACCCGCTCTACGCCTGGCCGGCCTGACCGGATCCACCGCGGGCCCCGCTGACCAGGACCGGCAGCACCAGCAGCGCGGCGGCCGCGCCGGCGACGGCCAGCAGCGGGTAGCCGCCCGCGGCCAGCAGCGGGCCCGACGCCGCGCCGCCGGTGGCC
>NZ_JAHDTH010000347.1 GCF_018531445.1 Pseudonocardia lacus
GTCGACCCGGCCGTCCCCGCGCTGGCCGCCCGGCTGGGCGCGGCCGAGAGCGCCACCACGTCGGTCGCCGCGCTCGCCGCGGACCTCGGCTGGACCACCCGCACCCTGCACCGGCGCTGCCTGGCCGCGTTCGGCTACGGGCCCGCGGTGCTGCGCCGGGTCCTGCGCTTCCGACGGGCAACCGACCTGCTCGCCGCCGGCGTCGCACCGGCCGAGGTGGCCGCCCGCGCCGGCTACGCCGACCAGCCGCACCTGTCCCGGGAGCTGCGCGCGCTCGGCGGCACCTCGCCGCGCCGCTTCACCGCGGTCGACCGGGCCGCCTGAGAGCACCGATCGGCCTGACGGGTCAGCGGAACGCGGCAGCGTTGCGCGCCGCCCACCGCGCGAAGGGCAGCCCCGGCCGGCCGAGCACGTCCTCGACGTCGGGGGAGACACGCCGCTCGGCCGGGGTGGGCGCGCCCAGGATGGCCAGCGTCCCCTCGGCCACCGGCGCCGGCATGAACCCGAGCATCAGGGCCCGGGCCTCGTCCGGCGGCTGCTCGACGAACTCGACCGGCTCCCCGATCGCCGCGCCGACGGCCGCGGCCTGCCCGCGCGGGTCGATCGGCTCCGGCCCGGTCAGCTCGTAGACCCGCCCGCCGTGTCCTGTCCCCCGCAGCACGGCCGCCGCCACCGCGGCGATGTCCAGCGGGTCGACCACCGGCAGCGCGACGTCCCCGAAGGGCGCCACGACCGCGCGCCGGGCGCGCACCGACTCCGCCCAGGCGAAGGCGTTCGAGGCGAACCCACCCGGGCGCAGCACCGTCCACTCCAGGTCCGAACCGCGCAGCGCGTCCTCCAGCGCCGCCAGCGGCGCGTGCGAGGGCGCCCCCGGCCTCGTCCCCACCGCCTGCGACGACTGCAGCACCACCCGCCGCACCCCGCCCGCCTTGGCCGCGTCCAGCAGCGCGTCCCCGTCGACGTGCGCGCCGGCCCCGGAGACCAGCACGTACAGCGCGTCGGCGCCGTCCAGCAGCGGGCGCAGGGCGTCGGGATCGGCCAGGTCGGCCCGCCGGTGACGCACCCCGGCCGGCACCGGCGCCGGGTGCCGCGACACCGCCGTCACCCGCTCCCCCGCCGCCGCCAGCGCGTCGACCAGCGGCCGTCCGACGTTCCCGGTCGCCCCGGTCACCACGATCATCGACTTCTCCCGTCCGTTCACGATCACGACCGGGACGACGCTAGTATCACCGAGATAGTAGGTACCTAGAGGAAAGTGACTCTCCATGACCGAAGCGAGCACCCGGTGGCGGCCCGCCGTGGCCGAACCCGAGCTGGCCTGCCCGATCGCGCCGGTCGTCGACATCGTGTTCAGCCGGTGGACCACCCCGATCCTGTGGGTGCTGCACGAGTACGGCCGCCAGCGGTTCGTCGAGCTGGCCCGGCGCATCACGACCATCACCCCGAAGGTGCTCACCCAGCGGCTGCGCCAGCTCGAGCGCGACGGCATGGTCACCCGCACCCAGCACGCCGAGGTGCCGCCGCGGGTCGAGTACGAGATCACCGACCTGGGACGCAGCCTGGCGCCGTTGTTCGCGGGGCTGGCCGAGTGGGGCGCGGAGAACCTCGACCGCGTCCACCGGGCCCGCGCCACCTACGACGCCGACCCCACCCGCCCGCTGCCCGGCTAGTTGGCCCGAACGCGACTCTCGCGCGCCTACGGCGTGCGCGATCGCGACAGGACCGCGACCTGACGGCGACGCCGCCCGCACACGCGACGGGCACGGTCGGGCGGATGACGCGAGTCCCGCCCGCCGCGGCCGTCCGCTCCCCCACCGCCCGCCCGCCGCACGTGCCCGCCCTGGACGGCCTGCGCGGCGTCGCCGTGCTGGGGGTGCTGCTGCACCACGCCGGTCCGCTGCCCGGCGGGTTCCTCGGGGTCGACCTGTTCCTCGTCCTGT
This sequence comes from Pseudonocardia lacus, assembly GCF_018531445.1. Lineage (GTDB taxonomy): Bacteria > Actinomycetota > Actinomycetes > Mycobacteriales > Pseudonocardiaceae > Pseudonocardia > Pseudonocardia lacus. The sequence continues at coordinate 1,941 of NZ_JAHDTH010000347.1, forward strand.
CCGGCTTCCTCATCACCGGGCTGCTGCTGCGCGAGGTCGAGGCGGGCGGCAGCGTCTCGCTCACCGCGTTCTGGGGCCGGCGGACCCGGCGGCTGCTGCCCGCGCTCGCCGCGGTGCTCGCCGGCAGCACGCTGCTGGTGTGGGCGCTGGGGCGGGCGGACCTGCGGCGCACCACGCTCGACGACGGGCCGTGGGCACAGTTCGGCCTGCTCAACTGGCACCTGATCGCCGGCTCGGCCGGCTACTGGGACCGGTTCGGGCCCGGCCGGGTGTTCGAGCACCTGTGGAGCATCGCGGTCGAGGAGCAGTTCTACCTCCTCTGGCCGGTGGTGCTGGTGGTCGTGGCCGCGCTGACGCGCCGCGTCGAGCCCGCCGTCGCTACGATCGCGGCGACGGCCGCGATCGCGTCCCTGGTGGTGGCGGTCGCGCTCGCCGGTACGCCCGACCCGACGCGCGTGCACATGGGCACCGACACCCGCGCGTCCGCGCTGCTGCTGGGCGCGCTCGTGGCGACCCGTCCGGTGCGGGGCGTGCTGGCCCTGGCCACCGGTCGGTGGGCGGCCGCGCTCGCGACGGCGCTGGCCGCCGGCCTGGCCGCGATGTGGGTGCTCGTCGACGGGGAGCGCTCGGCGTGGCTGTTCGGCGGCGGGCTCGTCGCGCACTCGCTGGCCGCCGCGCTGCTGGTCGGGCTGTGCGCGCGGACGCCGAGCGGGCCGGCCACCGCCGCGCTGGGGTGGGGGCCGCTGCGCTGGACGGGTCGGATCTCCTACGGCCTGTACCTGTGGCACTGGCCCCTGCTCGTGCTGGCCGGACCGGGGCGGGGCCCGGTCGCGACGGCCGCCGCGTGCGGGCTGGCGATCGGCCTGGCCGCGCTGTCGACCCACCTGGTCGAGGACCCGATCCGGTACCGCGCCCGGTGGGCCAGGGGGCGCCGCGGGCTGATCGCGGCGGCCGCGGTCACCGCCGGGCTCGCCGCGCTCTGGTGGGCACTGCCCGCGCCCGCCGCGCCCGCCGTCGACGTCGCCGGGCTGAGCTGATCAGCCGGTCAGCGGGCAGGTCCGCGGCTCGTCCGAGCCCGGCGCCGGCAGGGTGAACCCCAGCTGCACGCGGGTGCCCCGCTCCCCGCCGCCCTGCACGTGGACGCCGAGGGCGGTGCACACGATCTGGTCGACGCCCAGCGGGCTCACCTCCGCGGCCGCCAGCGGCACGACCAGCCGCAGCAGGCCCGGCGCGGTGGTGACCTCGACCCGCTCGGTGACCACCGGGGCGATCTCGGTGCGCAGCCCCGAGCCCGGCCCCGGCCCGCTCAGCAGCAGCGACACCGCCCCGTCGACCGTGCCCAGCCGGTCGGTGGGGCGCTGCTGCGGGTGCAGCCGCCCGTCGGCGTCGACGAAGTACAGCGTCACCCCGGGCGCCACGCCGGTCGGGGCCGCGCCGCCGTCCAGCACGCCGGACGGCCCCACGCCGCAGCCCGCCAGCAGCGCGGCCACCGCGCACACCCACGCCGCCCGCCTCACCCGGCCCACCTCCCCCGCGGCAGGCGCAGCACGAACCGCGCGCCGCGCCCGTCGGCCGTCGTCGGCTCCTCCACGGTGATGTCGCCGCCGTGCAGTCGGGCGTTCTCCCGGGCGATCGCCAGCCCGAGCCCGCTGCCCGGCGCGCGGGTGCGGGCCGGGTCGCCCTTGGCGAAGCGGTCGAAGACGCGCGATCGCCTGTGCGCGGGCACGCCCGGCCCGCCGTCGACGACCTCGACGCGCACCTCGTCGCCGCGCACCGAGACGAGCACGCGCACCGGCGGGCCGCCGTGCTCCAGCGCGTTGCCGACCAGGTTGGCCAGCACGACGTCCAGCCGGCGCCGGTCCACCCGCAGCTCGAGCCCTTCCGGGGCCAGCACCTCGACCCGGTCCAGCCAGCCCCGGGCGCGCAGGCAGTCGCGCACCGCCCCGGCCAGGTCCACGTCCTCCACGTGCAGCCGGGCGGTGCCGGCGTCCAGCCGGGAGACCTCCATGAGGTCCTCCACGAGCCCGACCAGCCGGTGGGTCTCGGCGATCGCCAGCTGCGCGGACTCCCGCGCGTCGGCGTCGGGCACCTCCGCGGTGGCCGCCGCCAGCACCTCGACGACCGCCGTCAACGTGCTCAGCGGCGTGCGCAGCTCGTGGGAGGCGTCCGCGGCGAACCGCCGGGCGTCGGCCCGCATCCGCCGCATCTGGGCCATGGACGCCTGCACCGACTCGGCCATCGCGTTGACGGTGGCGGTCAGCTCGGCCAGCTCGTCGGCGCCGCGGGGCGGCGTGCGCGCGGCCAGGTCGCCCGCCGCCAGCCGGCGCGCGGTGTCGCGGAGCTCGCGGACCGGGCGCAGCACGCCG
>NZ_JAHDTH010000348.1 GCF_018531445.1 Pseudonocardia lacus
GCGGTCCGCGTCCCGGTGGTCCCCGTCCGAGCGCTCCGCGCGGCGGGGCGCCGGGCAGCGGCGGCCCGCGTCCGCCGTCGCCGGGCAACATGCCCCCGCGGCCGAACCCCGGCATGATGCCGGCGCGTCCGGCCGGTGGGCGTCCCGGTGGTCCGGGTGGTGCCGGTGGCCGTGGTGGCCCCGGTGGTCGTCCCGGTGGTCCGGGTGGTCGCCCGGGTGGTCCGGGTGGTCGTCCCGGTGGTGGCGGCGGTGGTTTCCGTCCCGGTGGCGGTGGCCCCGGTGGCGGCGGCGCCCCGGCCGGTGGTGGCTTCCGCGGTGGCGGCGGTCGTCCCGGTGGTGGCGGTGGCCGCGGTCGCGGCGGTGCCGCGGGTGCGTTCGGCCGTCCCGGCGGGCCGGCCCGCAAGGGCCGCAAGTCGAAGCGGCAGAAGCGCCAGGAGTTCGACTCGATGCAGGCGCCGTCCGTCGGTGGCGTGCGGCTGCCGAAGGGCCACGGCGAGACGATCAAGCTCCCGCGCGGCGCTTCGCTGAGCGACTTCGCCGACAAGATCAACGCCAACCCGGCCTCGCTGGTGCAGGTGCTGTTCCACCTCGGCGAGATGGTCACCGCGACGCAGTCGGTGTCCGACGAGATCCTCGAGCTGCTCGGCAGCGAGATGAACTACGTCGTGCAGGTGGTCAGCCCGGAGGAGGAGGACCGCGAGCTGCTCGACAGCTTCTCCATCTCCTACGGCGAGGACGCCGGCGGCGAGGAGGACCTGGTCATCCGGCCGCCGGTGGTCACCGTCATGGGCCACGTCGACCACGGCAAGACGCGCCTGCTGGACACCATCCGCAAGGCGAACGTCATGGAGGGCGAGGCCGGCGGCATCACCCAGCACATCGGCGCCTACCAGGTCGTCACCGAGCTGGAGGGCTACGAGCGCCCGATCACCTTCATCGACACCCCGGGTCACGAGGCGTTCACCGCCATGCGTGCCCGCGGCGCGAAGTCCACGGACATCGCGGTGATCGTGGTCGCCGCCGACGACGGCGTCATGCCGCAGACGGTGGAGGCGATCAACCACGCCCAGGCCGCCGACGTGCCGGTCGTGGTCGCGGTGAACAAGATCGACAAGGAGGGGGCGAACCCCGACAAGATCCGCCAGCAGCTGACCGAGTACAACCTGGTCGCCGAGGAGTACGGCGGCGAGACGATGTTCGTGGACATCTCCGCGAAGCAGGGCACGAACATCGACCAGCTGCTGGAGGCGATCCTGCTGACCGCCGACGCCAGCCTCGACCTCCGGGCCAACCCGGACATGGAGGCCCAGGGCGTCGCGATCGAGGCCCACCTCGACCGCGGTCGCGGTCCGGTGGCCACGGTGCTGGTGCAGCGCGGCACGCTGCGCGTCGGCGACTCGATCGTCGCGGGCGACGCCTCCGGGCGCGTCCGGCGCATGTTCGACGAGCACGGCGGCGACATCACCGAGGCGCTCCCGTCGCGCCCGGTGCAGGTCATCGGGTTCACCTCGGTGCCGGGCGCGGGAGACACGTTCCTGGTCGTCGACGAGGACCGGGTCGCCCGCCAGATCGCCGACCGGCGCCGCGCCCGCGAGCGCAACGCCGAGCTGGCGAGCCGGCGCAAGCGCGTCAGCCTCGAGGACCTCGACGCCGCGCTGAAGGAGACCAACCAGCTCAACCTGATCATCAAGGGTGACAACTCGGGTACCGTCGAGGCCCTCGAGGACGCGCTCATGAAGATCGAGGTCGGCGACGACGTCGAGCTGCGGGTCATCCACCGCGGCGTCGGTGGCATCACCGAGGGCGACATCAACCTGGCCATCGCCGACAACGTCATCGTCCTGGGCTTCAACGTCCGGGCCGAGGGCAAGGCGACCGAGCTGGCCACCCGCGAGGGCGTGGAGATCCGCTACTACACGGTGATCTACCAGGCCATCGAGGAGATCGAGCAGGCCCTGCGCGGCATGCTCAAGCCGGAGTTCGAGGAGGTGGAGCTCGGCCGCGCCGAGGTCCGCCAGGTGTTCCGCTCGTCGCGCTTCGGGTCGATCGCCGGTTGCCTGGTGATGGGCGGGCTCATCCGCCGCAACGCCAAGGCCCGGCTCCTGCGCGACAGCGTGGTGGTCAACGACAACCTGTCGATCGCCTCGCTGCGCCGGGAGAAGGACGACGTCGTGGAGGTCCGCGAAGGGTTCGAGTGCGGTATCACGCTCGGCAGCTTCAACGACATCCGCGAGGGCGACGTGATCGAGACCTTCGAGATGCGGGAGAAGCCGCGCGGCTGACGCACCACGGAGGGGGCCGGTCGACCGGCCGGCCCCCTCCGGCGTCGGTCCCCGGGGCGACACCCATGTTCGTCGGTGTGCTGGAGCTGGACGTCCTGCTCGGGGACGTGCACTCCTTGAAGGAGAAGAGGTCGGTGGTCCGGCCGGTGGTGGCCGAGCTGCGCCGCAAGTTCGCGGTGTCCGCCGCCGAGGCTGGCCACCTCGACCTGCACCGCAGGGCGCTGGTCGGCGTGAGCTGCGTGGCGCCCGACCACGCCCACGTCGTGGAGTTGCTCGACAGGTGCGAGCGGATGATCGCCGCGCACCCCGAGTTCGAGCTGCTCTCGGCTCGGCGGCGGCTGCTGGGCCCGGAGGACGACTGAGCGATGTGTGGGGGAGCGCCGCAGCGGCGACTCCCCCTCATCGGCTCGACGGAGGAGGCGACTGCACATGGTGGACCACCCGCGAGCGCGGAAGCTGGCCAAGCGCATCTCGCAGATCGTGGCGGACGCCCTGGAGCACGAGGTCAAGGACCCGCGGCTCAACATGGTGACGATCACCGACACCCGGGTCACCGGCGATCTGCGCGAGGCGACCGTCTACTACACGGTGCTGGGCGAGACGGTCGAGGCCGACCCGGACACGGTGGGCGTGGCCGCGGCGCTGGCCAGCGCCACCGGGGTGCTGCGCTCGAAGGTCGGGGCGGGCACCGGCATCCGGCACACGCCGTCGCTGGCGTTCGTCCTGGACCAGGTCCCCGACGAGGCCCGCCGGATGGAGGAGCTGCTCGCGCGCACCCGCGAGTCGGACGCCGAGGTCGCGAGGCTGGCCGCGTCGGCCAGCCCGGCGGGCGAGGCCGACCCGTACCGCGCGCCGCGCGAGCACGCCGACCAGGAATGACCGGGCCACGAGCCGGCGGACCGGGGCGGGCGGGATGAGCGGACCGGCATGATCCCGCGGCGGTCCGACGCGTCCGCGGTGGGCGATGCGGCAGCGCTGCTCACCGCGGCCCGCGAGGTCACGCTGCTGGCCCACCTCAACCCGGACGCCGACGCGCTGGGCAGCGCGCTCGCCCTGGCGATCGCGCTGCACCGGCGGGGCGCCGCCGTGCAGGTCTCGTTCGCCACGCCGGACGAGGTCCCCGAGGCCCTGCGCCCGTTGGACGCGCTGGGGCTCGTCGTGCCGTCCGACGAGGTGTGGGCGGCACCGCAGGTGCTGGTCTGCTGCGACGCCGCGGAGCCGGGCCGGCTCGGGCACCTGGCCGACCGGCTGTCCACGGCGGGCACCACGCTCATGATCGACCACCACGCCTCGAACCCGGGGTTCGGCGCGGTGCGGGTGCTCGACCCGGACGCCGAGGCCACCGTCGTGCTGGTGCACCAGGTGCTGGTGGCGATGGGCGTCGCGCTCGACGCCGACATCGCCCGCTGCCTGTACGCCGGTCTCGTCACCGACACCCGCGGCTTCCGCACGGCGGGGCGCTCCGCGCACCTGCTGGCCGCCGACCTGATCGCGGCCGGGGTGCACCCGCCGGAGGTGGTCGCGCCGCTGATGGACACCCACCCGTTCAGCTGGCTGGCCGCGCTGGGCGGGATCATCGCCGGGGCGCGGCTCGACCCGGCCGCGGCCGGCGGGCTGGGGCTGGTGCACGCGCTGGTGCCGCTGGAGGTCGGCTCGCGCTTCCGCTCGACGGAGGTCGACAGCGTCATCGACGTCGTGCGCACGGCAGGGGAGGCCGAGGTGGCGGCGGTGTTCAAGCAGGTCGCGCCGCAGCGGTGGGTGGTGTCGCTGCGCTCGAACGGCCGGGTGGACGTCGCCGCGGCCGCCGCGCGGATGGGCGGGGGCGGGCACCCGGCGGCCGCCGGCTTCACCGCCGACGGCCTGCCCGACGTGCTGCTCGACGTGCTGCGCCGCGCGCTGGCGGCCGACCGGCCCCGGCTCGTGGGCTGAGGCC
>NZ_JAHDTH010000349.1 GCF_018531445.1 Pseudonocardia lacus
CGGCGCCGGGGCGCCGCCCGACCAGTGCCAGCGGGCCACGGCGACCTCGGCCAGCAGCGCTTCGACGGCGCGCGAGGCGGGCCGCTGAGGCAGCGACCGGCAGCGCTGGTCGAGCAGCAGCAGCCGGGCCAGCACGGCCGGGTCGCCGATCTTCACCCGGCGGGCGCTGGCCAGCTGGCTGAGCATCGCCGGGCTCACCCCGAGCGCCTTGGCCAGCCGCGCCTGCGAGACGCGCAGGACGGCGGTCAGCGCCCGGACCCGGTCGCCGAGGGGGACCCCGTAGAGCTCGCGCTGCCGCTCGCGGTTCGCCGCGATCCGCCCTGCCGCTTCCCCGGCTGTCGTGGTCATACCGGGATGCTCGCAGGGGCGGGTGCCCTCCCGTGGCCGAACGGGAGAATCCGTGGTGATCGGGCGCCGGTCAGCCGCCGAGCAGCTCGCGGGTGCGGGCCACGTCCTTGTGCATCTGGGTGACCAGCGCGTCGACGTCGTCGAAGCGCTCCTGCCCGCGCAGCCGGTGGGAGAAGTCGACGGCCACCTCGAAGCCGTAGAAGTCCTCGTCGACATCGAGGACGTAGGCCTCCACCGTGCGCTCGCGACCGGAGAACGTCGGGTTGGTGCCCACCGAGATGGCGGCCGGCAGGCGCCGCTCCCCCGCGCCGCCCGCGCCGGGGGCCCCGACGCCGGTGGCCGCGATGGCGAACCAGCCCGCGTACACGCCGTCGGCGGGCAGCGCCGTGAACGGCGGGGTGGAGACGTTGGCCGTGGGGAAGCCCAGCTCGCGGCCGCGGCGGTCGCCGTGCACGACCACGCCCTCCACGCGGTGCGGGCGGCCCAGCGCGGCCGTGGCGGCCTCGACGTCGCCCGCGTCGATGCAGGAGCGGATGTAGGTCGAGGAGAAGGTGACGCCGTCGTCGCTGATCAGGTCGAGGCCCTCCACGCCGAACCCGAACCGCTCGCCCAGCGCGGTGAGCATCGCGACGTCGCCCTGGGCGCGGTGACCGAAGGTGAAGTTGCGCCCGACCACCACGTCGGCGGCGTGCAGCCGCTCGACCAGCACCTCGTGGGCGAACTCGGCCGGCGGGGTGCGGGAGAGCTCCGCGGTGAACGGGAGCACGCAGAACGCGTCCACGCCCAGCTCGGCGACCAGGTCGGCGCGGCGGGTGAGGCCGGTCAGCCGGGCCGGGTGGCTGCCCGGGCGGACCACCTCGGCGGGGTGCGGGTCGAAGGTGACGACCACGGCGGGCAGCCCGCGCTCGCGGCCCCGCCGCACGGCGTGCCCGATCAGTTGCTGGTGGCCGCGGTGGACCCCGTCGAACACCCCGACGGTGACGACGCTGCGCCCCCATCCGTTCGGTACGGCTTCCAGGCCACGCCAGCGCTGCACACTCCGGAGCCTACGGAAAGCCCCGCGGCGCGCTGCGCGACGGGACCGCGTTGGGCCGATCCGGTCACGCCGGGGCCAGTACGACGACCGGGCGCGCGCGACCCTCCCGCTCTGCGACCAGCGCGATCACGGCGCCATCGGGACCGAAGACGCCGTACGTGCCGGGCAGGTCGACCGGCGGGAGCGGGCGGCCGTGCGACAGGTCGGCGGCCAGTTCCCCGTCGACGTCGCGGCGGGCGAAGGCCACCGCGACCGCCTCGTCCAGCGACAGCGACAGTCCCGGGTCGGCCTCCAACTGCTCCAGCGTGCGGGCGTGCGCCAGGGTGAACGGGCCGACGCGGGTGCGGCGCAGCGCGGTGAGGTGACCGCCCACACCGAGCCCGGCGCCGAGGTCGCGGGCCAGCGCGCGCACGTAGGTGCCCGACGAGCACTCGACCGAGACGTCCAGGTCGACCCGGCCACCGTCGGCCCCGATGCCGTCGCGGCGGGCCAGCAGCGTGAAGTCCGACACGGTGACCGGTCGGGCCGCCAGCTCCACCCGTTCGCCCGCGCGCACCAGCGCGTAGGCCCGCTTGCCGTCGACCTTGATGGCGCTGACCGAGCTCGGCACCTGCTCGATGGCCCCGGTCAGGGCGGCCATGCCGGCCCGCACGGCGTCGTCGCCCACGCCCGACGCGTCGGCCTCGGACACGACCTCGCCCTCGGCGTCGTCGGTGGTCGTGGCGGCGCCCAGCCGGACCGTCGCGGTGTAGGCCTTGGTGTCGAGCGCGAGGTGGCCCAGCAGCTTGGTGCCGCGCCCGACCCCGCAGACGAGCACCCCGGTGGCCATCGGGTCGAGCGTTCCGGCGTGGCCGACCTTGCGGGTGCCCAGGATGCGCCGCAGCCGGGCCACCACGTCGTGCGAGGTGAAGCCGCCCGGCTTCGCCACCACGACCAGGCCGGACGCGGTCGTCGTCGCCGTCATCGGGCGATTGTCCCGAAACGGGCGGGAGATCGGCGCACCGGCTCGGAAGTAGGGCGTCCCGCGGCGACGACGTAGGGCGTTGGCCTGACGACGCAGCGCAGCGGGGCGGCGAGGGTGGACGCGGACCGGGGACCGCCGATCCGGGCCCCGTCGACCGAGGAGCCGCGCATGACCCGTCCGCCGACCGCCGAGCCGACCACCGACCCGACGGCCGCCCGCCCGAGCACCGCCGACCTGCTGGCTTCCGCGGGCGCGGGCGACGAGCGCGCCTGGGGCGAGATCGTGCGCCGCTACGGCGACCTGGTCCGCGGGGTGACCCGCTCCTACCGGCTGCAGGACGCCGACGCCCGCGACGCCGAGCAGCGGACCTGGCTGCGGCTGGTGGAGAACCACTCCACCGTGCGCGACCCCGACCGGCTCGGCGGCTGGCTGGCGACCACCGCGTCCCGGGAGTGCCTGCGCATCCTGCGCGACCGCCGCGGCACGGTGGTCGGCGGCACGGACGCGGTGCCCGCCGTGGACGACGTGGAGCAGCGGGTCGTCGACGCCGACACCGCCGCCCGGCTCTGGGAGATCATCGGCCGGCTGCCGCCCCGGGGGCGCACCGTGATGCAGGCGCTGTTCGGCGGGGAGGCCCGGCCCTACGCCGAGGTGTCGCGGATGACCGGCATCCCGGTGGGCAGCCTGGGCCCGACCCGGGCCCGGGTGCTGGACCAGGTCCGCGAGCGCTTCGAGGCCGAGCGGGCGTCGGTGGCCTGAGCGGGGGTGCCGGGCTCAGCGGCGGCGGCGCTCGGGCCGGCAGCGCAGCAGCACCGCGCTGGCCTGCACCCGGCTGTGCACGCCGATCTTGGTGTAGATCCGGCTGACGTGCACGCCGACGGTCTTCTCGCTGATGAACAGCCGACCGGCGATCTCCCGGTTGGTCCGGCCGTCGGCGAGCTCGACGAGCACCTCCAGCTCCCGCGCGGTCAGGGCGACCAGCTCGTCGTCCTCGGCCGGGCGGCGGGCGGCCACCGGCTCGACGGCGCGGGCGGGGGGCGGGCCGCCCAGGCGGACGCGCGCCAGCGCGGCCAGCTCGTCGATCTCGGTGAGCAGCGGGACGGCGCCGAGACCGGTGGCGATCCGGGCCGACTCGCGCAGCGCCGTGACCCCGGCCGCCGAGTTGGCCCGCCGGGCCAGCAGCGCCTCGGCCCGGCGCAGGTGGCTGTACGCGGCCGGGTAGGGCCGGCCGAGCTCGGTCCACGCCCGCGCGGCCCGCTCCCAGGCCTGCGGGTCGGACCGGTCGGCGGCGCGGCCCTCCTCGGCCAGCCTGCTCAGGGCGCATGCCCGCGCGAGCGGGGCTGATCCGCCGTCCCGGTGGGCGGGGTCCTCGGCGCGGCGCAGCCGATCGATCAGCTCCCCGTCGGCGTGCCGGATCCCCAACCGGGTCAGCTCGGCGGCGGCCCGCGCGCCGCGGCGCAGCACCGGGCCGAGCTGCCCCAGTTGGTCCGGGCCCCGGTCGAGGAGGTCGAGGGCGGCCGCGACGTGGCCGAGCGCGGGCTCCGGGCGCAGCCGCCACAGCGCCAGGTCGGCGGCCAGCGTCCGCCACGCGACGCGGTACCGGGTCCCGGGCGTGCCCTCGGCCAGGGGCCGCGCCGCGGCGAGGTCGTCCTCGGCGGCGTCGAAGCATCCGCGGGCGGTGCTCAGCCGGGCCCGCGCCAACCGCACGTCCAGCTCCGCGAGGCCCGTCGGCGCCGACCGCCACGCCCGGTCGAGGACGGCCCCGGCCTCGTCCCACCGGCCCGTGCCGAGCAGTCCCCGCGCCGCCACCGCCAGCAGCCCGGCGCCCGCCCCGCGGGCCGTGCCCAGCTCGGCGGCCCG
>NZ_JAHDTH010000350.1 GCF_018531445.1 Pseudonocardia lacus
CGGCCCGCGACGTCGCGGCCGCGATGGCCGCGGCGGCGCGGGCCTGGCTCGACGCGCTCGACCGCGACCAGCTCGGCGTCGCCACCGGGGCCGCGCCCAGCGGCGACGCGGCCGACGACGCCGAGCGCAGGCGCTGGTTCTACACGCCCACCGACCACGGCGGGCTCACCGTGCACCAGCAGCGGCCGGCCCAGCAGCGGGCGGCGATGCGGCTGGTCGCCTCCGGGCTGTCCGAGGCCGCCTACACCACGGTGGCCTCGGTGATGGGCCTGGAGAACGTCCTGGACCGCACCGAGGGCTTCGTCGCGCGCTTCGACCGCGAGCGCGGCCGCGACCCCGGCCTGTACTACCTGCGGGTGTTCGGCGAGCCGGGGCCGAGCGGGGCGTGGGGGTGGCGCTTCGGCGGGCACCACGTGTCGCTGAACAACCTCGTGGTCGACGGGGCCGTGGTCGCCACCACCCCGTGCTTCCTCGGGGCCGACCCGGCGTCGGCACCGCTGCTCGGCGGCGAGCGGCTGCGGCTGCTCGGGCGGGTCGAGGACCTGGGCCGCGAGCTCGTCCGCTCGCTCGCCCCCGACGCGGCCGCCCGCGCCGTGCTGCTGGGGCGGGCGCCTGCCGACATCGTCGCCGGCAACCGCACCGAGCTCGCCGAGGGCGACCGGGCCATCCCGCTCACCGGGATCTGGCGCGGGCCCTTCGCCGACGCCGCCGAGCGGGACCGGCTGCAGGCCGCCAGCGACGCGATCGACGAGGCCAGCGGGCTCGACGGCGACGACCACCGGGCGGTCGCGCTGACGGCCGCGCCCAAGGGCCTGCCCGCCGCCGACCTCGACGCCGGGCAGCGCGAGCTGCTGCGGGCGCTGCTGGGCACCTACCTCGACCGCGTCCCGGCCGGGGTGTCCCCGGTGGCGCGCTACGCCGACGAGGCGGCGCTCGACGCCGTGCACTTCGCCTGGGCCGGGCCCACCGCGCCCGGCGAACCGCACTACTACCGGCTGCAGGGCCCGCGGCTGCTGCTGGAGTGGGACAACACCCAGCGCGGGGCCAACCACGCCCACTCGGTGTGGCGCGACCCCGGCGCCGACTTCGGCCTCGACGCGCTCGCCGCCCACCGCGCGGTCCACCACTAGACCGACCGACCGGGCATGCTGCTGCGGTGGAACCCGTCACCGCGGTCGTGAACCCGGCGGCCGGCCGCGGCGCCGCGCTCGCCGTCGCCCGGCGGCTGGCCGACGCCCTGCCGGCCAGCGCCCTCGAGGTCGAGCGGACGCGCCACCCCGCGCACGCCCGCGAGATCGCCGAGCGGGCCTGCGCGCGGGGGCGCACCGTGCTCGCCGTCGGCGGCGACGGGCTGACCGGCTGCGTGGCCGGTCCCGTGGTGGCCGCGGGCGGGGTGCTGGCCATGGCCCCGGCCGGGCGGGGCAACGACTTCGCCCGCCAGCTGGGGCTGCCCACCGACCCCGCGGCCGTCGCGGACGTGCTGCGCACCGGGCGCATCCGCCGCGTCGACGTGCTGGACAGCGGCGGGCGGGTGGCGCTGGGCAGCGTCTACGCCGGGGTCGACTCGATCGCCAACGCGATCGCCAACGCCCGGCCCCGCGTCCCCGGTGCCCTGGTCTACCCCTACAGCGCCGTCCGCGCGCTGCTCTCGTTCCGCCCCGCCGGGTTCCGCATCGGCATCGACGGCGAGGAGTGGGCCACGCGCGGCTACTCGGTGGTGATCGCGAACTCCGGCTACTACGGGGCCGGCATGCACATCGTGCCCACCGCGGAGGTCGACGACGGGCTGCTCGACGTGCTCGTCATCCCCGACTCGTCGCGCTGGACGCTGATCGCCGCCATGCGCGAGGTCTACGCCGGCACCCACCTGCGGCGCCCGGACGTCGAGGTGCGCCGCGGCCGGGAGGTCGAGCTGTCGATCGACCGGCCGGTGCCGGTGCACGCGGACGGCGAGCCGTACGCCGACGCCCCGCTGCGGGTCTCGGTCCGGCCGGCCGCGCTGCAGGTGCTGGTCCCGCGGTAGGCCCGGACCCGGCGGACCTGGAGCAGACTGTGCGGGGTGGAGCCTCCCCCGCCGACCGACCCCCGGCTGGACCTGGTGGCGGGCACGATCGAGCTGTGCGCCGGGTCGATCGGGTTCGTCCGGCCGCGCGACGCCACGGCCCTGCTCTACGAGGACGAGGTCGACCAGGCCTACCCGCCGTACTGGGCCGAGCTGTGGCCCAGCGGGGTGGCGCTCGCCCACGCCGTCTCCGCCCGCGCCCGACCCGGCGCCGCGGTCCTGGAGCTGGGCTGCGGGCTGGGGCTGCCGGCCATCGCCGCCGCCCTCGGCGGCGCCCGGGTGCTGGCCACCGACCGCTCCCCCGACGCGCTCACCTTCACCGCGGTCAACGCCGAGCACAACGGGGTGGCCGTGCAGACCGCGGTCTGCTCGTGGGAGGAGCCCGACGAGCTGCTGCACCGCGGGCCGTGGGACCTGGTGCTGGCCGCCGACGTGCTCTACGGGCAGCGCAACGTCGACACCCTGCTGGCGCTGCTGCCCCGGTTGGTCGCCCGGGACGGCGAGGCGTGGATCGCCGACCCGCGCCGGCCGCTGGCCGGTGAGTTCCTGCGGGCGGCGCGGGAGCGGTGGGCGAGCGTCGAGACGGCGCCGGGGCGGGAGGCGGACGTCGACATCCACCGGCTCAGCCGGCCGCTGTGGTGGTGAGCGGGCCGGTGGGGCCGGGCTACGGTCGGCGCATGTCGCGCACCTCGGGTCCGGCGGTCGTCCTCGCCGTCCTCGCCGTTGCGGCCCTGCCGGTGGCGTGCGCGGGCGGGGATCCCGCCGCGCCGGCGCCCGCACCCGCACCGACGACCTCGCCCGCTCCCGACCCGGTCGTGGCCTGTGCCGGGCAGCTCGTCTACTGGGCCGGTCAGGACCTGGCCGGCGTGCCCGGCGAGGCCTACGACTACCAGCACCGCGGGTTGACCAGCGAGCAGAACGACGCGTTGCGGGTGCTGGAGGAGCAGGCCAGGGCGCAGGGCTGGGGTCCGGACCGGATCGCCGCGCAGGCGCACGCCGCGTGCGAACCCATCGTGGCGGCGAACCCGCAGGGCTTCTGAGTCGCGCCCACCCACCGCGACGCACACCCCGTGGTCGCCGCGCACATGTCGGGACATGTGCTCCACGGCGACCGGGTGTGCGTGACGGCAGCGGGTGTGCGTGGCGGCAGCCGGGGCCGCGCTACGGGGCGAGGTCGCCGAGGATGCGGCGGTACCGCTCGACGACGGTGGCGATCACGTCGTCCCCGTCCTGCGCCCAGACGTCGGCGTTGAAGATCTCGACCTCGATGTCGCCGGTGTAGCCCGCGGCCTCGACCGCGGCGGTCAGCGCGGGGAAGTCGACGTGGCCGTCGCCCGGGTATCCGCGGCCGAGCAGCACGTCGGCCGGCAGCGGGAGGACCCAGTCGGCGAGCTGGTAGGTCGCGATCCGCTCCCCCGCCCTGGCGATCTGGGCCTCGACCTGCGGGTCCCACCAGACGTGGAAGGTGTCCAGCGCGACGCCCACGGCACCGGCCGGGAACTGCTCGGCCATGTCGAGTGCCTGCCCGAGGGTGGACAGGACGGCGCGGTCGGCGCAGTACATGGGGTGCAGGGGTTCGAGGGCAAGGCGCACCCCGTGCGCCCGGGCGTGCGGCACCAGCTCGGCGACGGCGTCGGCGACGCGCCCGCGGGCCCCGGGCAGGTCGCGGTCGCCGGCCGGCAGCCCGCCGACCACCAGCACCAGCACGCCGGTGGCCAGGGCCGCGGCCTCCTCGATCGCGCGGCGGTTGTCGGCCAGCGCGGCCGCGCGCCCGTCGGGGTCGGCGGCGGTGAGGAAGCCGCCCCGGCACAGCGTCGAGACCCGCAGCCCGGCGTCGCGCACCAGCTTCGCCGCCTTCTCCAGGCCGATGTCGGCCACCGGCTCGCGCCACAGGCCGACGGCGCCGATCCCGGCCCGCGCGCAGCCGTCGACGACCTGGCGCACGCCCCACTGGTCGACGGTCTTCTGGTTCAGCGACAGCCGCTGCAGCCCGATGGTCACACCGCCCTACCTTCCAGAGACGTCCCCCGTCGTCGGAGAGGATGGGGTGATGCAGGTGGAGCGAGGATGGTTTTCATGCTGGCTGCCCTCGATGGCTCAGGTGGCTTGGCCCCTCGCTCCACCGTCTT
>NZ_JAHDTH010000351.1 GCF_018531445.1 Pseudonocardia lacus
CGCGCGGTCGAGGCAGCCGACCCGGTCGGGCGCGCCCCGATGCCGGGCGCGATCGGCGAGCTCGGCGGCGTGCCGCCAGTGCCGGTGCGCCGCGCCGAAGTCGTGGTCCCGTCGGGCGCCTTCGGCCGCGGCGACGGCCGCGTCCAGCGCCCGCCCCTCCTCGCCTGCGGCGTGCCAGTGGTGCGCGAGCCGGGCGTGCAGGCCCGGCTGCGCGGGCTCCCGGTCGGCGGACAGCGCCTCGGCGTAGCGCCGGTGCAGGTCGATCCGCTCGCCGGGCAGCAGCTCACCCCGCACCACCTCGGTGAGCAGCCCGTTGCGCAGCCGGTAGGAGTCGCGGTGGGCCTCGCCGGCGCCCTCGGCCACGACGATCCCGGCGTCGGCGGCCTCGCGCAGCGCGCCGAGCAGCTCGGGGCCGTCGTCGAGCACGGCCGCCAGCAGCGGGTGCGGCAGCGGGCCGTCGGCCACCGCGACCGCGCGCGCCGCATGGAGCGCCTCGGCGGACAGCAGCGCCAGCCGCGAGGTCACCAGCTCGCGCAGGCTCGCCGGCAGGGCCAGGGGGTCGCCGTCCAGGGCGGCCCGCAGCGTCTGCTCGGCGATGAGCGCGTTGCCGAGCGAGCGCTCCCACACCAGCTCGACCAGGTCGGGGCGGTCCGGGGCGGCGGACGCGACCAGTTCGGCGACCGCCTCGCGCGCCAGCGGCGCGAGGTCGACGGTGCGGACCCAGTGGTGGCGGGCGAGCTCGCCGATGAGCACGCGGGCCGCGGCGGCGTCGCGGCGGCGACCGGTGCGGTGCGTGGCGACCAGCAGCACCCGCCCGGGCGGCGGGTCGGCGACGAGGCAGGCCAGCAGGTCGCGCGTGGCCCGGTCGACCCACTGCAGGTCCTCGACCACCAGCACCACGACCGACGCCTCGGCCAGCCCGGCGAGCACCCGGTGCAGCAGCTCCAGCACCTCGGCGCGCGACGGCGCGGACCCGGCCGGCATCGGGGCGAGCAGCTCGTCGAGGCGGTCGACCCACGGCCCGAGCCGGCCGGCGGCCGCCCCCCGCGGCGAGCCCAGCAGCGCGCGCAGCCCGGAGAGCACCGGCCGCAGCGGCGAGCTGCCCGCGACGCCGGTGGCGGAACCGGCCAGCACCACGGCGCCGGCCTCGCGGGCCCGCTCCAGCAGCTCGGCGACCAGCACGGACTTGCCGACCCCGGTCTCGCCGGTGACGAAGACCGCCGTCGTGCGGCCCGCGACGGCCTCGGCCAGCGCCGCGCCCAGCTCGGCCCGCTCCCCGTCGCGCCCGACGACGATCCGCCCGATCCCGGCGGACGGCGCTGACGGCCCGCTCACGTCGCCGACCGTAATCGGCCGATCTGAGCAGCGGCAGGCGGCATTCGGGTGCTGCCCGTGATCGGGGTGCACCCGACAGTGGCCGTCCTTCCAGTCAGCCGGTGTCGATGTATCACGTCCACATCAGGGTGCTCGTGTTCCTGGACGGCTCCGTTTCACCGGAGGAGGACGATGCCGCCGACCGGAGAACGCTGCCCAGTCGGGTCGATCGACGACGTCCTGCGCCGGCTGGTCGAGGTCCGCGACCGCGCGCTCGTCGCGGCGACGCCCGACACCGTCGACGGCGTCGCCGTGGTCGCCGCCCTCCTCCACGTCGTCACCTGCCGGGTCGCCGACCTCGTCGACGCCGGCCGGTTCGCCGCGCCGGCGTTCCTGGCCCGGCTCGTCGGCGAGCTCGCCGATCGCTTCACCGCGGCGCTGGAGCTGCACGCCGCCGGCTCCCCCGCGACGCCCGCGGCGTGGCGGCTGCTGTTCGACAGCCGGTCCGACCCGTCGGTGCCCGCCGCGGCCTTCGCCGTCGCGGGGGTCAACGCGCACCTCAACCTGGACCTCGCGGCCGCCCTCGTCAGCACCTGGGAGCACGTCCCGCCCGACGACGGCGGCCCCGCCTCGGCCCAGTACCGCGACTACTGCCTGCTCACCGATACCGTCGAGACCACGGTCGACCCGCTGCGCGAGGACCTCGGCGCGAGCGGGGCCGGCCACCTGGCCGACCTCGCCGTCCGGTTCACCCGCGACCTGGCCTGGGACGAGGCCCGCGAGGTGTGGACCGACGGCGCCGACGACGAGCGCCGGCTGCGCTCGGCCGAGAAGCTCGACGCGATCGCCGGGTGGCTGGCCCGGCCGCTGCTCGGCCGAACCTGACGCGGTGCCCGGCGGCTCAGGGCCGTTGGACGCCGACCACCGCCCACCGCCCCGACCGCAGCCGGGCCAGCACCGCCACCAGCCGCACCAGCATGAACCCGGCCAGCCCCGACCAGATGCCGGCCAGCCCCCAGCCGAACCCCAGCGACGCCCAGATCAGCGGCAGGAAGCCGAACACGGCCGCCAGCAGCGTGGTGGTGCGCAGGTACGCGGCATCGCCCGCGCCCAGCAGCACCCCGTCGACGGCGAACACGACGCCGGCGATCGGCTGCAGCGCGGCGAAGAACCACCACGGCACCGCGATCGCGGCCAGCACCGCCGGGTCCGGCGTGAACACCGGCGGCAGCACGCCGACCAGCGCCGCGAACAGCACACCGAAGCCCACCCCGAGCACCAGGCCGTACCGCGTGACCTGGACGGCCAGCGCGCGGGCACGCGCCCCGGCCCCGGCGCCCAGCGCCGCACCGACCAGTGACTGCGCCGCGATCGCCACCGCGTCCAGGACGAGCGCCATGAAGTTCCACAGCTGCAGCACGACCTGGTGCGCGGCGGCGTCCTCGGCCCCGAAGCGGGTGGCGACGGCGGCCGCGGACAGGAAGCACGCCTGGAAGGCGAGGCTGCGGGCCAGCAGGTCGCGGCCCAGGGCGAGCTGCTCGACCAGCACCGCGGGCCGCGGGCGGATCGAGCCGGCCCCGGCGCGGACCAGCGCGCCCAGGAACAGCGTCGCCGACAGGCTCTGCCCGATGACGTTCGCGGTGGCCGAGCCGACCAGCCCCATGCCCTCCCAGCCGCCGACGCCGTGCACCAGGGCCGGGCAGGCCAGCGCGGACAGGCCGTTGCCGGCCAGCACGAACACCAACGGAGCGCGGGTGTTCTGCACCCCGCGCATCCAGCCGTTGCCGGCCAGCGTGACCAGTACCAGCGGGGCCCCCAGCAGCGCGATCCGCAGCCAGGACTCCGCGGCGCCGGCGATCTCCGGCCGGTCGCCCAACGCGCGCGTGACCGGCCCGGCCACCAGCTGGCCGACGCCCAGCACCAGGAACCCGACCGCCAGCGCGAGCCAGGTGGCCTGCACGCCCTCGCCCACCGCGTCGGCCCGCCGGCCCGCGCCGTGCAGCCGGGCGGCGCGCGCCGTCGTGCCGTAGGACAGGAAGGTGAGCTGGCTGGTGACCTGGGCGAACAGCACCCCGGCCACCGCGAGCGCGGCCAGCGACACCGCGCCGAGCCGGCCCACGACCGCCGTGTCGACCAGCAGGTACAGCGGCTCGGCCGCCAGCACCGGCAGGGCGGGGGCCGCGAGCCGCAGCACCGCCCGCGCCGGGACCCGGTCCGGCGGTCCGTCGGCCTCCAGGTGGGGACCGCTCGTCATCCCGCGTCGCGCGGGCGGCGGCAGACGTAGACGAACGCGGGCGGCACGTTGCGCCACACCGTGGCGCTCACCACGACCTCGTCGAAGGTCTCGCGCAGCGAGGCGCGGAACCGGCGGGCCGCGGACAGCGTCATGCCGTGCAGGTAGGCGAAGGTGGTGAAGGCACCGGTCGGCCCGACGGCGTCGCTGATGCCGGCCAGCAGCTCGGCCTGCGTGGCGTCGTCGAACAGCGCCCACGGCAGGCCGCAGATGATGGCGTCGACCCGGTCGATACCGCGCTCGGCGAGCAGCGAGCGCAGGTGGGCCGCGTTGCCCTGGACGACCTCCAGCTCCGGGCGGGTCCGGTTCAGGTAGGCGACCATGTCCGGGTCGAGCTCCACGGCCAGGTGCCGCCCGCCCTCGGGCAGCCGGCGCGCGATCACCGCGCTGACCGCGCCGGTCCCCGGGCCGAGCTCGACGACCACCGGTTCGCCGCGCGACGGCACGATCGAGGCGAGCACCGCGCCGAGCCGCGGCGAGCTGGGCGCCACCGCACCCATGGTCGCCGGACGGCGCAGCGCCGCCGCCAGGAACGCGCGGCGGGCGTCGACGGGCCGCGGGGCGGAGCCGG
>NZ_JAHDTH010000037.1 GCF_018531445.1 Pseudonocardia lacus
TGGCCGCCGGCGACCGGGCCGGGCGCGCGCTCGGCGAACGACCCGGCCGATTCGCCGGCCGCCGTGGACGTGTTCGCGGCCCGGCTCCTGGACCGGCTCGGCGGCACGGACGCCGCGCCCGGGCTGACCCTGCTGGCCGTCAGCCGGCCGGTCGTGTGGACCGGCGACTTCCACGTCGAGGTGCCCGCGGTGGCCACCGAGCTCGCCCCGCTGCGGGCGGCTCTCACCGGCTGGCTGGAGGAGCTGGGCGCGACCGCGGAGACGGTCACCGCCGTGCCGCTGGTGGTCTCCGAGCTCGTGAGCAACGCCGTCGAGCACGCCTACCCGCCCGACCGGCCGGGGCGGGTGGCGGTCGGCGCCGTCGTCGACGGCCAGTCGGGCCTGCTGGTGACGGTCACCGACCGCGGCACGTGGGCCGCCGAGCGGCCGCGCCCGGGCTACGGCCTGGCCGTGGCCCGGGAGCTGAGCGAGACGATGCGGGTCGCCACCGGGGACGACGGCACCAGGGTCGAGGCGACGTTCGCGCTCTGCCACCCGACGGTCGCGCACCCGGCGGGCTCGCGGGCCGGGCTGCGCCCGGCCGTGTCCGCGGCGTTCGAGGTGCAGGAGCCACCCGGCGGGCCGCCGGTCGTGCGGGTGCACGGCCCGCTGGACCTGCCGGTGGTCGACGAGCTGCGCTCGGCCCTGCTGCACTCGTCGGGCGGGGGCACCCGCGCCGTCGTCCTCGACCTGACCGGTACGACCGGCATCGCCGGGTCGGGCGTGCGGCTGCTCTACGAGCTGGGCCGGTTCACCGACCCGCCGCTGCGGGTGCGGGCGCCGGTCGGGTCGGTGGCGCACGGCGTGCTCACCGTGGCCGGGCTCGGCCACCTGCTGGTCGACGGGGTCTGACCGCTACCCCTTCTCGCGCTCGCGCGCCTTCGCGGTCTCGCGCGCGTTGGCCTTGCGGATCTCTTCGACCAGCTCGGCCTTGGTGTGCTTGGCCGCCGACGTGACCCCGACCTCCTCGGCCACCTCCACCAGGTGCGCCTTGCTGGCCCGGGCGTTCACGCCCTCGGCGGTGTCCTTGGTCGAGCGGCGGTTCCGCGGGGCCGGGGTGGCGGCCTGGTCGTCGGAGGGGCCGTACTCCTCCTTGGGCTCCCAGTGGTCGCCGACCTTCTCGTGGGTGTGCTTGAGCGAGGAGAAGGCGGCGCGGTGGGCGCGCTCGGGGTCGTCGGGGTAGCTCTCCTCGGCCGACTCCAGCGTCTTCTTATAGGTCCGCACCGCCTTGTCGTCCGAGCGCGCGATCGTGGACGGGACGTCCTCGCGCATCCGCTCGGTCTCCTGCTTCTTCGTCCGCGCCATGGCCGCTCTCCCGTCGTCGGAAGCTGTGCCGCGGGCGTACCCGGCCGCCGCCCTGGCCACACCACGGTCGGCTGCGGGGGTTGACTGCGGGCGCGCGGGGAACGTCCCCGACCATGGATGCCGAGATCGAGCTGACCGTCGACGGGCGGCGACGGCGGGTCAGCGTGGACACCCGCACGACCCTGCTCGACGCGCTGCGCCAGCGGTTGGCCGTGGCCAGCCCCAAGAAGGGCTGCGACCACGGCCAGTGCGGGGCGTGCACGGTGCTGCTCGACGGGCGCCGGGTGCTGAGCTGCCTCACCCTGGCCGTCGCCCAGGACGGCGCCGAGGTGACCACGGCCGACGGCCTGGCCGCCGAAGGGCCGCACCCGGTGCAGCGGGCGTTCCTCGACCACGACGCGTTCCAGTGCGGCTTCTGCACGCCCGGGCAGGTGTGCTCGGCGGTCGGGGCGCTGGACGAGGCGGCGCGCGGCTGGCCGAGCGCCGTCACGACCGACGTCGCCGCCGAGCCGGAGCTCGACCGGGCCGAGATCGCCGAGCGGATGAGCGGGAACCTGTGCCGCTGCGGCGCCTACGCCCGGATCGTGGACGCCGTGCAGGCCGCCGGCCGGGACGGTGGCGCGCGGTGAGGCCGCTGGACTACCGCGCCCCGGCGGACGCGGCCGAGGCCGTCGCCGCGGTCGCCGAGCGCCCCGACGCGGCGTTCCTGGCCGGGGGCACCAACCTGGTCGACCACCTCAAGCTCGGCGTCGCCCGCCCCGGTCTGCTGGTCGACGTCACCTCGCTGGTGCCGGTCGAGATCACCGAGCAGGGCGGCGGGCTGAGCATCGGCGCCGGCGTGCGCAACGCCGACCTGGCCGCCGACCCGCGGGTGCGCCGGCGCTACCCGGTGCTGGCCCAGGCCCTGCTGGCCGGCGCGTCGGGGCAGCTGCGCAACATGGCCACCACCGGCGGCAACCCGCTGCAGCGCACCCGCTGCGCCTACTTCCAGGACGTCAGCACGCCGTGCAACAAGCGCGAGCCGGGCTCGGGCTGCTCGGCGATCGGCGGGGTCACCCGCCAGCACGCCATCCTGGGCGCCTCCGACGCCTGCATCGCCACGCACCCCTCGGACATGGCGGTCGCGCTGGCCGCGCTCGACGCGCGGGTACGCGTTCTCGGCCCCGGCGGAGACCGCACGATCCCCTTCGTCGACCTGCACCGGCTGCCCGGCGACGCGCCCGAGCGCGACACCGTGCTCGAGCACGGCGAGCTGATCACCGCGATCGACCTGCCCGCCCTGCCGATGGCGGCCCGCTCGGCCTACCGCAAGGTGCGCGACCGCGCGTCCTACGCGTTCGCGCTGGTCTCGGTGGCCGCGGCCGTCGACGTCGCCGGCGGCGTGGTGCGCGACGCGCGGATCGCACTCGGCGGGGTCGCGCACAAGCCGTGGCGGGCGCACCGGGCCGAGGACGCCCTGCGCGGCGCGACCACCACCGACGACAGCTACCGCGCCGCCGCCGAGGCCGAGCTGGCCGACGCCGTCGCGCAGCCCGGCGTCGACGGCGGGAACGCCTTCAAGATCCCGCTGCTCACCCGCACGCTGGTCGCCACCCTGCGCGACCTCGCCACCGAGGAGGCCTGATGGCCCCCCCCGTGCAGCCCCGCGAGATGGGCCGCGACCTGGCCCGCCGAGACGGCCCCGACAAGGTCCGCGGGCTGGCCACCTACGCCGACGAGACGCCCGTCGTCGCCCCGCTCTACTGCGCCATCGTGCAGGCCACCATCGGCCGCGGCGCGGTGACCGGGATCGACGCCGACGTCGCCGCGGCGCTCGACGGCGTCGTCGCGGTGCTCACCCCCGACGGCGCCGAGCGCCTGGCCGACACCGAGGACGCCGAGCTGGCCGTGCTCCAGTCCGCCGACGTGGCGTTCCGCGGGCAGGTCGTGGCCGCCGTGCTGGCCGAGACGTTCGAGGTGGCCCGCGAAGCGGCCGACCTCGTCGCGGTGACCTACCGCGACGACGGCCACGACGTGCGGCTCAGCCCCGACCGCGACGACCTGTACACGCCGGAGTCGGTCAACCCCGGCTACCCGACCGACACGCACGAGGGCGACGTCGCCGCGGCGATGGCGACCGCGCCGGTGACGGTGGAGCGCACCTACACGACGGCGATGTACCACAACAACCCGATGGAACCGCACGCCACGACGGCCCGGTGGGATACGTCCGGGGGCGGCCACCTGACGCTGTGGGACTCCACGCAGGGCGTGCACCCGACCCGGAAGACCGTCGCGACGGTGTTCGGGCTGGACCCCCACCAGGTGCGGGTCGTGTGCCCCTACGTCGGCGGCGGCTTCGGGTCCAAGGGCACCCCGCACGTCAACGTCGTGCTCGCGGCCCTCGCCGCGCGGGCGGTGCCCGGCCGCCCGGTGCGCCTGGCGCTCACCCGCCAGCAGATGTTCGCGCTGGCCGGCTACCGCACCCCGACCGTGCAGCGGATGCAGCTCGCCGCCGAGCGCGACGGGCGGCTGACCGCGATCGCGATCGACGTCGTCGAGCAGACCTCCCGGATCAAGGAGTTCGCCGAGCAGACCGGCGTGCCGACCCGCACCATGTACGCCGCGCCGAACCGGCGCACCACCCACCGGCTCGCCGCGCTGGACGTGCCGGTGCCGTCCTGGATGCGCGCCCCCGGCGAGTGCCCGGGGATGTTCGGCCCGGAGGTCGCCCTCGACGAGCTGGCCGAGCGGCTCGGCATGGACCCCGTCGAGCTGCGGATCCGCAACGAGCCCGAGGTCGACACGGAGACCGGCAAGCCGTTCTCCAGCCGCAACCTGGTGGCCTGCCTGCGCGAGGGCGCGCGCCGCTTCGGCTGGGCCGACCGCGATCCCCGCCCGGGGATCCGCCGCCACGGCGACTGGCTCGTCGGCACCGGGGTGGCCTCGTCGGTCTACCCGACGATGGCGATGGCCTCGTCCACCGCGCGGGTGCGCTTCGCCGGCGGCCGCTACACCGTGACGATCGGTGCCGCCGACCTGGGCACCGGCTCCTCGACCGTGCTCCCGCAGATCGCGGCGGACGCGCTGGGGGTCGCGGTCGGCGACGTCGACGTGCTGATCGGCGACACCGCCCACCCCGAGGCGTCCGTGGCCGGCGGCTCGTCGGGCACCGCGACCTGGGGATCGGCGATCGTCGAGGCGGCCGGCGCGTTCCGCGACAAGTTCGGGGCGCAACCGCCCGACGACGCCGAGGCCGAGGGCTCGATCCAGCCCAACGAGGCCACGGAGCGGTACGCGATGTCGGCCTTCGGCGCGCAGTTCGCCGAGGTCGCGGTGCACGCCGACACCGGGGAGGTGCGGGTGCCGCGGCTGTACGGGGTGTTCGCCGCCGGGCGCATCCTCAACCCCCGCACCGCGCGGTCGCAGCTGGTGGGCGGCATGACGATGGGGCTGTCGATGGCCCTGCACGAGCAGAGCCTCGTCGACCCGCGGTTCGGCCACGTCGTCAACCACGACCTGGCCGAGTACCACATCGCGAGCTGCGCCGACGTCGCCGACCTGCAGGCGCACTGGATCGACGAGCGGGACCCGCACGTCAACCCGATGGGCGCCAAGGGCATCGGCGAGATCGGCATCGTCGGCACCGCGGCCGCGGTGGTCAACGCGGCCTGGCACGCCACCGGCGTGCGGGTGCGCGACCTGCCGCTCACCCTCGACCGGGTGCTGGGCCTCACCGGCTGATCGGGCCGGCCCCCGACCGTCGAGAACGAAGTTGTCGTGAATTTGGACCGGTCCAAATCACGACAACTTCGTTCTCGACGGGGTCAGCTGGGGACGTCGGCGATCCGGGTGATCACGTGGTCGACGAGGCCGTAGTCGCGGGCCTCGGTCGCGGAGAACCAGCGGTCGCGGTCGAAGTCGGCCTCGATGCGCTCCACCGGCTGCCCCGTGTGCTGGGCGGTCAACTCGGCCATCTCGCGCTTGAGCCGCTTGAGCCGCTGCGCCTGGATGACGATGTCGGACTCGCTGCCGCCGACCCCGGACGAGGGCTGGTGCATGAGGATCGAGGCCCGCGGCAGCGCGTAGCGCTTGCCGGGGGTGCCCGCCGAGAGCAGGAACTGCCCCATGGACGCGGCCATCCCGACGGCGTAGGTGGCGATGTCGCACTCGACGAAGTCCATCGTGTCCAGCACGGCCAGCCCGGCGCTGACCGAGCCGCCCGGCGAGTTGATGTGGAACGAGATGTCGGCCGTCGGGTCCTCGGCCGCGAGCAGCAGCAACTGCGCGCAGATGCGGTTGGCGATCTCGTCGTCGACCTCCTTCCCGAGCACGACGATCCGTTGGGCCAGCAGCCGGTCGTAGATCGAATCGCCCCACGACATCACGGGCGCGGGGGCCGCCGCTCGGGGGACGGACCGGTCGGGGGTGACGCGCACGGGCATCGCGACTTCCTTTCGCAGCGGGCGCCACCGCGGCGCCCGGCTGCAGTCTGTCCGCCCGCACCCCCCGCGACCTGCCGCTTTCGTCCTGGGCGGAATGTTCGCCGGGAGCGAAGCCGCTCAGCCGATGGCGGCGGCGTAGCCGGCGCCGTGGCCGTCGGCGCGGGCCACGACCCGACCGTCCTCGACGCGCACCGCGGTCTCCGTCGCGTCGCCGACCGCGGTCGCGCCGGTGGCCGCGGCGACCTCGCCGGACGCGTCGAGCACGAGCCGCAGCCGCGGCCACGCCCCCTCCGGCACCGCGGCGCGCAGGCAGCGGCGCAGGTCGGCGACGACGAGCCGGGCCAGCGGCAGCAGCTCGGCGGGCTGGCCGCTGACCAGCACCGCCGTCACGTCCGCAGTGGGCGCGGCGCGCACCGCCTCCTCCACCGCGGCGAGGCGGTGCGTCCCCAGCACCGTGACGACGCCGTCGCCGGTGAGCCGCACGGGCTCACCGGTCAGCGAGTCCAGCACGGCAGGCGGCTGCCACGACTCGTCGACCGGGCGGGCCTTCGGCACGTACGGCAGGTGCGGCGGGTCCCACGTGTCGCGCAGGTCGACGTCGGCCAGCCGTTCGCAGCCGGCCACGACGTCGAAGGGCTCCACGAAGCCCGGCGCCGCGGCCGACAGCACGCTCGCGCCGTGCAGCGTGGTCAGCGCGGACTCGGCCACCCGCACCAGCCGCCGGGCCGGCGCGGGGCGCAGCCGCTCCAGCGCCAGCCCGAGCACCACCGCCTGCAGCCTGGTCAGCTGGGCGAACGGGATGCGGACCGCGGCGTCGGCGAGCACCTCCGGCAGCAGGTCGGAGCCCAGGGGCGCCGGCCCGCCGCGCTGCTCGACCGCCAGCGGCAGGTCGGCCAGCCACGCGGTGGCGAAGGCGGCCAGCGCCGAGCGCACCGTGCGGCCCGCGTCCAGGTCGGGCAGGTCGGCGGGGCGCTCGGCGTCCTCGGCGAGGACGGTGAGGTAGAGCGCCCGCTTCCCGGGGAAGTTCGAGTAGACCGCGCCCCGGGTCAGCTCGGCGCGCTCCGCGATCGCGTCGATCTTGGCGTCGCGGAAGCCGCGCGCGGCGAACTCCGCCCGGGCCGCGGCGATCACCCTGGCCCGGTTGCGCTCCTGGGCCTGGGCCCTGCTGAGCCGGCTCATCGCTCTCCCGCCGTTGCCTGCCGTCGACCGCCAAGATACCTTCACCATTCAGATGATGTGAACATCTGATGAGAACATCGGAGGCACCCGTGACCCTTCCCGAGATCGACTTCACCGACCCGGCCACCCTCACCGACCCGCCCGGCGTGCACGGGCGGGCGCGGGAGCGGTCGACCGTGGCCCGGCTGCTGATCCCCGGCATGCCGATGCACGCCGTGCTGCGCCACGAGCAGGCCAGGGCCCTGCTGACCGATCCCCGGTTCGAGCTCAGCGGGATCCAGTACCAGCGCCCCGGCATCGACCCCGAGCTGGAGCCCTACATGCGCAGCCTCCAGGAGATGGACGGCGCCGAGCACAGCCGGCTGCGCCGCCTCGTCGCCCCGTCGTTCGGCGCCCGCAGCGCCGAGCGGGCCCGCCCGCGGGTCCGGCGCATCGTCGACGGGCTGCTCGACCAGGCCGCCGGCCCGGACCCGGTCGACCTGGTGACGGCGCTGGCCCGCCCGCTGCCGATGGCGGTGATCTGCGAGCTCGTCGGCATCCCGGAGGCCGACCGGCCCCGCTGGCACTCCTACGGCGAGGTGTTCGCGACCGGGCAGGGCGGGCGGCTCGGCGAGATCATCCCGGGGTTCGTGGCCGACGCGAAGGCCGCGCTCGCCCACCGGCGCGCCGAGCCCGGCGACGACCTGCTCTCCGAGCTGGTGCGGGCCCGCGCCGAGGACGGCGACCGGCTCACCGACGTCGAGATCGTCGCCCTGGTCTGGCAGGTCGTGCTGGCCGGGCAGACCCCGACCCACCTGGTCGCCAACGGCATCGCGCAGCTGCTCGCCCACCCCGACCAGCTGGCCGCCCTGCGCGCGGACCCCGGGCTGATGCCGGGTGCGGTGGAGGAGCTGATGCGCTGGTGCGGGCCGCAGCTGGTGAGCTTCCCGCGCTACGCCCGCGAGGACGCCGAGATCGACGGCGTGCCGATCGCGGTGGGCGAGCCGGTGCTGGTCTCGATCGTGGCCGCCAACCGCGACCCCCGCGCGTTCGACGACCCCGAGACCCTCGACATCACCCGTCGCCCCGGCCGCGCCGGGCACCTCGGCTTCGCCCACGGCCCGCACTTCTGCCTGGGCGCCGGCCTGGCCCGGACGCAGGCCGAGGTGGCGATCGGCGCGCTGCTGGAGCGCTCCCCCGGACTCGCCCTGGCCGTGCCGGCCACGGAGGTGGCCTACGTCCCCGACCCGGCCACGTGGCGGCTGGCGGCGCTGCCCGTGCGGCTCTGAGGCTCAGCCGCCCGGCGCCCTCGCCGAGACGGCGAGGCCGCCGGGCTCGTCGCGGACGGCGACGTCGACGAACCCGTGCGCGCGCAGCGCCGTCGCGATCGGCGCGGTGATCCGCTCGGCCGGCTGCGGCCCGCCCGCGCCGTAGCAGACGTGCAGCGCCCCGCCCGGGCGCAGCGCGGCGGCGAGCATCCCCAGCTCGGTGGCCGCGGACCCGGTCCAGAACAGGTTGACGTCGATGGCGAAGGCGGCGTCGAGCTCACCGGTGGGCAGCTCCAGCTCGCGCAGAGCCGCCTGCCGCACCTCCAGCCGGCCCGCGGCCACGTGCTCGGCGTTGCGCTCGGCGGCCCGCCGCGTCGCCACCGCCGACCGGTCGACGGCGAGCAGGCGCCCGTCGCCCAGGCGCTCGCACACCAGCGCCGCGGCCACCCCGGGCCCCGACCCGATCTCCAGGATGCGCTGCCCCGGCGCCGGGTCGAGCAGGGCGACCGCCCAGCGCACCCGATCCGGAACCGGCTGTCGGCTCGAACCCACTGCAGGCCCCCCGATCCCGCGTCGTTGTGCACACCCGGACCCGTCCCGGGACGGCGACCCGCCCGGATCCGGTGGCCACGCTAGACGCCGACCCCGACAGGGAGGACTGCCATGATCCCGTCCCACCCGCACGACCCGGTCGCGCTCACCGAGCGGGAGCGGCGCCTGTTCGAGTCGATCGTGGAGCAGCTCGCCCTCGACGACCCGGAACTCGCCAACCGCCTGCGGGCCCGTTCGGCCGACGGCTACTGGACCCGCTGGCTGCGGCGCCGCTTCGGCTGACGCCCGTCCGAGCACCGCGCCTCCCCCTCGCGACGCTAGATGTCCTAGATGTCCCTAGATGTCCTAGATGTCGAGGTCGACCCAGACCGCGGCGTGGTCGGAGGCGGCGTGCTTCGCCGCGGTGATCTCCGGGTAGACCTCCCATCGCGCCGGGGGCCGGACGTTGCCGGGGTCGCCCCACAGACCGCGGCGCCAGACACCACCGCCGGTGGCCCGGGCCGCCAACTCCGGGGACAGCAGGAGGTAGTCCAGCCGGTTGGTGATCGAGCAGGACTGGAAGCTGCCCGGGCGCGGACCGACGTCGAAGCCCGACAGGTCGTAGGCGTCGACGAGGTCGGAGCCCTGGCCGAACAGCGGCTCCAGCGTGGGGTGCCGGGTCGGGTCGTCGCGGTCGGGGCCCTTGTTGAAGTCGCCCAGCACCGCCACATGGCCGGCACCGTCGGCGCGCAGGCGGTCGTAGATGGCGCGCACCGCCGCGCTCTGCCGCCCGCGCAGCGGGTCGGGGTTCCCGCTGGAGAACGACTGGCTCTTGAGGTGGTTGAGCAGCACGTGCAGGGTCTCGCCGCCGGGCAGGGCCAGCGCGAAGACCGGGCAGTCACGGCTGAACAGCCGCTTGCCCGCCGGCGCGGCGGGCGCGGGGTCGGGCAGGTCGACGTGGCTGCGCATCCACGCGATGTCGATGGCGGCGGTGCAGAGCAGCCCGACGTCGATGCCCCGGGGGTCGTTGCCGTCGATGAGCATGGCCCTGCCGTAGCGCCCGTGCAGGAGCTCGTCGTTGAACCGCACCAGCGACGGGCGATCCTCGGCCTCCACGACGCACAGCACGTCGGCGGCGACGTCGTCGACGACCCGGGCGGTCATCCGGATCGCGGTCTCGTCGACCGGCTCGTCGATGAGCTCGACCCAGCCGATCCAGTCGCCGCGCCCGCCGGCCTCGATGCGCGGCTCGCCGTTGTCGGGGGCCACCAGGAAGTCGCCGCGGTTCTCCCGTAGCCACGCCCACGCCGTGTCGAGGTCGCGGTTGCGCCGGACCCCGGCCTCGGTCCGGCGCAGGACCCCGAGCACGACCAGCGCGTCGATCATCGCGGCGCGGTCGGCCGCGGTGTACTCCGCCTTCGCCGAGACCCGGGTGAACCGGTCGAACGCCTTCAGCACCGGCCGCCCGGCCGCGCGGTCGGCGGTGTCCATCGCCTTCGCCCTGGCGAACAGGTTCTCGACGTTGTAGGTCGCCAGTCTCATCGCGGGTCCTCCTCCGGCCGGGCCGCCGCAGCCTAGGAGAGCGGGAGGGAGGAACCGATACGTCCGCGTGGCGCAGAGCGACCGATGGAGTGAGGCCCGTGCGGGACGCCGGGGGCACGTCCCGCACGGGCCGGAACCGGGACCGGTGGGGGGTGGTCCCGGGCTGCAGCGGCTAGAAGTTGCCGCGCCGGGCCTGCTCGCGCTCGATGGCCTCGAACAACGCCTGGAAGTTGCCCTTGCCGAAGCCCAGCGAGCCGTGCCGCTCGATCAGCTCGAAGAACACGGTGGGCCGGTCGCCGATCGGCTTGGTGAAGATCTGCAGCAGGTAGCCGTCCTCGTCGCGGTCGACCAGGATGCCGCGCGCCCGCAGCTCCTCGATCGGCACCCGGACCTCGCCGATGCGGGCGCGCAGCTGTGGGTCGGTGTAGTACGAGTCCGGGGTGGACAGGAACTCCACGCCCCTGGCCCGCAGCTCGTCGACCGTGCGCAGGATGTCGTTGGTGGCCAGGGCCAGGTGCTGGGCGCCGGGGCCGCGGTAGAAGTCGAGGTACTCGTCGATCTGCGAGCGCTTCTTGCCCACCGCCGGCTCGTTCAGCGGGAACTTCACCCGGTGGTTTCCGCTGGCCACGACCTTGCTCATGAGCGCGGAGTACTCGGTGGCGATGTCGTCGCCGACGAACTCGGCCATGTTCGTGAAGCCCATGACCCGGTTGTAGAAGTCCACCCACTCGTCCATGCGGCCCAGCTCCACGTTGCCCACGACGTGGTCGAGGGCCTGGAACAGCCGCTTCGGCGCGTCGGCCGGGCGGACGACCGTCGAGCCGCGGGCGACGAAGCCGGGCAGGTAGGGGCCGGTGTAGCCGGAGCGGTCGACCAGGGTGTGGCGGGTCTCGCCGTAGGCGGCGATGGCGGCCGTCCGCACGGTGCCGTGCTCGTCGGTGATGTCGTGGGGCTCCTCGACGACCGTCGCCCCCTGCGCGCGGGCGTGCGCGATGCAGCGGTCGACGTCGGGCACCTCCAGCGCGATGTCGACGATGCCGTCGCCGTGGCGGCGGTGGTGGTCGTGCAGGGGGCTGTCCGGGTCGACGCCGCCGCGCAGCACGAACCGGATGGCCCCGGAGCGCAGCACGTAGGCGTGGTGGTCGCGGTTGCCGGTCTCCGGGCCGGAGTACGCGACCAGCTCCATCCCCCAGACCAGCTGGTAGTACAGCGCGGCCTGGGTGGCGTTGCCGACCACCCAGACGACGGCGTCCCAGCCGGTCACCGGGAACGGGTCGCCGTCGGGGTCGTACTCGACGAGGCCGACCAGCTGGCGCAGCTGGTCGAGGTCGAGTTCGGCCAGCTTCTCCTGGCTGGTGAGGGTCTGGTCCACGGTCATTGTCCGGCCTCCCCGGTGGCTCGACGATCTCCCGACCGTTCCAGGACACCGCAGCCCGCCGACCTGCGCAACCGACCCCTTCCGGGCTGGTAGAACTGACCGGATTGCCCCTTCCGAGAGAGCATCTGCTGGGCAATCTGACCAGCCGAGGAGAGGAACCCGTGGACGCCCTCGACGTCGACCTGCTGCGCGCGCTGCGCGACAACCCGCGGATCGCGGTGCTGGAGCTGGCCCGCACGCTCGGCGTGGCCCGGGGCACCGTGCAGGCCCGGCTCGACCGGCTGGAGTCCTCCGGGGTCGTCACCGGCTACGGACCGGACGTCGACCTGTCGGCGGCGGGGTTCCCGGTGCAGGCGTTCGTCAGCCTGGAGATCGCCCAGGGCGCGCTGACCGACGTCGCCGAGGAACTGGCCGCGCTGCCGGCCGTCATCGAGGCCTACGCGACCACCGGCTCGTCGGACGTGCTGTGCCGGCTGGCCGCGGCCTCGCACGAGGACCTGCAGCAGACGCTCATCGCGCTCAACCGCTCCCCCACCGTGGCCCGCTCGACCAGCGTGATCGTGCTGTCCACCGTGGTCGCGCCGCGGGCGCTGCCGCTGCTGGAACGCGCCCCGCGCGCGGCACCGCGCCGTTCGCCCGCCTACCGGGACGCGACCGGGGACTGAACCCGCTCCCCCACGGACAGGGCCGGGCTGACCGGCCACAGCATCCCCACCGTGATCGACGCGCGCTCGGCCGGCCCGGCCGGCGCAGGCGACCAGACCCCGGCGTAGTCGAGCCCGGCCAGCACCCCGCCCAGGACCCACAGCCCGGCGACCGCGACCGCGCACCCGAGCGACCAGGCCGCCGCAAGCGCCGCGCCCACACGATCGCGGTGGCCGTGAGGCCGACGAACACCGCGAGACCGGCCGCGTCGTGCGGGCTCCCCAGCGCGCGTCGGGCACCGAACACCACCACCAGCGCCCCGGACAGCAGGAACGCGACGACCTGCACCCAGCCCACGTTGGGGGCGAGCGGGCACTGACCGGCGCCACCGCGACGTCGCAGAGTCCGCCTACCCGGCGCAGACCCCCGGAACTCTGCGCCGGGTAGGCAGACCCTGCGACGTGACGGCGGCTAGCGCGAGGAGGCCGCGCAGCGCCTTGTGGGCGTCGCGGAGCAGGCCGGGGGCCAGGGTGCGGTGCAGGGCCGACAGCGGCGTCCAGACGGCGGCGGCGAGGTGGCGGTCGTAGCGCATGAAGGTCGCCAGCGAGACCTGGCCGTCGGCGACGCGGACGACCATCCGCGACCGCAGGAACCAGGACGTCGCCTCCAGCCGCACGTGCTCGTCGTCGCTCGCGGCGACCCGCCAACCGGCGATGTGGTTGAACGAATGGCGCGAGGCCAGCCGCATGCCCAGCAGCACCCGGAAGATGAACTGCCCGCCCCGGCCGGCGATGTCCTCGATCATCACCCGGGCCCACCGCTCGGGCGGCCATCGCCCGACGTCGTCGGCGGTGAGCGTGAACAGGTCGACGTAGTCGGGTTCACCCAGCGCGCCGAGGTCGCGGACGGTGTCGGGGACGGGTTGCTGCTGGTGGACGGTCATACCAGGTAACATACAGACATGTCTGTATGTGGGCCAGAGCGGTGACCGGCGCCAGATCCACCCAGGCCGATCGGCGCGCGCGGAGCCGGGCGGCGCTTCTGGAGGCGGCCGCGCGCGGGCTCTCCCGGTTCGGGTACGCGAACCTGGCGCTGGAGCGGGTGGCCGCGGCGGCCGGCTACTCGCGCGGCGCGCTCTACCACCAGTTCGCCGGCAAGGAGGAGCTGGCGCTGGCCGTGGTGGGCTGGGTCGACGAGACCTGGTACGCCGAGGTCGGCCGGGCGGGCCGGGAGGCCCCCGACCCCGTGGCCGCGCTGGTCGCGATCGCCCGCGGGCACGCCGTCTACTGCCGGCGCGACGTGGGACGGGTGATGATGACCCTGCGGGTCGAGTTCGCCGCGCAGGACCACCCGGTCGGCCGGGCGCTGGCCGACGTCATCGCCCGCCTCACGGCCGACTGCACGGCCCTGGTCGAGGCCGGCCGCGCCGACGGCACGATCCCGCCCGGGCCACCCGCGGACGTGCTCGCCATCGCCTACCTCGGCACGATCGAGGCGATCGGCATCTCGCTGTCCGGACAGGAACCGCACGACGCCGACCTGGCCGAACGCGCCACCCGGGGCCTGCTCGGCGTCTGAGGTTCAGGTGCGCACGCGGGCGCCGGGAACCTCGACGCCGCGGCCGTGCACCCGGGCGGCCCAGTCGGCGAGCCGCCGGGTGACGCACGGCCAGGGCATGAACGCGATCCCGGTGCCGCCCTTCGCGCAGATCCGTGCGGAGCAGAAGCCCTCCGGGGTCGGGACGTGGGTCTGCCTCATCCGGGTCCAGACCTCCACCTGCACCGCCAACTCCGCGACGAAGTCGAGGTAGCGCACGGCGTGCGTGGACGCCGACGAGATGAGCTGCCGCGCGGGGTCCTCACCTGCCCCATCCACCGGGTGCTCGATGTTCGGTTCGCCGTCCTCGGTCACGCGCCGTACCCCCTCAGTTACAGAGCAGCCCGCGCGAGCGTAGCTCAAATCAGACATGAGTGCGCAGCAGTCTCTTGTGAGGAGCGGAAGTCCGCATCAAACCATGCTGGTGAGTTCCGGTGTTCGTGCAGGTAGCGCGGTGTACGAGAAGACGTACTGTGATCGAATGCCGCGCTCTCCGGGACTGCTCACGACGCGTGAGGCGGCAGAGGCGATCGGTATCAACTACAAGACCCTCCAGCGCTACGTCCGCGAAGGCACTGTCATCCCGACGATCCGGCTGCCGGGCGGGCAGATGCGCTGGGACCTCGACGACCTCAAGGACCAGCTGCGCGGCAAGCCCCGCGACTAGCGCACGCAGTCGTAGGTCGCCTCGATCTCCGGGCCGAGGTCGACGACCTCGACGTCGGCCGGGGTGATCCCGGCGAAGGACCGGGCGTCGACGCCGAGGTCGGCCCACTTCGCCGTCGTGTGAGCGTCGTCGGCGAAGGTCAGGGCGATCTCGCCGCCGTCGGACAGCAGCATCCCGTGGGTCTTCAGCGCCCGCAGGATCACCCGCTCTCCCTCGGAGAACGGCGTCTCGTCGAACGCGGCGGCCAGCCGGAACCGGACCCCGTAGGGAGGGGCGTCGGGGTTGTCGCTGGTCGGACCGCCGGCGTGGCCGGCGGACGCCGCCGAGTTGGACGAGAGCCACCCTCGTGCGACCAGG
This sequence comes from Pseudonocardia lacus, assembly GCF_018531445.1. Taxonomy (GTDB): domain Bacteria; phylum Actinomycetota; class Actinomycetes; order Mycobacteriales; family Pseudonocardiaceae; genus Pseudonocardia; species Pseudonocardia lacus. Next base: position 14,911 of record NZ_JAHDTH010000037.1, read on the forward strand.
TTGGACGAAAGCCGCGCTCGTGCGGCGCGGTTGCCCGCGGAGCGGGTCCTCAGCCCTGCGAGGAGGGTGACCGTGCCGCGCGAGTCCGGCACCCGTCGAGAACGAACTTGTCGTGATCGAATAGCCCTGTTGATCACGACAAGTTCGTTCTCGACGGTGGGGTCAGCCGGTGGCGGCCGAGTGCGTCGCGGCGAGGTGGCGGTAGGCCTCGGCGTTGAGCAGGATCGACTCCCGCTCCTGCTCGGTCAGCTCCCGGCGCACCTTGCCTGGCACGCCGGCCACCAGCGAGCCCGGCGGCACCTCGGTGCCCTCCAGGACCACCGCGCCGGCCGCGATCAGCGAGCCGGCGCCGATGCGGGCCCCGTTGAGCACCACGGCGCCCATCCCGACCAGCACGTCGTCGCCGACGGTGCAGCCGTGCAGCACCGCCCGGTGCCCCACGCTCACCCCGGAGCCGATGGTCAGCGGGAAGCCCGGGTCGGCGTGCAGGACGCTGCCGTCCTGGACGTTGCTGCCCGGACCGACGGTGATCGAGTCCATGTCGGCGCGCAGCACGCTGGCGTACCAGACGCTGGCCCGCTCGGCGACCGTCACCCGGCCGGCCAGCACGACCGTCGGCGCGACCCAGGCCTCGGCGTGCACCCGGGGCGCGGCGTCGCCGATCGGGATCGCCGTGTAGGGCGCGACGGCCGTCACCGCTGCGGCCCCCGGCCCGACCAGGTCCACGCGTAGGCCGGGTCCTCCGATGCGGTGCCGCCCTCGCCCAGCTCCAGCGGGCGGAACGTGTCGACCATGACGGCGAGCTCGTCGAAGGACTCCGCGCCGATCGAGCGCTCGACGGCCGCGGGCTGCGGGCCGTGGCTGTGCCCGCCCGGGTGCAGGCTGATCGAGCCCTGGCCGATGCCCGAGCCCTTGCGGGCCTCGTAGTTGCCGCCGCAGTAGAACATGACCTCGTCGGAGTCGACGTTGGCGTGGTAGTAGGGCACCGGGATCGACAGCGGGTGGTAGTCGACCTTGCGGGGCACGAAGTTGCAGATCACGAAGTTGTTGCCCTCGAACACCTGGTGCACCGGCGGCGGCTGGTGCACCCGGCCGGTGATCGGCTCGAAGTCCGACACGTTGAACGTGTACGGGTAGAGGCAGCCGTCCCAGCCGACGACGTCGAACGGGTGCGTCGGGTAGACGTAGCGGGTGCCGGTGACGCCGCGCGAACCCCGGTGCTTGACCAGCACCTCCACGTCGGTGCCGTCGACGAGCAGCGGCTCGCCGGGGCCGTGCAGGTCGCGCTCGCAGTAGGGCGAGTGCTCCAGCAGCTGCCCGTAGCGGGAGAGGTAGCGCTTGGGCGGGGCGATGTGGGAGTTCGCCTCGATCACGTACGCCCGCAGCGGCTCGGTGCCGGTCGGGACCCAGCGGTGGGTCGTCGAGCGGGGCAGCAGGACGTAGTCGCCCTGGCGCGCGATGAGCGCCCCGAAGATCGTCTCCACGGTGGCCTCGCCGGACTCGACGTAGACGCACTCGTCGCCCAGCGCGTTGCGGTACAGCGGCGACGACTCGCCGGCGGCGACGTAGGAGATGCGCACGTCGGCGTTGCCCAGCACCAGCCGGCGCCCGGTGACGACGTCGGCGCGCTTCCACTCCTCCCCCGGGAACAGGCTGTGCAGCTTGAGGTGGCGGGGCAGCAGCGGGCGGTTCTCGGTGGTCCGCTGGTCGGGCAGCTCCCACACGGTGGCGTCGACCAGCGCCGAGGGCACGCCGCGGTGGTAGAGCAGCGACGAGTCCGAGGAGAAGCCCTCCTCGCCCATCAGCTCCTCGTAGAACAGACCGCCCTCGGGCGTGCGGTGCTGGGTGTGGCGCTTGGGCGGGATGCTGCCCACGCTGCGGTAGTACGCCATGCTCGCCTCCTCGGGAGCGTCGAACTAGTCAATATCTGAACTAGTTTCCGCCCAGGGTAGTCGCCGCCCGGCGGGCACGAAACCCCCTCAGCGGCGGTTGCGGGCCTCGAACTCGCGGTGCCCGATGATCAGCTTGTCCAGCAGCATCACCAGGATGCGCTGCTCGGCCTCGGTGAGCACGGCGGTCCAGCCGGCCTCGCGCTCGTTGTGCTCGCGGAAGACGTCGACCATCTCGGCGTGCCCGGCCCCGGTCAGCGACAGCCGCACCGAGCGGCCGTCGCGCTCGTCGGGGGTGCGGGCCAGCAGGCCCTCCGCGACCAGGCCCTTGGCCAGGTTGGAGACCGCGGCCCGACTCATCCCGGTCAGCCGGGCCGCGCCGCTGGGCTCCAGCGGCCCGGCCAACCACACCACGAACAGCAGCCGGAACGCCGACCACGACCGCCCCCGCGGCCGGTGCACCGCGGCCTCCAGGTCGTAGGTGACCAGGTCGGAGGCCCGGTTGAGGGTGAGCAGGACCTCGGTGGCCAACTGGTGGCGGAAGCCGTACTCCCCGGCGAGGCGCTCGTTGGCCAGCGCAACGAACGACCAGAAGTCCAGGTCGGCCGGCTCGCTGACGCTCACCGGCCCGATACTAGCCCTGAGTAGTACACGTGTGAATCACCTTCGCATCGCGCGGAGCAGCTCGACTGTCCGGTCGCGGCGCACCCACGCCACCAGCGCGTCGAGCACCAGCAGCACCGCCGGCAGCACCGCGCCCGCCGGGTCCGGCCCGGCCACGGTGAACAGCACCGCCCCCACCATCAGCGCGGCCAGCGCCACCGCCGCGACCCCGCACAGCCGTCCGACCAGCAGCCCGACCGCGCCGAGCACCTCCAGCACGCCGATCACGACCATCCCGGTCGGGTCGACGCCGATCGCGGCGAACCCGGCGACCGCCGCCGGGTCGGCGAGGAACTTCGGCACCGCGCTCATCAGGTACATCGCGGCGAGCCCGACCTGCAGCACCCAGGTCGCGACGTGCGCCCAGCGCGGTGTGGAACGGGTGGCGGGGACTGCGATCATGGCGGGACCTCCGGGCTCGGCGCGGGCCGCCGTCCGGCGCGCCCACCCGGGACGTCGGAGCCGGCGCCCCCGCCCGGACACACCCGGCTCCGCTTCCTCCGAGTTCAGGAAAGCCACGATGCTGCCCGCAGAGGGCAGCATCGTGGCTTTCCTGAACCGGGGCGGGGGATCTGAGAGGGTAGGCGGGATGCGGGGACCGGCTCGGTCCCCCGCCCGGCGAAGGAGGTCGCGGTGACCGCGGAGGTCGGCCCCACCGCGCTCGAGGCGACGAGCCTGGTCGAGCTCGCCGTCCGCCGGCTGCGCACCGAGATCCTCAGCGGGGCGCTGGCCCCCGGCGAGCGCCTGGTCGAGGAGCAGCTGCGCACCCGCTTCGGCACCAGCCGGGCCCCGCTGCGCGAGGCGCTGCGCCTGCTCGGCCAGCAGGGGCTCGTCGAGCACCTGCCGCGGCGCGGGGTGCGTGTCGCCGAGCTGTCGCCCCGCGACATCGAGGAGCTGTTCAGCCTGCGCGACGTGCTGGAGCGCTTCGCGCTGGAGTGCGCGCTCGGCGGCGGACGCACCCCGGACCCGGCCGGCCTCGTCGCCCTCGCCGACGCCGTCGCCGCGATGGACGCCGCGGTCCACGCCGGCGACCCCCTCGCCCGCGACGCCGCCCACCGCGCCTTCCACACCGGCCTGGTGGCCCTGGCCGGGCACCGGCACCTGTTCGAGGTCTACGAGCCGGTGATCCTCAAGCTGCAGCTCTACATGGCCACCAACATGCGCCGCGAGGCCGACCACGTACCCCCCGAGTCCGGCCCCGCCCGCCACCGCCGCCTCTACGACGCCGTCGCCTCCGGCGACCTGGCCGCGGTCCTGGCCGAGCTCGACGCCCACGGCGCCCGCACCTACCTGGCCCCCGAGCTCGACGCCCACTGACCCGACCCCATCGCGCTGCCCCGGCGGCTCCTTCGGCGGGTTGTTGAGCGGCCTCCGGCAGCTCCTACGCGGAGGCGAACTCGGATCTGCAGGGCTTCCGCGGGGTGGAGCGGCCGCTTCGCGGCCCAGGCGGGGCCGGCGAGGGGAGCGGGGGCGTCCTCGCAGCGCGGCGTGGGGTGTCCTCGCAGCACCGGGTGGGTGTCGCAGCGCTGGCCGGGTCGTCGCAGCCCGCCGCCGGGCTGCGAGCACACCACCGGGTCTGGGAGCCCCGATCACATGATCACCTCAATCGGGGCGGGCGACCACGCACACCCGTCGGCCTCTTCGCAGAGTTCCCATGGTCTTCGCAGGGTCCACAGCACCTGCGAAGACCAGACCGCCCCTGCGGAGACGCTCCCGCCCCTCCGCCCGGCGGTCACAGGGCTGTAACCGGAGGGGACATCGCCCGACACCAAACGGTCGACAATCGACAGAATGCGTTCCTCGCTGACCGATCGGGTCCCCGACCGGCTCGACCTCGCCGGCCTCCGCGACGCCTACGCGGCCGGGCTGCGCCCGGCGGCCGTCGTGGAGGCCGTGCTGGAGCGGATCGCCGCCCGCGGCGCGGACGCCGTCTGGATCTCCCGGTTCGACGCCGCCGCGCTGCGCGCCGAGGCGGCGGCCGTGGAGGGTCGGTGGGGTGGCGGGCCGCGCCCGCCGCTCTACGGCGTGCCGTTCGCCGTGAAGGACAACATCGACGTCGCGGGCCTGCCGACCACCGCGGCCTGCCCGGCGTTCGGCTATGACCCGATGGCCGACGCGACGAGCGTGCGGCGGCTGCGGGAGGCCGGGGCCATCCCGGTCGGCAAGACGAACCTCGACCAGTTCGCGACCGGGCTGAACGGGGGGCGCTCGCCGTACGGGGCGCCGGAGAGCGTGTTCGGCGGCGACCTGGTCTCCGGCGGGTCGAGCTCGGGGAGCGCGGTGGCGGTGGCCGCCGGCACCGTGTCGTTCTCGCTGGGCACCGACACCGCGGGCTCGGGGCGGGTGCCGGCGGCGATGAACGGGATCGTCGGCCTCAAGCCGACCCGCGGGCTGGTGAGCACGGCCGGCGTCGTGCCGGCGTGCCGGTCGCTGGACTGCGTCTCGGTGTTCACCACCCGGCTCGACGACGCGGCGGCCGTGCTCGACGTGCTCGCCGCCCCGGACCCGGCCGATCCGTGGTCGCGCACGGGCGCTCCCCCACCGCCCACCGATGGGCTGCGGCTGCTGCTGGCGGCGCCGGGCGCGCTCGACCACGAGGGCGACACGGCGTACGCGGCGGCGTTCGACGCCGTCGCGCGCACCGCCGCCGACCGGGCGACGGCCGTGGGACACGTCGAGCCGGGCCCGCTACTGGAGGCCGGCGACCTGCTCTACGGCGGGCCGTGGGTCGCCGAGCGCCGGGCCGGGCTGGCCGACTTCGTCGACGCCCGCCCCGATGCGGTGCTGCCGGTGGTCCGCGCGATCCTCGACGGCGGCGCCCGCTTCGACGCCGTCGACGCGTTCCGCGCCCGGCACCGGCTGCAGGAGCTGCGGGCCTGGACGGCGCGGCTGTGGGAGCGCGGCGACGTCCTGCTGCTGCCGACCGTGCCGACCACCTTCACCCGCGCCGAACTGGCCGCGGAGCCGGTGGCCCGCAACCTCGTGCTGGGCCGGTTCACCCAGTTCGCGAACCTGCTCGATCTCGCCGCCGTCGCCGTCCCCGCCGGGTTCACCGCGGACGGGCGGCCGGTCGGCGCCACCCTGCTCGGCCCCGCGTTCACCGAGGGCCGCCTGCTGTCCGCCGCGCACGAGCTGATCGAGGAGGCTGCATGAGCGCGTCAGCGTTCCCCGCAGGGGCCGCACCGAAGGTGCCGGAGAGGCACATCCGCATGACGACGGACCTGCACCCGGCGCGGGCCAGGACCGCGGCCCGCATCGGGCCGGTCGCCGCCGACCCCTACCCGTGGCCCTACGACGGCTCGGTCGAGGCCGCGCGGACCGCGCTGATCTGCATCGACTGGCAGGTCGACTTCTGCGGGCCGGGCGGCTACGTCGACCGGATGGGCTACGACCTGGCGCTCACCCGGGCCGGCCTGCCGGCCACCGCCGCGATGCTGGCGCACGCGCGGGAGATCGGGATGCTGGTCGTGCACACCCGCGAGGGCCACGCGCCGGACCTGTCGGACCTGCCGGCCAACAAGCGCTGGCGGTCGAAGCGGATCGGCGCCGAGATCGGCAGCGCCGGCCCGGCCGGGCGGATCCTGGTCCGCGGCGAGCCGGGCTGGGAGATCGTGCCCGAAGTGGCTCCGGTGCCGGGCGAGGTGCTGGTGGACAAGCCCGGCAAGGGCGCGTTCTACGCCACCAACCTCGACCTGGTGCTGCGCACGCACGGCATCACCCACATCGTGCTGACCGGCATCACCACCGACGTCTGCGTGCACACGACCATGCGCGAGGCCAACGACCGCGGCTACGAGTGCCTGGTCCTGTCCGACTGCACCGGCGCCACCGACCCGGGCAACCACGACGCCGCGCTGCACATGGTGACCATGCAGGGCGGGGTCTTCGGCGCGGTCGCCACGTCCACCGCCGTCATCGAGGGGACCAGCGCATGAGGACAGTCCCGGCCGACCCGTACCCGTTCACCTTCGACCCGGCGAGCACCGCGCTGGTGATCATCGACATGCAGCGCGACTTCGTCGAGCCCGGCGGCTTCGGCGAGACCCTCGGCAACGACGTCTCCTGGCTGCAGGCCGTGGTCCCGCCGCTGAAGAAGGTCCTGGAGACCGCCCGAGCGGTCGGCCTCACCGTCGTCCACACCCGGGAGGGCCACGTGCCCGACCTGTCGGACTGCCCACCGGCCAAGCTCAACCGCGGCGAGCCCAGCCTGCGCATCGGCGAGCCCGGACCGAAGGGCCGGATCCTGGTCCGCGGCGAGTACGGCCACGACATCATCGACGAGCTGGCCCCCGCACCGGGCGAGCTGGTGATCGACAAGCCGGGCAAGGGCTCGTTCCACGGCACGTCCTTCGGCGCCGAGCTGGCGGCCAGGGGCATCACCAGCCTGGTCGTCACCGGCGTGACGACCGAGGTGTGCGTGCACACCACCGTCCGGGAGGCCAACGACCGCGGCTACGAGTGCCTCGTGCTGTCGGACTGCGTCGGCTCCTACTTCCCCGAGTTCCAGCGGGTCGGCCTGGCCATGATCGCCGCGCAGGGCGGGATCTTCGGCTGGGTCGCGCCGTCGCAGGCGTTCCTCACCGCGCTGACCGGCGCCGACGACACCGTCCCGACCGACGCAGCGCCCGTCCCCCAGGAGGTGGCGCCGTGAGCGCACCGAGCACCGCATCGACGATGAAGCTGCCCTGGTGGGTGGCCGGCGACACCAACGCGTTCTTCGGCCTGGGCTTCAACACCCTGGTCAACGTGTTGGTGCTGTCCGGGCTGTGCCTGGGCGTGGTGAACATCCCCGGCGCCGACGTGTTCGGGGTGATCCTGCCGGCGCTGGGCGTGCAGCTGCTGATCGGCAACGTCTACTACACCTACCTGGCGCGCAGGCTGGCCCGCCGGGAGGGCCGCACGGACGTCACCGCGATGCCCTACGGCCCCAGCGTGCCGCACATGTTCATCGTCGTCTTCGTCATCATGCTGCCGATCTACCTGGCGACCGACGACCCGGTGGCGGCCTGGGCGGCCGGGCTGGCCTGGTCGTTCATCATCGGGATCATCGTGCTGATCGGCGCGTTCGTCGGCCCGTACATCCGCAAGTACACGCCGCAGGCGGCGATGCTGGGCACGCTGGCCGGCATCTCGATCGCGTTCATCTCGATGCGCCCGGCGGCCCAGATGTTCGAGGCGCTGTGGATCGCGCTGCCGGTCATGGTGATCATCCTGATCGGCTTCTTCACCGACCTGAAGCTGCCCGGCGGCATCCCGGTCGGCCTGGCCGCGCTGCTGCTCGGCACGGCGATCGGCTGGATCGGCGGCTACATGTCCCCGCCCGCGGTCGTCGAGGCGGCCGGCGACATCGCGCTCTCGCTGCCCACGCTCGACGTCGGCCGGCTGGTCGACGGGCTGACCGACGTGGCCCCGCTGCTGGCCACGGCCATCCCGCTGGGGATCTACAACTTCACCGAGGGCATGACCAACGTCGAGAGCGCCGCCGTGGCCGGCGACGAGTACGACATGCGGGCCATCCTGGCCGCCGACGGCGCGGGCGCCGTGGTGGGCTCCGCGCTGGGCTGCCCGTTCCCGCCCGCGGTCTACATCGGGCACCCGGGCTGGAAGGCCGCAGGCGGGCGCACGACGTACTCGCTGGCCTCCGGCGTGGTCATCGCGCTGCTGTGCTTCCTGGGGATGTTCTCGCTGCTCGGGGCCCTGCTGCCGCTGCCGGCGATCGTGCCGATCCTGCTCTACATCGGCCTGCTGATCGGCGCCCAGGCGTTCCAGGAGACCCCGAAGCGGCACGCCATCGCGGTGGTCATCGCGCTCATCCCGAACATCGCCTCCTGGGCGACCGGGCTGATGAACAACGCGCTGGCCGCGGCCGGGACGAGCGCGGCCGAGGTCGGCGAGGACGCGCTGACCAACGCCGGGCTGGTCTACCACGGCACCGCGCTGCTCGGCGGCGGGGCGATCCTGGCCGGGCTGGTGCTGGGCTCGATCGTGGCGTTCATCGTGGACAAGCAGTTCTTCGCGGCCGCGATCTACTCCTTCGCCGGCGCCGTCCTCGGGTTCATCGGGCTGATCCACGCCGAGCAGGTGGGCTGGAACGTCGGCGGGCAGATCGCGCTCGGCTACGCGCTCGCCGCGATCGTCCTGGTGCTGTTCGGACTCGCCACCCGGAGCGGCACGACCGCGACCGAGGCGGCAGCGACCGACGAGGAGGCGGACGCCGCTCCCGAGGCGGCGAAGGACGCCGAGCCGGTCGCCGCCCCGATCGTCGACGGCCGGCCGGCGACCGCATGACGGTGGGGATCGACACGGGCTCCGGCCCGGCCCGGGACGGCGTCGCCAACGACATCGACACCGACATCGACAGCGATGGCGACGCCGTCCTGGACCGGCCGGAGACCGTCGCCGCCGTCCGCGCGGCGTTCGAGCGCTACGAACGGGCCCTGTCGGCCGGCGACGTCGCCGTGCTCACCGAGCTGTTCTGGGACGACGAGCGCTGCGTCCGGTTCGGAGTCGCCGACCGCCAGCAGGGCGCCGCCCAGATCGCGGCATGGCGCCGCACCCACCCCTCGGTGCCGCCGGGCCGCACGCTCACCGGCACCCGCGTCCTGGCCGTCGACGACCGCACGGCCGTCGTGACCACCCTGTTCGGCTACCCGGACGGCGCCGTCGAGGGCCGGCAGAGCCAGACGTGGGTGCGCTTCGCCGGGGGGTGGCGGATCGTCGCCGCCCACGTGTCCGAACTGCGTTCGTGAGCGCCTGAAGCGACATCCACCGCGGATTCCGCGCAGAACCGCCACTCGAGCCCAACCGCGATGATTCCGCTGTGGACGCCTCGGAAAGGGGGACCTGCGGAGGCGGCACATCTCCTTGATCGACCTTGTACGGCCTTGTACGGACCCCTGACCACGCGGTTCGAGTCGGCTAACGATGCCGCGGGCGTCCCGATGGACTGCCTGCACAGCTCCTGGCCGGCTTCCGCAAGGGCCCCGACCACCCGGAGGGAGTCGCCACGGCGCCATTCGCCGTGCGGAGCGGTGCAACGCAGTGGGCGGTGATCGACGCGGGAGGGGCGTCGATCACCTCCGCTCCCCGTCATCGTGCTGCACAAGCGGAGGAATCGTGGATTCGACACAACGCACAGCCGGCGCCGACCGGCCCGGCATCACCGCGGCGCTCGGCCAGGCGCGCCGCTACGTCGACGCCGCCGTCATGGTCATCAGCGGCGCCTTCTTCATCGCCGCCAAGGACTTCTCCCCGTCCATCAGCCCGTTCTGGGCGGTGGCGCTCGGCGTGGGGCTGATCGGCTACGGCGCCTACATCGCGCTGTCCGGGCGCGCCTACTGGATGTACGACCTGCTCTACGTGATCCCGATCTTCCTGTTCTTCTTCTACGTGATCGGGTGACGGGGACATGACGGTGGACAGGGATCCGCGCACCGCCGAGCGCAATCCGGCGAAAGCGCTCGTCGCGGTCGCCATCGGGATCGGCCTGATCGTCGTGATGTGGCTCAGGGCGGGCCCGTGGGCGCTCGTGCTGAGCCCGCTGGTGGTCCCATTCGTGATCAGCGTGTACCTCGGCGGGAAGCTCACCGAGAACACCGTCGAGAGCATCCACCGGATCCGTGCCTTCCGGGACCGCCACCGGTGAGTCGGGCTTGACGACGCTGTGTGACATCTCGGGCCCCGAGAGCGACTCCCCCGGCACCCGACCGGATGAGGGAGACCACCGCGTGGACCTGACCGATCTCGACGCCGCCACCGACCCGTCCCGGATCCACTCGCCCGCCGAGCTCGCCGCGGCGCTGACGATCGTGCGGCAACGGACGGGGATGACGGTGCGCGCCCTGCAGAAGCGCACCGGGATCGTGCACAGCACGTTGGGCGGGTACTTCAGCGGCCGGCACATGCCGCCGGTGCCCGCGCTGCGGCAGGTCCTGCAGGCGTGTGGGGTCGACGACCCGCGGGTCGTCGAGGCGTGGACCGAGGCGCTGCTGCGGGTGCGCCGCACCGGTAAGCAGCGCCCAGCGGAGGAATGCCCCTACCGGGGGTTGCAGAGCTTCGGGCCGGACGACGCCGGACTGTTCCGCGGGCGGGCCGCTGCCACGGCCGAGGTGGTCGAGCGGCTGCGCGAGAGCGCGGCCGCCGGACTGCCGCTGGTCGTGGTCGGCCCGTCCGGATCGGGGAAGTCGTCGCTGCTGCGGGCCGGGGTGGTGCCCGCGCTCGCGACGCCCGACCCGGTCGTGGTCACCCCGGACGACAGCGGCCTCGACCGGCTCGCCGCGGCCCACGCGGAGCAGGTCGTCGTCCTCGACCAGTTCGAGGAGCTGTTCGCCCCCGGGGCGGCTCCGGAGGCGGCGGGATCGGTCGCCCGGGAGCTGGCCGGGCGGGCCGCCCTCGGCGCGCCCACCGTGGTCGTGCTGCGCGCCGACTTCTACCCGCAGGCGCTGCGGTTGCCCGAGCTGGCCTCAGCCCTGCAGCGGACCCAGGTGGTCGTGCCGCCCATGACGCCAGCCGAGCTGCGCGAGGCCATCACCGGCCCGGCCGAGCACGTCGGATCGACCGTCGAGCCGGGCTTCGCCGACCTGCTGCTCGAGGACCTCGACCAGCACGACATCGACGCCACCGGCGGCGCAGGCGCGCTGCCGCTGCTTTCGCACGCCCTGTTCACGACCTGGCACCGCGCGGGCGGCAGCGGGATGACGATCACCGCCTACCGCGCCACGGGCGGGGTCCGCGGCGCCATCGCGCGGTCCGCGGACGACGCCGTCGCCGCGCTCGGGCAGGACCGGGAGGACGAGGTCCGGCGGCTGTTCCTGCGGTTGGTCCACGTCGGCGCCACGGTCACCGGGACCCGGCGGGTGGCGGACCGCAGCGAGCTGGACGGCGTCGGGCCGGAGGTGCTCGACGAGTTCGTGCGCAGGCGGTTGGTGGTGGCCGACGAGTCCACGGTCCGGATCGCGCACGAGGCGCTGCTGGTCGCCTGGCCGCGGCTGCGCACCTGGATCGAGTCCGACCGCGCCGAGGTGGTCGGCCGCCACCAGCTGGGCGAATCGGCGCGGCAGTGGCGCGACCACGACGAGGACCCCGACGCGCTGCTGCGCGGTGGTCGGCTCGTCGCGGCCCGCGAGCGCTTCGCCGACCCCCACCGGCAGGCCGGCCTGAACGAGCTCGAGCGCCGTTTCCTCGCCGCGAGCGAACACGCGGAGGTGCTCCGCTCGGCCGACGACCGGCGCCGGAACCGGCGGCTGCGCCGCCTGCTGGCGGTGAGTGTCGCGCTGCTCCTGGTCGTCGCCGGGCTGGCCGGCTGGTCCGTCGTGCAGGGCGGGCAGCTGGCCGCGGAGCGCGACGTGGCGGTGTCGCGCCAGCTGGCCTTCCGGGCCGACGCCCTGCGCGGCGACGATCCGGCCCTGTCGGCGCAGCTCGCGGTGGCCGCCCACCGGATCGCGCCCACCGCCGAAGCGCGGTCCAGCGTGCTGAACGCGACCGCCGTGCCGGTCCCCGCGCAGCTCTCCGGTCCGCCTGCGGTCACCCAGGCGCTCGCGGCGGTGGGCGGGACGATCGCCTCGACCACCGGGCTGGACCACGCGGCCCAGCTGTGGCGGATCGACGACACGGGGCGCCCGAACCCGGTCGGGAACACGCCCCCGGTCGGCTGGCCGGTGTCGGGAGCCGCCCTCACCGCCGATGCGGCCCGCCTCGCGGTCGGCGGCGAAGGGGGCCTGGCCGTGTTCGACCTGACGGGCGCGCGACCACCGCGAACGGCGGAGACCGCGGGGGAGCCCGTGCTCGCCGTCGCGGTCACGCCGGACGCCTCCACCGTCCTGGCCGCAACGGGCCGCGGCGTGCGGAGCTGGGCGCTCGACCGCGGCAACGGGCTCGTGGAGGGGTCCGCGCTGCTGTCGAGCGGACCGGTGCACGCCGTCGCGGTGAGCCCCGACGGCGCGCACGCGGCCGCGGCCGGGACCGGCGGGTGGATCACGGTCTGGGACCTGGCCACCTTCGCGCCGGTCCAGCTCCCCGGCGACGGCTCCGCCCCGACCTTCTACAGCGTCGCCTTCAGCCCGGATCGACGCCTGGTCGCCGCGGGGGGCAACGACCACCTCGTGCGCCTCTGGGACATCAGCGACCCGCAGCGGCCCCGCGCGCTACCGCCGCTGACCGGGCCGGCCAACTGGGTCAACTCGGTCGCGTTCAGCAGGGACGGTCGTTCCCTCGCCGCCGGCAGCTCCGACGGCAAGGCCTGGCTGTGGGATGTCGGGACGGGCCGGGAGGTCGCCCGCCACCCCCATCCCGCGCCCGTCACCTCGGTCGTCTTCCTCGAATCGGGAGCGCTGGCGACGGGCGAGGCCGACGGCACGGCGCACCTGTGGCCGAGCCACGGCCCGGTCCTGTCCGGCTTCGGTGACGGGGTGTTCGCCCTCAACTTCGACGACAGCGGCGAGCGCGTCGCGATCGGTCCCGGCAAGCGCGACGGCACCGCGCAGCTGTGGACCGCGTCGGGTCCCGCACCGAGCCCGCTGGGCCCTCCGCTGCGCAATCCCGCGGGCGAGGCGGCGGTCTCCGGGTCAGCGGCGCTGACGGCCGACGGTCGGACCCTGGCCGTCGGCCGGACCGACGGCAGCGTCCGGTTGTGGGACGTCACCGCCCCCGACCGGGCGATACCGCTCGGTGAGCCGCTCACCGGACCAGCCGCTCTGGTCGAGCACCTGGTGACCAGCCCGGACGGGCGGCTGCTCGCCGCCTCCTCGGACGACAACGCGGTGCACTTGTGGGACATCGGCTCACCGGCCACCCCCCGGCCGCTGCCGCCTTTGCGCGCCGCGACGAGCTACGTCCTCGCCTCGGCGTTCAGCCCCGACGGCCGACTGCTCGCCGCGGCCAGCGCCGACGCCCGGACCTACCTCTGGGACGTGGCGGACCCGGCCGCCCCCCGGCTCCTGCGGGCGCTCGACGGACCGACCAGCTACGCCTACTCGCCGGCGTTCAGCCCCGATGGCCGCGTGCTCGCGGTGGGCAGCGCGGACAAGGCGGTGCGGTTGTGGGACGTCACCGACCCGACGCGGCCCGAACCCCTCGGCGCGCCCCTGCGGGGTCCGGGGAACTACGTCTACTCCGTCGCGTTCAGCCCCGACGGCGGACGCCTCGCGGCCGCGGTCACCGACGGGACCGTGTGGGTCTGGGACGTCTCCGTGCCCGGAGCCCCGCGGGCTCTCGACGTCCTGGCCGGGCCCGCGGAAGCGGTCTTCTCGGTGGCCTGGAGCCGTGACGGGAGCCGCCTGCTCGCCGGGAGCGCGGACCGCACCGTGCGCGTCTGGCGCACCGATCCCCAGGACGCGGCCGGGGCGCTGTGCGCCGCGGTCGGCGCACCGATGGACCCCGAGCTGTGGGCGCGGTTCGTCCCCGACCTCCCCTACGACCGCCCCTGCGCATGACCGGAACAACCGATCCCCGCACCCCACCGATACGGAGGCCCCAGTGAGCTCGACCGAACACGACCCGAACCAGCTGCCGCGGATCAGCGCCGAGGAGTCGCAACGGCGCCACGACGGCGACGGACCCCAGACCCGCTCCGCCTCGACCGGGCCGGGGGCCAGCGGCTCGACCAACATCGCCGGCAACAACGTGTCGGGCAACAGCACCGGTCGCGGGGACGTGGTCGGTGGCAACAAGTCGGGCCACAACATCAGCTTCGGGGGCATCGGCATCGTCGTCGCCGTGGTGGCGGTGCTGTTCTTCGTCGGCAGGCTGCTCGTCCAAGGCGCCGGCGGCCCCGCGCCGTCCGACATCACCCAACCGTCGCCCTGCAGCGACTACCAGCAGATCGAGGATGCGTCCGCGCGCACCGCGATCATCAACCGGATCGCGGTCGAGATCGGGCACCAGGGCATCATCGGCAGCCCGTTCGTGCTGTCCGAAGTAGACGCAGCGTGCGCCGCGGCCCCGCAGAAGAGCATCGGTGCGGTCGTCACGAAGGCCAGGGGGTACTAGCGCCCGCTCACACCCCGAAGGCCCCGATCAGCCCCGCGACCAGCGCCGCCCGCTCGACCATCCCGGAGACGCTCACGTGCTCGTGCCGGGCGTGCGCGCCGGCGCCGACGGCGCCGAGGCCGTCGAGCACTGGCAGCCCGAGTGCGGCGGCGAAGTTGCCGTCGCTGGCCCCGCCGACGGCGACCTCGGGGACGTCCACGCCCAGCCGCTCGCCGGCCCGGCGGGCCAGCGCGTAGACGGCGGCGATGGCCGGCGAGCGCTCCATCACCGGGCGGTTCCACTCGCCCAGCACGGTGATCTCGGCGCGCGGGTCGTGGGCGGACAGGCCGGCCAGCACGGCGTCGATCCGGCGCTGGCCGGCCACCGTGCGCACCCGGACGTCGATCTCGGCCTCGGCCTCGCCGGCGACCACGTTGGAGCGGGTGCCGCCGCGCAGCACGCCGACGTTCACGGTGGTGCCCTCGGCGAGGTCGGTGGCCTCGTGCAGGGTGCGCACCGCGCGGGCGATCTCGTCGATCGCGCTGGCGCCCTTCTCCGGTTCCAGCCCGGCGTGCGCCTCGACGCCGCGGGCGCGGACCCGGAACATGCCGACGCCCTTGCGGGCGGTCTTCACCGCGCCGTCGGCGGCGGCCTCGAAGACCAGCACGGCGTCGGTGCCGGTGCAGGCGGACTCGATCAGCGGCCGGGAGAACGGGCTGCCGATCTCCTCGTCGCCGTTGAGCACGAGGCGCAGCGCGGGCGCCGGCGCGCCGGCGGCGCGCAGCGCGCGGACGCCCCACACCGCCTGCACCAGGCCGGCCTTCATGTCGAAGACGCCGGGGCCGGTCAGGGTGTCGCCGTCGACCCGGACGGGCCAACCGATCAGAGTGCCGGCGCTCCAGACGGTGTCGTAGTGCGCGAGCAGCGTGACCGCGCCAGGGCCATCGCCCGGGTAGTCGAGCACGAGGACGTCGCCGTGCTCGGTCGAGGCGTAGTGCGTGCGCGCGGCCGGGAGCCCGAGCCGGTCGGCCAGCCGGGCCTCCAGGTGGGCGAGCCCGGCGGCGAGCAGGTCGAGGTCGTCGCTCGGGGTCTCGACGGAGGCGTAGGCCACGAGGTCGGCGACGATCGACTCCCGATGTCGCTCCAGCCAGTCGCGCATACCGGGCAGGTCGAGCCCGTCGACGGCCGACGGCTCCGGCACCGCACGTCCAACCCTGGTCATCGCCCACCCCCCGCGGGTCCGCCGATCGAGGTCGGCCGTCCGGTCAGCATGGGCTGGCGGTTCCGCCCCCGCAACCGCTCCGGTCAGGCATAGGCGGTCATCCCGCAACCAAGTTGGGCGAAGGCCAGCTCGGTGTCGGCCAGCGCGTCGTCGGCGATGTCGTCGGCCGAGGCGCCGTCGACGATGCGGGTCTGGTTGTGGTCGGCCAGGGCCTGCAGCACCCCGACGATCTGCACCGCGGCCAGCCGGGCGGCGAGCGGCCCGGCGTCCGGCACGGCCTCGCGCAGGGCGGCGGCCAGCGACTCCTCGTCGCGGCGGAGGTAGCCGACGAGGGCCGCCGACAGCGAGGGCGTGCCCATGATCAGCCGGTAGAACTCCACGACCGGGGCGATGTCGCACAGGCCGGTGATGGGGTCGCGGGCGCGCAGCCGCTCGATCCGTTGCCGGCGCAGGGCGGCCAGCGGCGCCTCCCCCGGCCCGCGGCCGTGGACCACGCGCGCCGGCTCGCCGCCGTGGTCGGCGAAGCGGTGCAGGACCAGCTCCTCCTTGGTCGGGAAGTAGGCGAACAGCGTGCGCTTGGAGACCTCGGCCTCGGCGGCGATCTCGACCACGGACACCGCGTCGTAGCCGCGCTGCAGGAACAGCCGGATGGCGGCCTCGGAGATCGCCGCGCGGGTGCGGGCCTTCTTCCGCTCGCGCAGACCGACGGGCTCGTCCATCCGACGATCTTACACCAGGTTGATTTCTGCACTCGGTATACTTATGCTCTCGGTCATGGATTCTGGTGTGGTCGTGGTGGGAGCGGGACCGACCGGGCTGGTCGCCGCCGTGGAGCTCGCGCTGCGCGGAGTGGCGGTCGAGGTGGTGGAGCGGCGCGCGCAGCCGAGCGGGCAGTCCCGCGGCGGCGGGGTCCACCCGCGGACCTGCGAGATGCTGCACATGCGCGGGCTGCTCGACGCGGTGAGCGCGCGAGCGGTGCCCGGGGAGAACGTCGGCGGGCACTTCGCCGGGCTCCCGGTGCCGCTGGACGCCACCGCGTGGCGCACCCGCTGGCCGGCCGGGCTGATGATCCCGCAGGACCGCATCGAGGCCGTCCTGGAGCAGCGGCTGCACGAGCTGGGCGTCGCGGTGCGGCGCGGCACGGCGCTCGTCGACGTGTCGGTCGGGGACGACCGGGTGGAGGCCACCGTCGAGGGCCCCGACGGCCGCGCCACGCTGGTGGCCCGGTCCCTGGTGGCCTGCGACGGCGGGCACAGCACCGTCCGCACGCTGACCGGCACCCCGTTCCCCGGCCGCGCCGGCACGATGGCGGCGGTCAGCGCCGACGTCGAGCTGGCCGGGCGCGGCCCGACCGTGCCGCGCACCGTGCGCCACATCAGCGAGCACACCCACCACGGCGGCGGCTACTGGATGATGTCGCACCCGCTGGGCGACGGCGCCGACCCCGCCACGCCGTACCGGATCGTCGTCGGCCACGCCGGCCCGGCGCCCGAGCGCGACGACCCGGTGACCGCCGACGAGGTCGCGGTCGCGCTCGCCGCCGTGCACGGCCCGGAGACGACGCTGGCCCGGCTGCGCTGGGGCACCCGGTTCAGCGACGCCGCCCGCCAGGTCGAGCACTACCGCGCCGGCCCGCTGCTGTTCGCCGGCGACGCCGCGCACATCCACGCCCCCGTCGGCGGCCAGGGCCTCAACCTCGGCGTGCAGGACGCGATGAACCTGGGCTGGAAGCTGGCCGCCCACCTGCGCGGCCGCGCCGACGTCCTCGACACCTACCACGACGAGCGCCACCCCGTCGGCGCCCGGGTGATCGCCACCGCGCGCGCCCAGAGCCTGCTGATGAACCCCGCCCCCGAGGCCGACGACGCGTGGGCGCTGCGCGGCATCGTCACCGACCTGCTGCGCCTGCCCGAGGCCAACCGCCACATCGCCGGCCTGATGTCCGGGCTGTCGCTGCGCTACGACCTCGGTGACGACCACCCGCTCGTCGGCGCCCGGCTGCCCGACCTGTCCCTCGACGCCGGCGACGGCCCGACCACGGTGGCCGCCCTCCAGCACTCCGGGCACGGGCTGCTGCTGGAGCTCGACGGCGAGCCCGGCGTGCGGGAACTCGTGGCGGGCGTCGACCGGGTGGGCGCCCGGGTGCTGGACTCCCCCGTCGGCACCGGGCTGGACGCCCGCCGCGTGCTCGTCCGCCCCGACGGCTACGTGGCCTGGGCCGACACCGGCGCCGACCCGACGCCCGACGCCGCCCTGCGCCGCTGGTTCGGCGCCCCGGCTCCGGCCCCCGTCGCCTGACCGGAGCCCGCGAGGGGGTCAGGGCTGGAACTTGCGCCACAGCCAGCCGGTGGCCACCCGCTTCCCGGTCCGGACGTAGGAGGCCGAGCCCTCGACCAGCATCGTGCTGTCCAGGCCCCGGCGGGCGGCGGGCGGCCCGACCAGGAGCAGCTCGTCGTCCGGTTCCAGGACGAAGTCGTCGTCGGGGGTCAGCTCGCACCGGTCGCCCCGCAGCACCAGCAGCACCACCGCGTCCAGCCGCCGCTCGCGCTCGTCGGGGTCGCGCAGGACCGCGCCGATGGGGGCCTCCCCGGAGCGCAGCCAGTCCTGCAGCGCAGGCGCCTCGCTCCGGTCGAGGCGGACCTTCCACAGCGGGGCCAGCCGCTTGCCGCACAGCTCGGTCAGCCGGTCGACCACCCCGGCCGCCCAGTCGTCGCCGCGAGTGGGCACCTCCTGCACGAACCGCCACAGCAGCGGCGTGCTGAGCTGGGCGTACACCTCGTGCGCCACCAGCTCCGGTGGCACCAGCAGCGCGTCGGTCTCCATCGCGGCGAACAGCGGGGAGCTGGCCGGGCGGTTCTGCCGGGCGGCCACGAACACGTCCGGGTTCAGCCGGCGCGCCGCGGCGATCATGGACAGGTTGCTGGCGTCGTTGTCGACCCCGGCGACGAACCCCGCGGCGTCGGCGACGCCGGCCCGTTCCAGCACGTCGGGGTCGGCGCCGTCGCCGAGGACGCCGCCGGGCGTGTCCTCGGAGCGCGTCTCGACGACGGTGACCTCGATGCCCTCGCGCTGCAGGTCGGCGACCAGCTCGCGGCCGAACCGGCCGTACCCGCAGACCACCCAGCGCCCGTCGGGCGGCGGGTGCCCCCGGGTCGGGAGCGTCGCGCCCGGCCCGCTCTCCAGCCAGGTGATCAGCTGGTAAGACGCGGGGGCGCGGATGCCCAGCCCGAGGTGCTCGCCGAAGCGGTCGAACGGGTCGACGACGGTGGGGGTGCCGAAGGCCCGCATGCGCTCGGCGATGGACGCCGACGTGGTGCGGGCGATGACCTGCAGGTCGGGGCGCAGCAGCGCGGCGGTCATGGTGACGGTCAGGTTGGCCTCGTCGTCGTTGGTGATCGCCAGCACGGCGTGGCAGCCGGGGTTGGCGAGCCCGGCGACGCCGAGGTGGGCGGGGTCGCGGGCGTCGGCGACCAGCCCGGGCACGTCGGCGTGGTAGCTGCCCAGCTCCAGCGACTCGATCCGCTCCGGATCGATGTCGATCACCACGACGCGCTTGCCCAGCTCGTCGAACGCCCGGCTGAGCAGCTCCCCGGTGCGCCCGTGCCCGACGACGAGCAGGAACGGCTCGCGCAGCCGCTTGACCTTGCGGGTGAAGTGCTGCAGGGCCAGCGCCTGGCGGAACGCGCGGTCCTGCAGCAGGGACAGCAGCGAGCCGATGGCGTAGGCCCAGCCGATCACCGTCAGGTAGATCGAGACGGTGACCCAGAGCCGCTGCGCGGCGGTGAACGGGTGGGGCAGTTCGCCGAACCCGATGGTCGAGGCCGTGTAGCTCATGAAGTAGAAGGCGTCGAAGAACGTCATCCGGGTGGGCTGGCCGGTCGCCGGGTCCTGCCCCGGCACCAGCGTCAGCCCGAACACGCTCACCGCGAAGATCAGGATCAGCACGATCAGCGGCGCGCGCATCCGGCGCAGCACCAGGAAGATCGTCGCCTCGGCCTGGACCTCGGACGCGCGCGGGATGCGCCTGCGCAGCCGCCTGCTCAGCCGGGAGGGGCGGCGCTCGTCCTCGGTCTCCTGCCCGAGCAGCCGCAACCAGAAGTCGAGCAGCGGGTTGGCCACGGCTACCGGCGGTGGTAGGTCACGGTCTCGACGACGAGCAGGACGACCGAGACGGCGTTGGCCAGCAGCGCGCCCCCCGACAGCGAGACCACGCTGGCCGTCGCCGCGGGCGTCATCCCCTCGACCGAGATGTGCGCGGCGTAGGTCCAGGCGAGCGCAGCCGCGCCCAGCTGCAGGTCGGCGACCAGGCTGGTGGCCAGGTGCACCGCGCCGATCTGCGTGCGGTCGCCGAACTTCAGCACCGTCGCGACCAGGCTGACCACGAGCGCGGCGAACAGCTCGTAGGGGTTGTGCAGGTCGGGGTCGCCGATGTCGCCGATGAAGAAGCCGAAGTTCAAGGTGGCGGCCAGCAGCACGAAGAAGCCGAAGACCACCTTCTCCAGGTTCATCCGCGCCCCCGCGACCCGCTGCAGTGAGAGGCGAAGGATCTCACGCAGGCCGGCGCGCCGCTGATCGACAGCCCGTTCACCGCGCGTAGCCGACCGGCGGAACGGGCACTCGGCCGCGTGACCCAGCACACCGACGAGACCGCTCCCCCGCGCCGGCCCGCGCCGGCGCGGCGCGGCGAGCTCGCCCCCGTCGCAAAGCGCGCCGGCCTGCAGATGGCGTTCGGCACGGGGCTGTTCGTCCTGCTCCTCGGCCTCGGCTTCCTGATCACCGCCACCCCGTTCGGCGCCACGGTCGACCAAGCCGACCTCGGGATGCTGCGCTGGCTGGGCGAGCGGCGCACCCCCGGCGTCGACGCCGTCTCCGCGGTGCTCAGCGACCTCGCCTCGACGACGACCGTGCTGGTCGCGGGGCTGGTGGTGGCGGTCGTCGCGGCACTGCTGCTGCGGCACTGGTGGCCGTTCGCGCTGATGGCGGTCGCGCTGCTCGGCGAGCTGGCGCTGTTCCTGAGCTCGGCGACCGTCGTCGGACGTCCCCGCCCCGACGTGCAGCACCTCGACGCCGCGCTCCCGCCGACGTCCAGCTTCCCGTCCGGGCACACCGCGGCGGCGGTCTGCCTGTACGGCGGGCTGGCCGCGATCGTGCTGCTGGTGACCCGGGCGTGGTGGCGCTGGCTGGTCGTCGCGCTGGCGGTGCTCGTGGTGCTGGCCGTGGCGTTCGGTCGCCTCTACCGGGGCGCGCACAACCCGTCCGACGTGCTGGGCGGTCTGCTGCTCGCCCTCCCCTGGCTCTACGCCACCACGCTCACCGTCGCGCCGGCTGCGCGTGGTCAGCGCGCGATTGCCCGCGATCACCCGAAGGAGTAGCGAAGTCGCCCGTCCGGCCTCAGCCCGTGGCCGGGTCGGACGCCGATCACCCGCTCCGGATCCCGGCGGTGCCCTGCCGACCGTAGAGGTGCTCGGAGGTCCGCCCACCCGGGGCGCGTCAGGACACCGGCGGCGTCCCGCCGGGTTGAGGACCGCGCCACGGCGGCCCGGCGTTGCCGGCGACGATGTCCCGGGCGAGCGCGGTCAGGCCGAGGTTGCGGGCGCGGGCGAGGCCGCGCATGACGTCGAAGGCACCGCCGGGGTCCAGTCCGGTGCGTTCGGCCAGGATCCCCTTGGCCTGCTCGATGACCGCCCGGCTGGTCAGCGCGGTCTGCAGCTGCTCGATGACCAGGAACTGGTGGTGCAGGGCGCGCTGGTGCAGCAGGACGATGGTGGCGAGGTCGGTCAGCGAGCGCAGGATGCGCGCGGTCGACGGATCGAGCCGGCCGGCGGCGGTGGTGAACAGGGTCACCGCCCCGATGACCCGATCCCTGCGGTGCATCGGGATCGCGTGCACCGCGCCGAAGCCGGCCAGCCGGCAGGCGGGCGCGAACCGCGGCCAGCGCCCCCTCACCCCGACGACGTCGCCGACGTCGGCCACGTCGTCGACCTCGACGACCTGCCCCGACCGGTGGCAGTCGACACCCGGACCCTCCTCCGCGCTGAGCTGGAGCTCCCCCAGCTCCCGGACCCGGTCGCCGGCGGCGGCCGGCGCCTCCAGCCGGCCGGTCGTGTCGGCCAGCAGCAGCCCCGCCCCGTCCACCCCGCCCAGCCGCACGTAGTGGCCGCACAGCCGCTGGAAGAACTCGCCGGTGACGAACGAGACGTCGTCCACGTCGGCGAGCTGGGCGAACGCCTCGGCCAGCGACTCCTGGTCGTTCACCGACCCCGCCGCCCGTGCTCGGACGGTGCCGGATCCGGACCGCGGCGAGCGGCGAGCAGCGCCTTCCGGTCGACCTCGCGGGCCACCACCGCCCGCGCCACGTCGGCCAGCCGCAGGTTCCGCTCCCGGGCGTAGCGGCGCAGGACGTCGAACGCGGCGTCCATCCCCAGGTCGAGCAGCTGCGCGACGACCCCCTTGGCCTGTTCGATGGCCACCCGGCTGTTCAGGGCCACCTGCAGCTGCTCGGCGAGCACCTCGCCACGGCGGATGGCCTGCTCCTGCAGGATGCCGATGGTCGCCACATCGGCCAGCGCCTGCCCCAGGGCCAGGTCGGGAGCCGGCAGCGGCCCGGGTGCGCCGCGGAACAGGTTCAGCGCGCCGATGGCCTCCCCACGCAGCCGCAGCGGCAGCGCGTGCACCGAGCGGAACGCCCCGATGTCTGCGACGGCCGCGGAGAACGTCGGCCATCGGGTCGCGGTGTCGGCCAGGTCGGCCACGCTCACCGGGGCCGCGGTGCGGTAGCACTCCAGGCACGGGCCCTCGTCGGCCTGCAGCTGCAGCAGCTCCATCAGCTCGGCGTCCTCGCTGGTGGCCGCGACGACCCGCAGCTCGCGGCGGGAGTCGCCGAGCAGCAGCCCGGCCGCGTCCACGTCCAGCAGCGTCGTGCAGTGGTCGACGAGCTGGTCGAGCAGGGCGATGACGTCGTAGTCGGCGACGAGGGTGTCGGCGAGCGCCACGAAGGCCCGGCTCAGCTGCTGCTCCCGCTCCGATCCGCGCATGACAGTGCCTCCTTCGTCGGCGGTGCCCCGCCGCGTCACATCATGTCCTCGGTGAACACGAGTCGTCGGGCGACGACGTCGCGGGCGACCTCGATGAGCAGCCGCTGGTGGACGAACGCGTGAGCGCGCATCCTGGCCAGCGCGTCCTCCGCGCTCACCGCCAGCTGCACCAGGACCATCCCGGTGGCCTGGTGGATCTCCGCCCGGCTCCCCAGCGCGTGGTCGAGCCACCCGCCGAACCGGTTGTCCGGGTCGGTGCGCTGGTCGAGCAGCATCAGCGCCGCGGTGTCGGCCGCGGCCAGCGCGTCGAGGCGCTCGGCCTCGCTCAGGGCTCCGGGGACGGCCCGGTAGAGGTCCAGCACCCCGAGGTTGATCGCACCCCACTGCAGCGGCAGCGCGAACAGCGCCGCGACCGCGGTCTGCTCACCGACCGCCGCGGCGAAGAGGGGCCAGCGCGTGGTCCGCGTGCAGTGGTGCAGGTCGGGGACCAGTACCGGCGCCCCGGTCCGCGCGGCCTCCATGCAGGCGCCCTCGTTGAGCGTGAACTGCAGCTCCTCCAACCGCTCGGCGACCGGGTCGGTGGCCCACAGCGTCTGCCGCGCCTCGGTGGCCGTGAGCAGCGACAGCGCCGCCCCGTCGACGCCGAGCCCGCGCACGCAGGCCTGGCAGATCCGGGCGGCCAGGGCCTTGTCGTCGGTACCGTCGCGGACGACGCCGAGCAGCTCTGTGGTGACCGGCCCCAGCTCACCCATGACCGGCCGTCCGGTCGGCGGGTCGGGGGGTGATGGGCCGTTCGGGTCGCGCGTCGTCATGATCGGGGAACCCGTCTCATCAACCGCTCTCGGCGACGATCGGATCGGCACCCGGTGACGGCGATACTACGCACAGCCAGGCGGGGTGCGACCGGCCTCGCGGGAGGTCCGAGCGCCAGCGGGACCAGCACCGATCCGCTACTGTGGCGGGTACCGCGATTCCCGCGATATGGCTCCGCTCGAGACCCCGGTGCGCCATGAGGTGCAACGAGGAGATCCCGATTGGTCCAGACGTCCCCCGTCACGGCGTGCGAGAAGTCGGCCGCGGAGCCCGTGGCCGCGAGCACCGACTTCGCCGACCTCTCCCGGACGATCAAGCAGGCCGGGTTGCTCGACCGGCGCCTGGGCGACTACGCGCTGCGCGTGGCCCTCACACTGGTCGCCTTCGCCGCCGCGTGGGCGCTCTTCGGCTACCTCGGCGACAGTTGGTGGCAGGTCGGAACGGCGGCGTTGCTGGCCGTGGCCGGCACGCACGTGGCGTTCATCGGCCACGACGCCGGGCACAAGCAGATCTTCCGTGGGCGCCGGGCGAACGACGCCGTCGGCCTGCTGCACGGGAGCCTGATCGGGATCAGCTACGGCTGGTGGGTCGGCAAGCACAACCGCCACCACGCCAACCCCAACCACGAGGACGACGACCCCGACCTCGACCTGCCGATCCTGGCCTTCAGCGAGCGCCAGCGCCGGTCCCGCCGGGGCCTGGCCCGCTGGACGTCGGCCCACCAGGCGTACCTGTTCGTGCCGCTGCTGCTGCTGGAGGGCTTCAACCTGCACTGGAGCAGCGCGCTGGCCGTGTGGAAGGGGGAGACGAAGCGCCGCGGTCTGGAAGCGGTGCTGCTGGCCGCGCATACCGGCGCCTACCTCGCCGCGGTGTTCCTCGTGCTCTCCCCGGGCCGGGCCGTCGTGTTCATCGCGGTCCACCAGGGGCTGTGGGGCCTGTACATGGGCCTGTCGTTCGCCCCGAACCACAAGGGCATGCCCACCACCAGCGGGTCCGACGGCTGGGACTTCCTGCGCAAGCAGGTGCTGACCTCCCGCGACGTCCGCGGCGGGCCGTGGGTCGACTTCGCGCTGGGCGGGCTCAACTACCAGATCGAGCACCACCTGTTCCCCAGCATGCCCCGCTCCAGCCTGCGCCGCGCGCAGCCGCTCGTGCAGGCGTTCTGCGCCGAGCGCGCCATCCCGTACGCGCAGTCCGGGCTGCTGGCCTCCTACCGGGACGTCCTGCGGCACCTGCACGAGGTCGGCGCGCCGTTGCGCACCGCTCGGCGCTGAGGGCCGGCCCACCCGCCGCTACCGGCCACCCACCCTTCCCCGCGAAAGTCCGGTCAGGAGCAGAACCGATGCGCAGGACCCACATGACGCCGTCGACCGCCTTGTCCCCCACCACGCACACCCACCTCGCCTGCTCGGCCTGCGCACACGACTGGGGCGCGCACGACCCGATCGGGGTGCGGTTCTGCTCGGCCACGATCACCGCGGGGCTGGACCGCGGGTGCGTCTGCGTCGACGAGGTGGCGCTCTTCGGCGCCCAGCCCCGCTGATCCCCTCACCCCTGTCGACCCTCCGTTCCTGATCGGACCACGGGCGTCGTCCGGATCGTGGACCGGCCGGAGTCCCGCCGGGACCGTGCGGGAGTCCGCGGCTCGAGCGTCAGCCGCGGGCGGTCGTGCTGGGTGGGGGATGGCGACGCGACGAGGTCGGCTGTCGACGAATCCGGATGATCACTTACCGACTGTCAGCCGAGGCCGGTGGGACCATGACAGAGTGAGCGCATGAGTGACGGTCCGGGGATCTCGCCGGACACCGCCGAACGGCCGGCCCCCCGGCTCAGCGCCCGAGCCCTGCGGCGCCGCGGCGAGATCCTGCGCGCCGCGCACGAGGTGTTCACCACCAGGGGGTTCCGCAACGGCTCGCTCGGCGAGATCGCCGACCGGGTCGGCATCACCCACCAGGGGATCCTGCACTACTTCGGCAGCAAGGAGCAGCTGCTCGTCGAGGTGCTGCGCGACCGCGACGCCGGCGGCCGGCTGGAGTTCGAGGACGCCGAGCGCCCGCAGGGCGTCGACTTCCTGCAGCACGTGCTGAGCACCGTGGAGAAGAACGTCTCGCGCACCGGGATCGTGCAGGCCTA
Source organism: Pseudonocardia lacus (assembly GCF_018531445.1). GTDB lineage: Bacteria > Actinomycetota > Actinomycetes > Mycobacteriales > Pseudonocardiaceae > Pseudonocardia > Pseudonocardia lacus. The sequence continues at coordinate 40,629 of NZ_JAHDTH010000037.1, forward strand.
CACCGTGCTGTCGGCCGAGTCGGTCACCGAGGGGCACCCCGCCCAGGGCTGGTTCCGCGACCGGTTCGACGGGCTGCGCGCCGAGCTGGCCGAGGCGCTGCGGATCGCCTGCGGGGCCCACGCCCCCTCGGCCGAGCAGCTCGACCGGGCCGCCTCCGCGCTGATCGCGGTGATGGACGGGCTGCAGGTGCAGTGGCTGCTCGACCCGGGCTCGGTCGACATGCCCGCCGTGGTGCGGATGACGGTCGACGCGCTGCTGCGCTCGTGGGGGTGCCCGCCGCTGACGCCCTGACGGTCGTGGCGGCGCTACGGTGTCGCGCAACGCCCCGTCACCGACGCGTCACCCGGGAGGTCGTCGTCGTGGTCGCCGGTCCCGCGGTCGCCGTGCGGGTGCTCGGGCCGCCCGAGCTCCTCGTGGGCGGTGCCCCGGTCGCGCTGCCGCTGGGCCACCGCGCCGCGGTACTGGCGCTGCTGGCCCTGCACCACCCGACCGGCGTCGGCCACCCGTCGATCGCCGACGGGCTGTGGGGCGCCGACCCGCCCACGCACGCGGGCAACGCCGTGCAGGGGCACGTGTCGCGGCTGCGCAAGCTCGGGCTGGGCGTCGAGCGGACCGGCCCGCAGTACCGGCTGAGCGGCGACGTGCGCGTCGACGCGGCCGAACTCGCCGAGCTGGTCGCCGAGGGCGACGCGCACCTGCGCGCCGGGCGCCCCGGCGAGGCGGCCGAGCGGCTGCGCGCCGCGCTCGGGCTGTTCCGCGGGCCCGTGCTGGCCGGGCTGGAGGACCTGCCGTTCGCCGCGGCGGAGATCGCCCGGCTGGAGGGCGCGCGGGCCGCGGCCCGGCGCTCGCGGATCGAGGCCGACCTGCGGCTGGGCCGCTACGCGGCGCTGGTGCCCGAGCTGGAGGCGCTGGTCGAGGCGCACCCCGACGACGAGGGCCTGCTCGGGATGCTGATGCGCGCGCTGCACGGCGCCGGGCGCCACGGCGACGCGCTGGTCGCCTACGACCGGGGCAGGCGCCGGCTGGTCGCCGAGCACGGGATCGCGCCGTCGCCCGCGCTGCGCGCCCTGCACCAGGCGATGCTGGAGCAGACCCACCGCGAGCCGACCGCCCCGCAGCGGGCCGGGGCGCCGCCGCCGCGACAGACCCCGCACGGCCCGGCGGTCTTCGTCGGCCGCGCCGCGGAGGTCGCCGAGCTGGTGGAGCTGCTGGCGCCCGGCGGGTCCGGCGGCGTCGCGCCGATCGCGGCCGTGGACGGCCCCGGGGGCGTCGGCAAGACCGCGCTGGCGATCCGGGTGGCCGACCTGCTCGCCCCGTCCTTCCCCGACGGCGTCCTGTTCGCCGCGCTCGGCGGCGGCGATCCCGACCGCGCCCCCGGCACCGAGGCCGTGCTGGGCCGCTTCCTCACTGCGCTGGGGGTGCCCGCCGCGGAGGTGCCCGCCGACGCCGAGTCGGCGGCCGCGCGCTACCGCACCGAGCTGGCCGGGCGCCGCGTCCTGGTGGTGCTCGACGACGCCGTCGACGCCGAGCGGGTGCGGCCGCTGCTGCCGGTGGGCGCGGGCTGCGCGGCGCTGGTGACCAGCCGGGCCAAGCTGGGGCTGGCCGAGGCGGTCGCGGTCGGCCTGGGCCTGCTGCCGCTGGAGGAGGCGGGCGAGCTGCTGCGGCGGGTGGGCCGGGTGCGCGAGGCGCCCGACGACACGGCGGTCGTCGCCGTCGCCCGGGCCTGCGGACGGCTGCCGCTCGCGCTGCACATCGCGGGCGGGCGGATGGCCAACCGGCCCCCGGCGTTCACCGCCCGCCTCGCCGAACTGCTGTCCGACGAGACCCGCCGGCTCGGCGAGCTGCGCCTGGGCGACCACGACGTCCGCTCCAGCTTCGCGGTGAGCTACCGACTGCTGTCGCCCGCCGAGCAGCGCGCGTTCCGGCTGCTGTCGCGGTGGGCCGGGCCGACGGTGCCGGTCGACGTCGCCACCGCCCTGCTGGGCGGTTCCGCGACGGAGGCCGAGGCCGTGCTCAACCGGCTGGTCACCGCGCGGCTGCTGGACGAGGTCGAGCCGGGCCGGCACCGCTTCCACGACCTGCTGCGGCTGTTCGGCCGGGAGCTCGCCGAGGGCGCCGACGGCGAGGGGCCCCGCCAGGAGGCAGCGCTGCGGCGGGTGCTGCGCCACCTGCTCGACGCCGCGGTCACCGCCGACTCCGCCCTGGCCGCGCGCCCCGCGCCACCCCCCGGCGAGCCCGACCGCCGCGCTGAGGACCGGGCCGCGGCGCTGGCCTGGTTCGAGGCCGAGCTGGCCAACCTGGTCGCCGCGGCCGGCCTGGCGGCCGACCTCCCCGACCCCGAGGTCGCCCCGGTCGCCTGGGGCCTGAGCGACGCGGCCTTCCGCTACCTCGACCTCACGAAGCGGTGGGCGGAGTGGACGCGGATCTGCGAGCACGGCGTGCGCGCCGCCCGTCGGGTCGGCGACGCGCAGGGCGAGGCGACCTCCCTCAACCGGCTCGGCTGCGCCTACCGCGAGCGCGGGCGCGTCCCGGAGGCCCGCGACTGCCTGGAGCGCGCGCTCGACATCTCCCGCGCCTGCGGGGACGTGCCGCTGGAGATGTCGGTGCTCAACAACCTCGCCAACGCGCTGCAGGACGCGGGGCTGATCGCCGAGGCCGTCGCCGTCCACGGCGAGAAGCTGGGCGTGGCCCGCCGCACCGGCCACCGCTACGACGTCGCCGTCACGCTGAACAACCTCGGCGACATCCACCTGCAGGACGGCGACCTGGACGCGGCCCGGCGGATGTTCGCCGAGAGCCGCGACCTGCTCGCCGAGCTGGGCGAGCTGCGCGCGCTGGGGATGGCGCTGCACAACCTGGCCGAGGTGGCGCTGCGCCAGGGCGACCCGGCCGAGGCCGCGCGGCTCTACCGCACGGGCGCGGAGCGGTCGCGGGAGGCGGGCGACACCTACTCCCGGGCGGCGAGCCTGGTCGGGCTCGGCCACGCGCACCGCGCCCTGGGCGACGAGCCCGCCGCCCGCGCGGCCTGGCGCCGCGCGCACCCGATCCTGGCCGACATCGACCCCGCGGAGGCCGACGCGGTGGCCGCGCTGGCCGCCGGCTCGATCGGCACCCCCGCCGAACAGGCGATTCAGCACTGATTCAGCGGCACCGGGCACACTCCGCGCCACGTCCGCGCGGACCGCGGCGCGTCGCCGACCGCCGCAGGGCGGTCGGGCGCGCGCGGGCCGGCGGAGCCGTGGAGGGGCGGACGCCGCCGGCCCGCACACGTCCGTCCCGCGCCGCCGGTGGACGAGCGCGGCTCTCGTCCAACCCGGCCGCCCGAACGCGGCTCTCGCCCAATCCGGCACGAACGCGGCTCTCGTCCAATCCGGCACGAACGCGGCTCTCGTCCAACACGCCGCACCAACGCGGTTCTCGTCCAATTCGACGGCGCTCGACGAGCCAGGGGGAGTCAGCCGCTGGGGACCGGGTGGGGGCGCAGGGTGGTGGTGAGCGCGGCGTCGTCGGCGTGGCGGCCGACGCGGACCTCGAACTCCCCCGGCTCCACGGCCCAGTCGCCGGCCGCCTCGTCCCAGTGCGCGAAGACCCGCTCGGGCAGCCAGACGCGCGCGGTGGCGCGCTCGCCCGGGCCGGCGGTCACCGCGGCGAACCCGGCCAGCCAGCGCACCGGCCGTTCGAGAGCGCTCCCCGGACGGGCCAGGTAGACCTGCACGACCTCCCGACCCGGCCGCGTCCCGGTGTTGCGCACCGTGACGTCCACGACGGGGCCGTCCGGCTCGATGCGGATCGCCAGGTCCTCGTAGGCCCAGCTCGTGTAGCCCAGGCCGTGGCCGAACCAGTACGCCGGCCGGGCGCCGTCGCGCAGGTAGCGCCGGTGCCCGACGTGCAGACCCTCGGCGTAGTGCACGACGCCGTCCACGGCGGTGGTCGTCGGCACCGGGTCGGTGGCGTCACCGGGCCAGGTCATCGGCAGCCGCCCGCCCGGCTCGACCGCGCCGAGCAGCACGTCGGCCAGCGCGGCGCCGAACTCCTGCCCGGGCAGCCACGACACCAGCACGGCGGCCACCTCGTCGCGCCAGGGCAGCAGCACGGGCGCGCCCGCGTTGACGACCACGACGGTGCGCGGGTTGGCCGCGGCGACCCGGCGGACCAGCTCGTCCTGGGCCCCGGGCAGGTGCAGGTCGTCGCGGTCGAAGCCCTCGCCCTCGGACTCCTCGGTCGTGCCCACGACCACGACCGCCACGTCGGCGGCGCGCGCGGCGTCCTCGGCCGCCCGCAGCGCAGCCTCCGTGTCCGGGCGCGGCGGTGAGGCGTTGACCTGCAGCGCGATGATGAGCATGCCGTCGGTGGGGCGCTCGGGGTCCACGTCGTGGCGGACCACCACGTCGACCTCAGCGCCGGCGGCCAGTTCGACCGCGTGCCCGGCCTGCGGCGGCCGGGTGAGGCCCTCGACGCCGTCGGCGTCCACCGGCAGCGCGAGCCGCTCGTCGAGCACCGCCACGCCGTCGAGCAGCAGCCGGTAGCGGCCGGTGCCCGAGCAGCCGAGCACGTGCCGGCCGGCGGTCGCGGCCCGGTAGACCGCGTGCACCTCGATCGCCCGCAGCCGCGCCGGGTCGACGCCGTCGCCGTAGGCGTTGTTCCAGTTGTAGGTGCTCGACGTGCGTTCCACGGCGCCCAGCTCGCGGTCGCCGTCGCCGAGGAACCGGACCAGCGCGCCGGGCCGGTCGGTGCCGGGGACCCGCAGGTCGGCGGGCCCCGGTGCGCCGATGCGGGTGGTCGTGGCGACGCCGGGCACGACGTCGAGCCGCGTGCCCGCGCCGAGCGCGGCGCGCAGCCCGTCGGCCGGTGCCACCACGCCCGTCGGGAACACGAACGCGCTGCCGCCGCCGAGCACCCGCGGGTGCGTGGCGTGGTCGCCGATCAGCGCCACCCTCCGGGTCGACGCGGCCAGCGGCAGCACCGGCGCGCCGTCCACCGGCCGGTTGCCCAGCAGCACGAACCCGGCGGCGGTCGCGGAGCGGAGCTGGGTGGCGACCGCCGCGGTTCGCTCGGGCGACAGCGGCGGGGAGAAGTGGCCGGGCTCGACGCCCGGGGTGGCGTCCGGGCCGGCGGCGCCCACCCGCTCGGCCAGCCGCAGCAGCCTGCGCACCTTGGCCACCACGACCTCGCGCGGGACGCGGCCGTCGGCGACCGCGTCGACCAGCGCCGGGCCCCACGGGGTCGGCGGACCCGGCATGACCAGGTCGAGCTCGCCGGTGGCCGCGGCCAGCCCGCGCGCGGCGAACCAGTCGCTCATGATCACGCCGTCGAAGCCCCACCCGCGCAGCAGCTCCAGCAGCGGGCTCTCGGTCATCGTGGTGCCGCGCACGGAGTTGTAGGCGGCCATCGCCGCCCACACCCCGGCCTCGGTGACCGCGGCCTCGAACGGGCGCAGGTACACCTCGCGCAGGGTGCGCTCGTCGAGCTCGACGTCGACGGTGAACCGCTGCCGCTCGAAGTCGTTGCCGACCACGTGCTTGACGGTCGCGGCGACCCCGCGCTCCTGGACGCCGGCGATGTAGGCGACGGCGAGCCGGGAGGTCAGCAGCGGGTCCTCGCTGAAGCACTCGAAGTGCCGCCCGCCCAGCGGCGTGCGCTGGATGTTGACGGTCGGCCCCAGCAGCACGTCGACGCCCTTGCGGCGGGCCTCCTCGGCCAGCAGCCCGCCGATGCCGCGCACCATCGCGGGGTCCCACGAGGCGGCGAGCGCGGTCGGCGAGGGGATGGCGACCGAGGGGTCGCGCTCGTCCCACAGCTCGCCGCGCACCCCGGCCGGGCCGTCGGAGGTGACGACCCGGCGCAGCCCGAGCGCCGGTTCGGGGTGCAGGGCCCAGAAGTCGGCGCCGGTCAGCAGCCTGACCAGCCGCTCGGTCGGGAGCTGCTCGGGATCGGTCACGTCACTCCTCCGACGACGGCGGCCGCGGCGATCGGCCAGGGGCCGGGTGGCGGACCCCATCACACTTACTTACCTGTCAGCAAGTGGTCCCGCTCACGCATCGACTCCACCTGAGGCGGTTGCGAGCAGCGGCGGGTCAGACCCGGTCGGCCGCCCACGCGGCGAGGCCGCGCTCGCTGACCACCTCGTCCAGACCGACGGCCGCGGCGCCGCGCAGGGCGCCGTCCTCGCCGTGCACCGCGTCGCGCACGGCCGGCGGCGCGGACCACCGGAAGGTCATCAGGCCGTCGGTGAAGGCCCCGTCGAACGCGGCCGGTGCGTGCCGGCGGATCGGTCCGGCCAGCCCGCCGAGCGTGACGACCTCCGGGTCGAGCGCGTTGACCAGGCCCGCGGTTCCGCCGCCGAGGG
>NZ_JAHDTH010000352.1 GCF_018531445.1 Pseudonocardia lacus
AGCTCGGCCAGCTGCCCGGGCGTCAGCTCGGCCACCAGCCGGGCCGCCTCGCGCAGCGCGGCGGCGGCCAGCGCGCACACCTGCGCCGGCTCCGCGCCGCCGTCCAGCTGCGTCGCCGCCTCGCTCACCTGGCGCTTCACGCCGCCGTCCGGTCGAGCTGGTCGGACACCTCGCTGACCAGCTCGCGCAGCTCGCGGGTCTGCGCCCGCCCGGTGCCGCCGAGGATCACCGGCACACCGTGCTCGGGCGCCGGGCCGTAGACGGACTTGCTGTCGCGGATGGTGGTCTCGAAGGTGGGCACGCCGCGCGCCTCGATCCGGCTGATGACGCTGCGCTGGGTCTCGATCGGCTTGCCGTCGAGGTTCTGCACCATCGTGAAGATGACCGCGGCCGGCGGCCGGGAGATCTGGCCGCCGCTGCCGTTGCGGTGCTCGTTGTACTCGTCGACGAAGGCCCGGATCTTCATGCCCAGCGAGTCGATGCCGCTGGTGGACAGGTAGTCGGGTTTGGTCGGGATGAGCAGCAGGTTGCTGGCGGCCACGGCGTTCTTGGCCATCAGCCCGAAGTTGGGCGCGCAGTCGATCAGCACCACGTCGTACTCGGACAGCGCGGCGTGCGCGAGGCCATCGCGCAGCCTGCTGTGCAGGTCGACGTAGAGCTGGGGCTGCCCGCGCAGCTCGGCGGCCAGCGCGGTGTCGACGTCGGCCAGGTCGCGGTGCGCGGCGATGAGGTCCAGGTAGCCGCCGGTGTGGGAGAGCAGCTCCAGCACCCGGCGGGGCTTGGCGATCAGCGGCGCCGGGCTCGGCATCGCCTCCGGCGTGCCGATGCCGTCGTACCAGTGCTTGATGGTCCGCGTCGGCAGCAGCTCGCCGGCCCACTCGTTCTGGGTGAAGAACGAGATGGTCAGGCTGGCCTGCGAGTCGAGGTCGAGCATCAGCACCCGCTTGCCACGGGCCGCTAAGCCGGCGCCGACGTTCGCGGTGAGCGTGGTCTTGCCGACCCCGCCCTTGTGGTTGATGACCGAGACGACCTTCACCCGTTTTCCTCCCGCGGTCGGCGCGCACCGGTGCCGCACAGCTCGCCGCCGCACAGCCCGGGGCCACACAGTTGGGTGGCTGCATCGTGCCAGGCCCGGCCGGAGCGCCCGCCGCGACCCCGCCCGCCCTCAGCCGGTGTGCGCCAGCACCGCCGCGGCCAGCGGGCCGGCCACCGCGGCGCTGACCGCATGGCCCATGCCCGGGATCCGGACCAACCGCGCGGGATGCGCCGTTCGGCCGATCCGGGCCGCGAGGTGCTCGGAGTGCGGCGGGGGGTGCACCGGGTCGTCGGGCGCCTCCACCACGAGCGTGGGCACCGTCACCGCGGCCAGCTCGGCGCCCCGGTCGAGACCGGTGGTGTCGAGGTAGGTGTGCGCGGCGACCGGATCCGCGCGGCCGCTGTGCGCGATCACGCGCTCCTCGAGGGCCCGGAACCCGGCGGCGTCGAACGGGCTGCCGGTGCCGTGCAGCAGCCGCCAGTGCTCGACGCGCCAGTCGAGCTCGCCCTCGTCGTCGCGCGGGTCCTCGACCTCGGTCCACAGCCGCAGCAGGGCCGGGTCGGGGGCGGGCAGCGCCGGGTCGTCCGCGGCCCGCAGCGCGGTGCTGCAGACGAGCGAGGCCGTGCGCAGCCGGTCGGGGTGGTCGAGCAGGAGCAGCTGGGCGATCAGCCCGCCCAGCGCCACCCCGACCACGTGGGCCCGCTCGACGCCGAACGCGTCGAGCACGGCCAGCGCGTCGGCGGCGAGGTCGGTCACGCCGTACTCGCCGGGGTCCTCCGCGACGCCGGAGCGCCCGGTGTCGCGGTGGTCGTAGCGGATGACGCGGTGCCGCCGCCCGAGGGCGGTCAGCAGCTCGTCGGGCCAGGCCACCCCGGACTGGTTGGCCGGGGCGACCAGCAGCAGCGGCTCGCCCGAAGGGGCGCCGCACTCCTCGGCCCACAACCGGACGCCGGCGTCGCGGTCCACGTAGCGGTGCACCGGCACAGCCTGCCGGTGCCGGCCGCGGCGTCGGCAGCGGCCCCCGCACCGCCCGGAACCCCGACGGGGGTCGAGTGCCGGGCGGTGCGCGGGGTCACTTCAGGGCGTCGATCAGCGCCTGGCGCTGGCGGTCGCCCAGGCCGGCGGCGCGCCGCGAGGCGTCGATGCCGGTCTGCTCCAGCAGGGCGGTCACCTTGGCGGGGCCGTAGCCGGGCAGGCTCTTGAGCAGGTCGGCGACCTTGGTCTTGCCGACGATCGAGTCGGACTTGGCCCGGTCGAGGACCGACGGGATCGTCTCGTCCCCGCGGGCGATCGACTCCCGCAGCTCCTTGCGCGCCGTGCGCGCGGCGGCGGCCTTCTTGAGGGCCTCGGCGCGCTGCTCGGGAGTCAGGGTGGGCAGTGCCATGTCGGTGTTCTCCTCTCCGTGCGTCCACCCCGGACGGGGTACACGCAGGTCATGATGGCCGCAAGCGTGACAGAACGCTGGTTCGCCACGCGGAGCGACCCCCGCGAGGGGCTGCGTACCCATCTGTCGACGACGCCAAGCGGGCCGTTGGCCGGCCGCATCCCGATCGTTGCCGACGTCACGAGCAGGCGGCCGCCAGCGAGGTCGGGGCGTTGGTCGCCAGCGGTTCGCCGGTCTCCTCCTGCCCGCCCGCGGCCGTCTCGGCCTCGTCGACGGGCGCCGGGGCGCCGCCGGCGCCACCGGTGGGGTCCTTGGTGGGGGAGGGGGCGTCCGGCGCGGGCGCCGGCGGCGGCTTCGGGACGCCGTTGATGGCGTCCTGCACGACCTCGCGCATGTACTCGAAGTTGGGGTTGGCCGTGCTGAAGTGCCCGTCGTCGGTGCTCGGGTCGGGCAGGTTCGGGTCGAACGAGACGCTCTCCAGCGCCAGCGATCCCTCGTTGCCGGCCAGCGCGACCAGCGCCGGCAGCACCTCCTGCGGCACGTTGGTCGAGACGCTGTCGGTGGTGACCGCCGCGATCTCCTGGAAGTTCGTCAGCACGTCGGTGGCGCTCTTCTGGGCCAGCAGGTTCTGCAGCAGGCAGCGCTGGCGGCCCATGCGGGCGTAGTCGGTGGTGCCGGTGCGGGAGCGGGCGAAGGCCAGCGCCTGCTCGCCGGTCAGCTCCTGGATGCCGGGGGGGATGTAGCCGTCGGGCTTGATCAGCTTGCCGGAGGGGCTGATGCCGCCGATCGGGATCGGCTCCGGGCCCACGTCGACGGTCAGCCCGCCCAGCGCGTCGATCATCGACTGGAAGCCGGCCATGTTGACCTCGACGTAGTAGTCGATGTCCAGGCCCAGCATGTAGGCGACGGTCTGGTGCAGCAGGTTCAGGCCGGGGTCGTCGGTCGGCCCGGCCGGGGCGACGTCGGGGTGCTCCAGCGCGTAGGCGTAGACCGCGTTGAGCAGGTAGTTGCCCGACAGCGGGTCGGAGTTGTCGTGGAACCCCTTGGGGAACTGCTCGCCCATCGGCGAATCGGGCGGGAACTGGGCGCGCTGGATGTTGCGCGGCAGGCCGAACAGCGTGCTGCGGCCCGTCTCGGTGTCGATGCTGGCGACCATCATCGTGTCGGTGCGGGTGCCGGTGCGGTCGGGCCCGGCGTCGCTGCCGACGAGCAGCACGTTCAGCCGCGGCTTGGCGATGGCCACCGCGGCCGCCGTGCCGCCACCGCTGCCGGGGAAGAGGTCGTCCAGGACGGCGCGCGAGGTGTTGGCCAGGTTCGCGCCGTAGCCCAGCGGCGCGGCCACGACGAGGCACAGCGCGACGACGGCCACCGCCCCGATCGCCTGCGGCCCGCCGGCCAGGCCGGTCGGCCGGGCCAGCAGGTACGTGCGCACGATGGTGGCGATCCACAGCAGCCCGCCGACGATCATCGCGATCATGGCGATGGCCAGCGTGCGGCTGTTCAGCACGGTCCCCAGCAGCGCCTGCCGGCCCACGTTCAGCCCGACGACCGCGAGCGCGCCGACGATCAGCGCGAACACCCCGAGGATGATCCCGCCGGTCCGCCGCCTGCCCAGGATCAGGTGGCCGGAGCCGGGGGCCACGGTGGCCGCCAGCGTGGCCGCCAGCGCCTGGCCCAGGCTCCGCCCGCCGGCCGCCGCGTCGTCGGGGTCGTGCCCGGCCGTGGGGCGCTTGGGGCGGGCGGGCCGGCCGGTGC
>NZ_JAHDTH010000353.1 GCF_018531445.1 Pseudonocardia lacus
GCCGCCGGTGCGGCCCCCACCCCGAGGTGGAACCCGAGCGCGCCGACCGCCAGCGCCAGCACGACGACGGCGACCCGCCCCCGCCCGAGCGGCGCGGGCGGGGCGGCGGCGTCGCCGACGGCCCCGGTCACGACCCGCCGCGGGTGGCCACCGTGAACTCCGCCGTGTGCACGGCCCCGGCGTGCTGGAAGTCCAGGTAGAGCCGGTACTCCCCGGGCGTCGGCACGTCCGCGACGAAGGCGATCGCCGGGCCGGTGCGGTCCGTCGGGGCCGGGGTGGCCGCGTCGGGGTGGACGTGCAGGTAGGCCAGGTCGCTGCGGCGCAGCGCCACGAGGTGCCCGAACGCGCCCAGGTAGGGCTCCAGGTCGGTGACCGGCGCGCCGTCGCGGGTGATGGTGGCGAAGACCTGCGACGGGCTGCCGGCGACGAGCTCGCCGTCCAGGCGGACCTGGTAGCCGTCGACCTGGGCGACCCGCGACGGGACCGTCGGCAGCGGGGTGAAGTCGCCGGCGACGTAGAGGTCGGTGCCCAGCACCAGGTGCGGGCCGCCGGTGGGCACGAAGTCGGCGTAGGCGCGGTAGACCCCGCCGGCCGGCAGCACCAGCGGCACCCGCCAGATCCCGTCCGGGCCGAGCACGGGGTGCAGGTGCTGGAAGCCCGCCGTGTCGCGGCGCACGACGATCAGGTGCAGCTCGCGCTCGTGCTCGACGTCGAACGCCGTCACCGGGCGCCCGTCGGAGCCGGTGATGGCGAAGCCGAACTCGGCGGGCGCCCCGGGCAGGAACGTGGTGCCCTGCGGCACCAGCGCGTAGCCGGCCGCCGTGGCCACCAGCCCGCCCGACTCGACCTCGGCGCCGCCCTCGTCGTGGGCGTGCCCCGCCTCCTCGGCGGCCTCGTCGTGGGCCATGGCGCTCGCCGGCGCGGCCGTCGACGGCGGTGGGCCGACGCTGGCCCCGGTCGCCCAGGCCGCGGCGAAGACGAGCGCCAGCCCCGCGGCGAAGCCGGCCAGCCGTACCGCAGTCCTCATCGCGCCGTGGACCTCCTGTGCATGGACACCTCACCGAGTACTACCGGGCACCCCTCACCGGGACAACGCGCGGACCGTCCGAAGGATCTCCCCGGGTCGCCGGGGGTTGGCGCGGACCGCGAGCGTCGGGTACCTGTCGAGCGTGGTCCCCTCCGCGCCCGCCGCCCACCCGCTCGTCACCCGCCGTCGGTCGGGCCGCGCGGCGCCGCCGGACGCCCCGCTCGCCGACCCGTCCACCCTGCCCGAGCGCGACCCGCACCGGCCGCCGTGGCCGGGCGGGGAGCAGACCTCCGGCGGCGTGACGCTGCACGTGCGCGAGACCCCCGGCCCCGACGGCGTCCCCGCCGTCTACGTGCACGGGCTGTCCGGCTCGGCGACGAACTGGACCGACCTGGCCGCCCTGCTGTCCACCCGGGCCGCCGGCACCGCCGTCGACCTGCCCGGGTTCGGCCTGTCCCCGCCACCCGCCTCGGGGCTCTACACGCCGGAGGTGCACGCCGACGCGCTGCTGTGCTTCCTGGCCGGGCGCGGGCGGCCGGTGCACCTGGTGGGCAACTCGATGGGCGGGGCGGTGGCGCTGGCCGTCGCGGCCCGCCGCCCGGAGCTGGTCCGCAGCCTGGCGCTGATCTCGCCGGCGATGCCCGACCGGCGCCCCGACCCGCGGCGGGTGTCCGACCCGCGGATGCTGCTGGCCCTGCTGCCCGTCGTCGGGCGGGGGGCGCGGGCCGCGCTCGCCGCGCAGAGCCCGCGCGAGCGCGCCGAGCAGGTCGTGCGGCTGTGCTTCGGCGACCCCTCGATCGCCGCCGAGCACCGCCTCGCCGAGGCCGCCGAGGAGTACGCCCAGCGGGCCCGCCTGCCGTGGGCGTTCGACGCGGCCCGGCTGACCGGGGTGGCGATGGTCACGGGCTGGCTGCGCGGTGAGTCGCTGTGGACGGTGGCCGGCCGCGTCCGGGTGCCCACGCTCGTCGTCTGGGGCGACCGCGACCGGCTCGTCTCGCCCCGGCTCGCCCACCGCACCACCGCCGCGATCCCCGGCTCCCGGTTGCTGATGCTGCCCGGTGTGGGGCACGTCGCGCAGATCGAGGCGCCCGAGGCCGTGGCCCGCGCCGTCGCCGGCCTGTGGGCCGCGGTGGCCGACGGGACCTGGGAAGATCCCGGGCCGCAGGCGCGTTGACGTACCGAAGAGCCCACGAATCGAGGAGCATCCATCATGGCGCTACCACCGCTGGTGGAGCCGGCCGCGGAGCTGACCAAGGACGAGGTCGCCCGCTACAGCCGGCACCTGATCATCCCGGACGTCGGGGTGGACGGGCAGAAGCGGTTGAAGAACGCGAAGGTGCTCGTCGTCGGGGCCGGCGGGCTGGGCAGCCCGGCGCTGCTCTACCTGGCCGCGGCCGGCGTCGGGACGCTGGGCATCGTCGAGTTCGACGAGGTCGACGAGTCCAACCTGCAGCGCCAGGTCATCCACGGGGTGTCCGACCTCGGGCGGCCCAAGGGCGAGTCCGCGCGCGACTCGATCCGCGAGATCAACCCGCTGGTCGAGGTCCGGCTGCACGCGGTGCGCCTGGACTCGGAGAACGTGCTCGACATCTTCCGCGACTACGACCTCATCCTCGACGGCACCGACAACTTCGCCACGCGCTACCTGGTGAACGACGCCGCGGTGCTGCTGGGCAAGCCGTACGTGTGGGGCTCGATCTTCCGCTTCGAGGGCCAGGCGTCGGTGTTCTGGGAGGACGCGCCCAACGGCAAGGGCCTGAACTACCGCGACCTCTACCCCGAGCCCCCGCCGCCCGGGATGGTGCCCTCGTGCGCCGAGGGCGGCGTGCTGGGCGTGCTGTGCGCGTCCATCGGCTCGATCATGGTGACCGAGGCGATCAAGCTCATCACCGGCATCGGGGAGACGCTGCTGGGCCGGCTGATGGTCTACGACGCACTGGAGATGTCCTACCGGACCATCAGGATCCGCAAGGACCCGGAGGCGCAGAAGATCACCGAACTGATCGACTACGACGCCTTCTGCGGCGTGGTGTCCGACGAGGCGCAGAACGCCGCCGCCGGTCACACGATCACCGCTTCCGAGCTCAAGGAGATGTTCGACGCGGGCAAGGACTTCGCCCTGATCGACGTCCGCGAGCCGCACGAGTACGAGATCGTGCGCATCGAGGGCGCGACGCTGATCCCGAAGGACCGCATCCTCTCCGGCGAGGCGCTGGCCGAGATCCCGCAGGACAAGCCGGTCGTGCTGCACTGCAAGTCGGGTGCGCGGTCGGCCGAGGCGCTCGCCGCGCTGCACCAGGCCGGTTTCCGCGACGCCGTGCACGTCGGTGGCGGCGTGCTGGCCTGGGCGAAGCAGGTCGACCCCTCGCTGCCCACCTACTGACCGGACGACCACCCGGTCACCGCTCCACGCATTCCGCTCCGCCCGCTCCCGGTCCACGCCGCGAGCGGGCGGAGCCGTATCCGGCTCCTTTGCGCCGGTCTTCACGCAGCGTCACGAATTCCCGGAGAATCCCCGACCGAGGGCACTCGTTGCTCCTCCATTCGAGTGTGATCCGTTCGCTTCCGAGATCAACTCGAACTCCACCCGGTCCGACCGCGTGCGTAGCGGTGACGGGTTTCAGCAGGTCGACCGGGCGATGTAGGGCCCGGCAGACCGGCGTTGGGGTGGGGGTCTGGAGTGCAAGACCGGAACACGAGGCAGTGCGAGTTCACCGGCTGCGACATCTGGGTCGAGGACATTCCCGGACGGCCACCGCGGCGCTACTGCGGGCCCGCCCACCGCGCCGCGGCCCGGCAGGCACGGCGCAGCGCCTCGCGGGCGTCGCGGCAGCAGGGCGACGGCGTCCCGCAGCCGAGCGTCGCCGCTCCCGCCGAGGCCCCCGAGGTCGTCGAGGCCCCCGAGGCCCCCGAGGCCCCCGAGGCCCCCGAGGTCGTCGAGGTCGTCGAGGTCGTCGCGAGGGAGGCTCCCGCCACCGACGACGTCGTCGTGGCCCCGGTGGAGGTCGCCGCCGAGGCCGCCGAGGCCGGCGCGGCGCCGGACCCCGACCCGCTGTGGGTGGGCCTCCCGGCGCGCCCCGCGGCCACCGCACGCCCCGCGACGAGCCGGACCGGGCGCCACGCCGCCGCGTCCC
>NZ_JAHDTH010000354.1 GCF_018531445.1 Pseudonocardia lacus
CGGTGCCCAGGTCGAGCTCCACGTCGCAGGTCCCGGCGGCGATGTCGAGCGCGGCGCGCGCCGCCGCGGACAGCGGGGCCCGGCCCAGGTTCGTGTGCAGCACGACGCCGGTCGCGTTGAGCACCGGCCGCAGCCGCGTCGCGGCCCGCGGCAGCGCCCGCAGGGCCGCCGCCACCACCTCGTCGGGCGCGATCTCGCCGCGTCGGGCACTGGCCTGCGCCGCGGCGACCACCCCCTTCACCAGCTCGCGGCCCAGCCGCTCGACCGCGCCGGCCACGGCCGGGTCGGCCAGCACGGCATCGGTCCGCGGGATGCCGCGTCGGGCGTCGGCACGCACGTCGACCATCCGCGGACTCTACTGAGCTGATCGATGCCGATCCGACCGGAAGATGCGCTACGGCACGAACGTCGTGCGGCTGTCCGGTTGGTGGGTCGGGCCCTTCCGGTCTCTTCGGTACGACCGGCGCGCGGGTGCCCGCGTGTGGTTGCCTTGCCGGCGTGACCACCGCCCCAGCCCGACGCCTCACCGAGTTCAGCCACGGAGCCGGCTGCGGCTGCAAGATCGGTCCCGGCGCGCTCGCGGACGTGCTCTCCCACCTGGTCCCCGGCTCCCGGCCGGAGGCCCTGCTGGTCGGCACCGAGACCGGCGACGACGCCGCCGTGTGGCGCCTGGACGCCGACCGCGCCCTCGTCGCCACCACCGACTTCTTCACCCCGGTGGTCGACGACCCCCGGCTGTGGGGCCGCATCGCCGCCACCAACGCCGCCTCCGACGTCTACGCGATGGGCGGCCGCCCGCTGTTCGCGCTCAACCTGGTCGCCTGGCCGACCGATGCGCTGCCGGGCGAGGTGCTCGCCGAGGTGCTCGCCGGTGGCGCCGACGCCGGCCGCGACTGCGGCTTCGCCGTCGTCGGCGGCCACTCGATCGACGACCCGGAGCCCAAGTACGGCATGGCGGTCATCGGCGAGGTGCACCCCGACCGGGTGCTCACCAACTCCGGCCTGCGCCCCGGCGACGCGCTCGTGCTCACCAAGCGGCTCGGCGTCGGCATCGCCACGACCGCGGTGAAGCTCGGCACCGCCCCGCCCGAGCTGGTCGAGGCGGCCATCGCGTCGATGACGGCGACCAACGCGGCCGCCTCGGCCGCCGCCGTCGCCGCCGGCGCGACCGGCTGCACCGACGTCACCGGCTTCGGCCTGCTGGGGCACCTGAAGAAGATGGCCGCCGCGTCCGGCGTGGACGCGCACGTCGACGTCGACGCCGTCGGCCTGCTCGCCGGGGCCCGCGAGCTGGCCGAGGCCGGCACCGTGCCCGGGGGCAGCCGCCGCAACCGCGAGTGGGTCGCCGACGTCCTCGACGCCGGGCCGGGCGTCTCGGAGGTCGACGTGCTTTTGCTCGCCGATGCCCAGACCTCCGGCGGGCTGCTGTTCGGCGCCCAACCGCGGCGCGCGGACGAGGCCGTGGCCGTGCTGGCCGCGCAGGGCGTCCCGGCCGCCGTGGTCGGCGGGGTCGTCGCCGGGACGGGCCGGTTGCGCGTCGAGCGGGGCGGGCGGAGGCGGACGGGAATCGAACCCGCCTGACCGAGGTGCTCGGCCACGTCGGTGTTGAAGACCGCGGGGGCCACCAGGCGCCCAGACGCCTCCCTCGCGCCCGCGGGCCAGCGTAGTACCCCGCCGGATCGGCGCCATCCGACGGGAACGGCGGTCCGAGGTTACGGTGCCGGGGTGCTCGACGAGTGGTTCCTCACCGACCGGGAGCGGGGCAACCCCGCCTCCGACCTGTCGCCGTCCACGGAGGGCAACTCGGTGCGCGCCCTCGTCCACGGCGCGGACTACTTCGCCAGGCTCGCCGAGGAGGTCGCCGCGCTGCGGCAGGGCGACCACCTGTTCTTCACCGACTGGCGCGGCGACGCCGACGAGCGCCTCGGCCCCGACGGCCCGACCGTCGGCGAGGCGTTCGCCGCGGCCGTCGAGCGCGGGGTGGCGGTCAAGGGCCTGATGTGGCGGGCGCACCGCAGCGACGTCGGCTACAGCGAGACCGCGAACCGCAGGCTGGGTGAGGCGGTGCGCGACGCGGGCGGGGAGGTCCTGCTCGACCAGCGGGTGCGCCGCGCCGGCTCGCACCACCAGAAGCTCGTCGTGCTGCGCCACCCCGGGCGGCCCGAGCGCGACGTCGCCTTCGCCGGCGGGATCGACCTGTGCCACGGGCGCCGCGACGACGCCGACCACGGCGGCGACCCGCAGTCCGCGCAGCTGGCCGCCGAGTACGGCGACACGCCCCCGTGGCACGACGTGCAGCTGGAGCTGCGCGGGCCGGTGGTCGGCGCGCTCGACCTGGTGTTCCGGGAGCGGTGGACCGATCCGCGCTCGCTGGACACCGACAACCCGCTGTCCTGGCTGGAGGACCGGCTGCGCCGGGTCGACCTGAGCGCCGACCCGCTGCCCGAGCGCCCACCGGACCCGCCCGCGACCGGCACGTGCCACGTCCAGGTGCTGCGCACCTACCCGGCGATCCGGCCGCGCACCCCCTACGCGCCGCGAGGCGAGCGGTCGGTCGCGCGCGGGTTCGCCAAGGCCCTGCGCCGCGCCCGGCGCCTGGTCTACATCGAGGACCAGTACATGTGGTCCCCGCACATCGCCCGGCTGCTCGCCGACGCGCTGCGCCGCAGCCCGCAGTTGCACGTGGTCGTCGTGCTGCCCCGCCACCCCGACGTCGACGGCCGCCTGGCGCTGCCGCCCAACGAGGTCGGCCGCGTGGAGGCCATCGAGACCGTGCAGCGGGTCGCCGGGGACCGGGTCCACGTGTTCGACGTGGAGAACCGGGACGGGACGCCGGTGTACGTGCACGCGAAGGTGGCCGTCGTCGACGACGTCTGGGCGTGCGTCGGCAGCGCGAACCTCAACCGCCGCTCGTGGTCGCACGACTCGGAGCTGTCCTGCGCCGTCCTCGACGCCGACCGCGACCACCGCGAGCCCACCGACCCCGCCGGACTGGGCGACGGGGCCCGGGTCTTCGCCCGCGACCTGCGGCTGACCCTGCTGCGCGAGCACCTCGACCTTCCCCACGACGCCGACCCGGACCTCGACACGGACCTGCTCGACCCGGACGACACCGTGCGCGCGGTGCGGGCCTCGGCCGAGGCCCTCGACAGCTGGCACGACGGCGGCCGGCGGGGGCCGCGGCCGGCGGGCCGGCTGCGCCCGCACCGCCCCGAGCAGCTGGGTTGGTGGACCCGCTCCTGGGCGGTGCCGCTCTACCGGGTGGTCTACGACCCCGACGGCCGGCCGCTGGCGTCCCGCCTCGCCCGCCGGTGGTGACGCACAGCTCACAGGGGCGGGGACTAGCGTCACCCACATGTCCGAGATCGAACCCGGGACCGTCGTCGGAGGGGTGCGGATCGACGCGGTGATCGGCCGGGGCGGCATGGGGGTCGTCTACCGCGGCCACCAGCTCGCGCTGAACCGGACCGTCGCGGTGAAGGTGGTGCGCACGGACCTGGCGCAGAGCGGGGAGTTCCGCGAGCGGTTCACCCAGGAGTGCGAGATCGCGGCCTCGCTCGACCACCCGCACATCGTCGGCGTCTACGCCGCAGGCGAGGACGCCGGGCGACTGTTCGTGACCATGCGCCACGTCGACGGCACCGACCTGCGCGACATGATCGCCGACCGCGGTCGGCTCGACCCCGCGCTCGCCACCGAGGTTATCGACCAGATCGGCGGCGCGCTCGACGCCGCGCACCGGCGCGGGCTGGTCCACCGCGACGTCAAGTCGGCCAACATCCTGCTGACGACGGTGGACGGGCGCCCGCACGCCTACCTGACCGACTTCGGGCTCAGCCGGGCGATCGACGCCGAGGGCCGGCTGACCCGCACCGGCACGGCCATCGGCAGCATCGACTACATGGCCCCCGAGCAGTTCGAGGGCGGCCAGCTGGACGGCCGCGTCGACGTCTACGCCCTGGGCTGCGTGCTCTACCAGGCCCTCACCGGCGAGGTGCCGTTCCCGCGCGACACCGAGCCGGCCAAGATCTGGGCGCACATGCAGCAGGAGCCACCGTCGCTGGCCGCTGTGGCGCCCGAGGTGCCCGCCGGGCTGGACCCCGTCCTGCGCCGGGCGATGGCGAAGCGGCCCGCGGACCGGTTCGCCAC
>NZ_JAHDTH010000355.1 GCF_018531445.1 Pseudonocardia lacus
CCGGCCACCACCACCAGCGCGGCGACCTCGTCGGCCGGCAGGTCGGGGGCCGACCGGCGCAGGGCGGCCCGCAGGGTGACCGGGTCGGCCAGCGCCGCCGCGCCGTAGCGCCGGACGACCTCGCGCAGGGCCGCCCCGGCCGCGGCGCTCACCGGGTCGGCGCGGCCCAGAAGGACCGCAGGTCGTCCAGGTCGGCGTCGGGGTCGACGGCGACGATGAAGCCGCTGCTGGCCGTGGAGTCCTGGTCGAAGTACAGCCGGGGGACCATGCCGTTGGCGTCGATGTAGCGCACGCGCACCCCCTCGCCCCGCTCGGGGCTGTCGGCCGGGATCCCCGTCTTGGTGCCGGGCGGGTCGGCCCGGTACTTCCAGCGCAGCGAGCGCACCGTGCCCGGGACCGCGTAGGGCCCCTCCACGAAGCTGCCGCGCAGGTCGTGCAGCAGGTCGACGGTCAGCATCCGGCTGAACAGCGCGGCGTAGCCGTTGCCCAGGTCGCAGGTGACGCTCTCCTGCTGGTTGACCGCCGGCTCCTCGCCGACGCAGACGGCGCCCGGGCCGGAGAGGTAGGGCTCGGCGAGCGCGAGCAGACCGGGGTCGACGAACGCGTCGCGCGGGTCCGCGGGGGCGCCGTCCAGCAGCGAGGAGTCCTTCTCCCCCGCGGGCGGGGCCGGGGTGGTCGTGCCGGGAGCGGACGGGGCAGCCGACTGCGGCGGCGGGGGCGGCGGATCGGGCGTGGCGACGGCCATCGCCGGCCGGGGCCCGCCCGACGGGGCGAAGGCGACGTAGAGCACGCCGCCCGCCGCCAGCACGAGCACGACCAGCAGGGCGACCACACCGATGCCGGAGCGGCGGCCGGTCACGAGCGGCGCCGCGGGGTCGATGTCGGCGGTCCTGGTGCCGGGGTCCCCGCCGGTCCCGTCCGGTGGTGCGGTCTCAGCGGTCCTGTCGGCGGTCACGGACGCACCGCCCAGGACCGCGCGGGCCCGCTCGCCGATGTCGCGCGTGGCGTCGGTGCGCTCGACGTCCGGGCCGGGCGCGGGCGGCGGGCTGTCGGTGCGCGCCCACTCGCGCGGCAGCAGCCCGAGGGCCGCCCCCAGTTGCGTGCAGGCCCACCGCGCGGGCGACGCGGCGGCGGGATCGACGTCGGGCGCGGCCACGACCACCGCCTCGGCCAGCGCGTCCTCCGGCTCGGCGTCGCGGCTGAGCACCTCGTGCATCCGCTCGACCGCACCGCTTCCGGCGGCCCGGACCAGCGCGTCGACGGCCACCTCCGCGGGCGGGTCGGTCACCGCTCGCAGCGCGGCGGCCAGCGCCACCGGATCCGTGATCGCGCCGCGGCCGAAGCGCTCGACCGCCGCGTCGAGCGCGGTCAGGACGGAGCCCATCGTGTCGTCTCCCTGGGCTGCTGCGGGACTGCGGGGCCGACCCGCCGCGGCGCTCACCCCGTCGGCGCGGCCCAGTAGGACCGCAGGTCGTCCAGGTCGGCGTCGGGGTCGACGGAGGCGATGACGCCGTTGCTGGCCGTGGAGTCCTGGTCGAAGTACAGCCGCGGGATCGTGCTGCCGTCGTCGGCCTGCTCCAGGAAGCGCACGCGCACCCCCTCGCCCCGCTCGGGGTTGTCGGCCGGGATCCCCGTCTTGGCCCCGGGCGGGTCGGCCCGGTACTTCCAGCGCAGCGAGCGCACGCTGCCGGGGACCGCGTAGGGGCCCTGCAGGAAGGTGCCGCGCAGGTCGTGCAGCAACTCGACGGTGAGCAGTCGGCTGAACAGCGCGATGTAGCCGTTGCCCAGGTCGCAGGTGACGGTCTCCCGCTGGTTGATCATCGGTTCGCCGCCGACGCAGACGGCGCCCGGGCCGCCGATGTAGGGCCCGGCCAGCGCGAGCAGGTCGGGGTCGGCGAACGCGTCGCGCGGGTTCTCCGGCGCCCCGGCCAGCGGCCCGGAGTCCTTCTCCTGCGCCGGTGGCGCCAGGGTGGAGGTGGCGGTCGGTGGGCCGGGCGCCGCCGGTGCCGGGGAGGTCGGCGGGTCGGGCGTGGCGACGGCCAGCGCCGGCCGGGACTCGGCCGACGGGGCGAAGGCGGCGTAGAGCACGCCGCCCGCGGCCAGCACGAGCACGACCAGCAGGGCGACCAGGCCGAACCCGGACCGGCGGCCGGTCACCAGCGGCGCGGGGTCGAACTCGGTCGTCCCCGACGGTGCCGGGGGCGGCGACCCGGCGCCCGGGATGACCTCGGTGGTCGCGGTCTCCGGGTCGGCGGCGTCGGTGGCGGTCGGCCCGGGCGCCGCGGGCGGGCTGTCGGTGCCCGCCCACTCGCGCGGCAGCAGGCCGAGGGCCGCCCCGAGCTGCGCGCAGGCCCACCTCGCCTGCGACGCCACGGCGGGATCGGCACCGGGTGCGGCCACACCCACGGCCTCGGCCAGCGCGTCCTCCGGCTCGGCGTCGCGGGCGAGCGCCTCGCGCATCCGCTCGACCGCACCGCTCCCGGCCGCCCGGACCAGCGCGTCGACGGCCACCTCCGCCGGCGGGTCGGTCGCGGCCCGCAGCGCGCCGGCCAGCGCCACCGGGTCCGTGATCGCGGCGCGGCCGAAGCGGTCGATCGCCGTGTCGAGCACGGTCAGGACGGAGCCCATCGTGTCGTCTCCCTGGGGCCGGTGCGGGCTGCCCCGCGGCGTGGCCGCGGGGCGTTGACGGACCGAGTGGACCGGGACCCGCTTCACGGCCGCTTCAGTGCGCACCGGTCGCCTCCCGACCCGGGAACGCTACCGGGTCCGACCTGCCCCGATCGACGGCCGGACGGGCCACCCGGGTTCGCCCGAGCGCCCCATCGGGCCGGTCAGGGCGTCGTCGGCAGGCGGGTCTCGGCCGGCTCCCGGTCGGGTCGCAGACCGCGCCACACGGCGTGGCGCAGCCGGCCGTCGTGGGTCATCGAGCGGTACACGACCTCGCCCACCAGCACGGGGTCGACCCACCGGGCCCGGCGCGCGTACTCCCGGGGGACCTCCTCGTCGAACGGGCTCGTGCGGCGTTCGAGGGGCTGCAGCCTGCCCAGCAGGTCGTGCAGCACGGCGTCGGTGAAACCGGTGCCGACGTGGCCGAGGAAGCGCAGCGAGCCCTCGTCGTCGTGGGCGCCGAGCAGCAGCGCGCCGAGCGTCGAGGCCCGCCGGCCGCTGCCGGGGGTCCAGCCGCCGAGCACGATCTCCTGGGTGGTCATCAGCGCGGTCTTGATCCAGGTCGCGGAGCGGCGGCCGGGCTCGTAGCGCGAGCGCCTGCGCTTGGCCACGATCCCCTCCAACCGGTGCGCGCGGGCCACCTCCAGCAGCTGGGCGCCGGTGACGTCGGTGAACGACGGCGGCACGGCCACGCCGGGCGCGGTGTCCAGGCCCAGTTCCAGCAGCCGCGCGCGGCGGGTGTCGAAGGGCTCGTGGACCAGCGGCGCCCCGTCGACCGCCAGCAGGTCGAAGACGTAGAGCTGCACCGGCACGGCGGCCTGCAGCTCCGGGGCGGGCGAGCGCACGTGCATCCGGTGCTGCAGCAGACCGAAGTCGGGGCGCCCGGCCGGGTCGAGCGCGACCAGCTCGCCGTCGAGCAGCAGGCGCCGCCCGCCGCCCAGCCCGATGCCGGTCAGCTCCGGGTAGCCCAGGGTGACGTCGTTGCCGTTGCGGCTGGTCAGCTGGACCTGGTCGCCGGCGGTGCCGATGATCGCCCGGACGCCGTCCCACTTGAACTCGAACGCCCACCCCGACCCGGCCGGCGGCTCGCCCGCGGTGGCCAGCATGGGGCGCACCGGCGCGGGCAGCTCGGCGGTCATGGCGACACGGTCCCCCACGCAGGGGTGTCCGCGCACCTGGTCGGGCGGGTGAACCCCGCGGGCCACCCCGTCGGGGGAGGTCAGATGCTGTCGGCGACCGCGCTCGCGATGTCGGTGAGCCGGGCCTTGGCCTCGACGATGTCGGCGATCCCGCCGAGGGCGGCGGGATCGTCGCCCGCCCCGCCGTTGACGGCCGCGGCGTTGCCCGCGGCGGCGTCGTCGCGCGCCCGGAGGTCGCCGACCGCGCCGGCCGCACCACCCGCGTCGTCGGCATCGGCCGCGTCGGCGACGGCCTGCACCGCCGCGGCGACGTCGTCGTCGACCGCGCCGTCGCCGTCGGCG
>NZ_JAHDTH010000356.1 GCF_018531445.1 Pseudonocardia lacus
CGCGCTGGCGCGGACCACCGTGCTGCGCCAGCGCGGCGCGGACCTCGGCCACCGCATCGCCGCCGCGCACCACGACCTCGCCGCACGGCTGCCCGCGACGGCCTCGGTGCAGGTCGGGATGGACACCCCGCAGCTCGACCCGGCCGTGCTCCGCGACGCCGGCGACCGCCTGCGCGCCGACGTCGACGCCGTCCTCGGCCCGGCCGCCGACGGCGGCTGGTGGGCGCTGGGCCTGCGCGACCCGCACCACGCCGTGCACGTGCGCGACGTGCCGACCTCCCGGGCCGACACCGGCGAGCGCACCCTGCACGCGCTGCGCGCCGCCGGCCTGCGCGTCGGGCTGCTGCCCGAGCTGCGCGACGTCGACACCATGGCCGACGCGGTGGCCGTCGCCCGGGACGCGCCCGGCACCCGGTTCGCGGCCGCGCTCGCCGCCCTCCCGCTCATCGCGGGGCGGGCGTCGTGACGGCGTCACTCACGGCCGCGCCGACCACGACCGCGTTCGACGCCGTGCTGCGCGGTGCCCCGGCCCGGATGCTGCGCAGCGACGGCGTCGAGGTCGCGCTGGACGCCCGGCGCTGGCGGGCCCCGGCGTCCGGCGCCGACCGGTGGCTGCTCGACCGCTGCACCGGCCCGGCGATCGACCTCGGCTGCGGGCCCGGCCGGCTGGTCGCCGCGCTGGTCGAGCGCGGCGTCCCGGCGCTGGGCGTCGACGTCTCGGACGTTGCCCGGCGGCAGTGCCGGGTGCGGCGGGCGCCGATGACCCATCGGGACGTCTTCGCCGCGCTGCCCGCCGAGGGCCGCTGGGACCACGTGCTGCTCGCCGACGGGAACATCGGCATCGGCGGCGATCCGGCGCGCCTGCTGCGCCGCGCCGCCGAGCTGCTGCGCCCGGGGGGATCCGCGCTGGTGGAGACCGATCCCCGGGCGGACCTGCTGTGGCGCGGGACGGTGCGCGTGCGCACGCCGCACGGGTCCGGCCCGGCGCAGCCGTGGGCCTGCGCCGGGGCGGACGCCCTGGCCGCGCTGGCCGGCCCGGTCGGGCTCGTCCGCACCGCGGCGCACGTCGGGGCGCGCTGTTTCGTGGAGCTGCGCTCGGTCGGGGTCGGGTCGTGACCCGCACCGGAGCTCGGTACGGGTGGCCGGCGGGGCTGTGGCGGGCGCTGGAACGCCGCCGCCCGCCGCTGCCCCGCTACCGCAGCCCCGTGCGCGGGCCGTGGCTCACCGCGGTGCTCGGCCTGGTGCTGCTGGTCGGGATGCCGGTCGTGGTGCTGACCGGGCTGCTGGACCGGGTCGCCTACGGCTCCGCGCCCATCCCCGCCGACGTCGGGCTCCTGCAGCTCCCACCGTTCGACTGGCCCACCTCCCCGGCCTGGCTGTTCCGCCTCACCCAGGGCACCCACGTGCTGCTCGGGCTGGTGCTGGTGCCGGTCGTGCTGGCGAAGCTCTGGTCGGTGGCGCCGAAGCTGACCGCGTGGCCGCCGGCCCGCTCGCTGCTCGACGCCGTGGAACGCGTGACCGTGCTGCTGCTGGTGGGCAGCGCGCTGTTCGAGATCGTCACCGGGCTGCTCAACATCCAGTACGACTACGTGTTCGGGTTCAGCTTCTACGCCGCCCACTACGTCGGCGCCTGGGTGTTCATCGGCGCGCTGGTCGCGCACGTCGTGCTGCGGTTCCCGGCCCTGCGCCGCGGGCTGCGCTCGCGGTCGCTGCGGGTCGAGCTGCGCACCCCGCTGGCGGCAACCGCGCCCGACCCCGACGTCGAATCCGAGCTGGTCGCGACCGACCCGCTGCCCCCGACGATCAGCCGCCGGGGGGCGCTGGCCCTGGTCGGCGGCGGTTCGCTGCTGGTCGCCGGGCTGTCGGTGGGCCAGGTGCTGGACGGGCCGCTGCGCTCCACCGCGCTGCTGCTGCCACGTGGGCGGACCACCGCGGCCGCCGACGGCGGGCCGAACGACTTCCCGGTCAACCGGACGTTCGCCGCCTCCGGTATCGACCCGGCCGCGACCGGCGCGGCCTGGCGGCTGGAGCTGGCCGGAGCCCGCACGGTGCTGCTCGACCGGTCCGCGCTGGCCGCGATGGCCCGGCACACGGTCGCGCTGCCCATCGCCTGCGTGGAGGGCTGGTCGACCGAGCAGACCTGGACCGGTCTGCCGCTGCGCGACCTGGCCGCGCTGGCCGGGCTGCCCTCGCCGACGTCGGCGCTGGTCCGCTCGATCGAGCAGGGGCCCTTCGCGGCGGCCGAGCTGACCGCCGGGCAGGTGCTGCACCCGGACGCGCTGCTGGCACTGCGGGTCAACGGCGCGGACCTCTCCCCTGACCACGGCTTCCCGGCCCGGATCGTCGTGCCCGCGCTGCCCGGGGTGCGCTGCACCAAGTGGGTCGGCTCCATCGCGTTCCGGGGTGCCTGATGCGCCCCGCCGTCCTGGTGCTGTGCCTCGCGGTGAGCGGCTACGCAGTGACGATCGTGCTCGACGACCCGGCGCTGCCGCGGATGCTGCTGTGGTTCCTGGCGGTCGTCGTGCTGCACGACGGCGTCCTGCTGCCGCTGTACTCGGGGGCCGACCGGGCGCTGGTGCGGCTGTCGGCGGCGCGGCGCACCCGCGTGCCCCTGGTCAACCACGTGCGGGTGCCCGTGCTGGGCGCCGGGCTGGCGCTGCTGCTGTTCCTGCCCGGGATCATCGGCCAGGGCGGCGACGTGCACCTCGGGGCGACCGGCCTCGACCAGCGGCCCTACCTCGGCAACTGGCTGCTGCTCGTCGCGGCCATGGGCGCGGTGTCGGCGACGGTCTACGCCGTGCGGGTGCTGCGCGCCGGCGGATGTTCGCGGATCGACAGATCCGGACCGGCCGGACCGCCATAGCGTCGCGGGGTGCGCATTCTGATCACCGGCGGCGCCGGGTTCATCGGCTCCCACATCGCCGACCGGCTGCGGGCCGGCGGGCACGAGGTCCGGCTGCTCGACGCCCTGCTGCCGCAGGCCCACGGCGACGGGCCGGTGCCCGACGCCGACCTGGTCCGCGGCGACGTGCGGGACGCCGGGCTGCTCGCCACGCTGCTGCGTGGCGTCGACGCCGTCTGCCACCAGGCGGCGATGGTCGGGCACGGGCTCGACCCGTCCGACGCCCCGGACTACGCCGCGCACAACGACCTGGGCACCGCCGTGCTGCTGGCCGCGATGCACGCCGCGGGCGTGCGGCGGCTGGTGCTGGCCGGCTCGATGGTCGTCTACGGCGAGGGCCGCTACGACTGCCCCGAGCACGGCGTCGTGCGCCCGGGTCCGCGCGCGGTCGCCGACCTCGACGCCGGCCGGTACGAGCCGCGCTGCCCGACCTGCGGGCGGGACCTGGCGGCCGGCCTCGTCGACGAGGACGCCCCGATCGACCCGCGCAGCACCTATGCCGCGACCAAGGCGGCCCAGGAGTTCCTGGTGTCGGCGTGGGCGCGGCAGACCGGGGGCGGCGCGTGGTCGCTGCGCTACCACAACGTCTACGGGCCCCGGATGCCGCGCGACACCCCCTACGCCGGCGTCGCGTCGATCTTCCGGTCGGCGCTGGAGCGGGGCGAGGCGCCCCGGCTGCTGGAGGACGGCCGGCAGCGCCGCGACTTCGTGCACGTCACCGACGTGGCGGCGGCCAACGCGCTGGCGCTGGCCACCGACCCGCCGCCCGGCGCGCTGACCGCGGTCAACGTCTGCTCCGGCGAGCCGCACACCGTCGGCGACCTGGCGGCGGCGCTCAGCGCGGCCACCGGCGGACCCGAGCCGGTCGTCGTCGGCGGGGCCAGGCCGGGCGACGTCCGCCACGTCGTGGCCGACCCGGCGCGGGCGGCCGACCTGCTCGGCTACCGGGCCGCCACCGGGTTCGCGGAGGGGATGCGCCGGTTCGCGACCGACCCGCTGCGCGCACCGGTCGCGCCGCGGCTCACCACACCGTCAGCAGCAGGTGGTTGACCAGCAGCGCCAGCGCGACCTGGGCCGCGAGCCACGTCCGCGGCCGGGGCAGCAGGGCGCACGGGACGACCAGCCACACCGCGAACGGCAGCCAGATCCGCTCGACCTCCGCCTTCGACAACCCCGACAGGTCGGCGAGCAGCAGCGCGGCCAGCGCCGCCGCGGCCAGCA
>NZ_JAHDTH010000357.1 GCF_018531445.1 Pseudonocardia lacus
AGCGGCGGCCGCCGGCTGCTGCGCGGGCGCGGCGGCCGGGGCGGCGCCGTCGGCCGGGGCGGCCGGCTGGGCGGGCTGGACGCGCACGTTGAACATGTGCCCGACCGTCTCCTCCTTGATGCCCTCGAGCATCGCGGAGAACATGTCGTAGCCCTCGCGCTGGTACTCGATCAGCGGGTCGCGCTGGGCCATGGCGCGCAGGCCGATGCCCTCCTTGAGGTAGTCCATCTCGTAGAGGTGCTCGCGCCACTTGCGGTCCATGACCTGCAGCAGCACCTGGCGCTCCAGCTCGCGCATGCCGCCCTGGGTGCCGATCAGCTCGTCGATCTCGGCCTCGCGGCGGGCGTAGGCCTCGCGCATGTCGGCCAGGATCGCGTCGTGCAGCCGGTCGGCGGTGAGCTCGTCGTCGGCGTCGTCGTCCTCGCCGGCCAGCGCCTGCCAGCGGATGCCCACCGGGTACAGCGTGCCCAGGGCGGTCCAGAGCTTCTCCAGGTCCCAGTCCTCGGAGTAGCCCTCGGCGGTGGCGCCGTCGACGTAGGCCTTGACCACGTCCTCGAG
This sequence comes from Pseudonocardia lacus, assembly GCF_018531445.1. GTDB lineage: Bacteria > Actinomycetota > Actinomycetes > Mycobacteriales > Pseudonocardiaceae > Pseudonocardia > Pseudonocardia lacus. Next base: position 559 of record NZ_JAHDTH010000357.1, read on the forward strand.
CATGTGCTGGATCTGCGCCTGGATGTCCTCGCCGGCGAGCACGCGGCGGCGCTCGGCGTAGATGACGGTGCGCTGCTTGTTGAGCACCTCGTCGTACTTGAGGACGTTCTTGCGGATCTCGAAGTTCTGCTGCTCGACCTGGGTCTGCGCGCTGCGGATGGCCTTGGTGACCATGCCGGCCTCGATCGGCACGTCGTCCGGCAGGTTGAACCGGTTCATGATCGACTCGACGACCTGGCCGTTGAAGCGGCGCATCAGGTCGTCGCCCAGTGACAGGTAGAAGCGCGACTCGCCCTGGTCGCCCTGGCGGCCGGAGCGGCCGCGCAGCTGGTTGTCGATGCGGCGGGACTCGTGGCGCTCGGTGCCCAGGACGTAGAGGCCGCCGGCCTGCTTGACCTCCTCGGCCTCGGCCGCGACCTGGTCGCGCACCTGCGCGACGACCTCGTCCCAGGCGGCCTCGTACTCCTCGCGGGTCTCGACCGGGTCGAGGCCGCGGCGGCGCAGCTCCAGGTCGGCGAGGAACTCGGGGTTGCCGCCGAGCACGATGTCGGTGCCTCGACCGGCCATGTTGGTGGCCACGGTGACCGCGCCCGCCTGCCCGGCCTGGGCGATGATCGCGGCCTCGCGCTCGTGGTGCTTGGCGTTGAGGACCTCGTGCGGGACCTGCAGCTGCACCAGCAGCTTCGACAGGTACTCCGACTTCTCCACGCTCGTGGTGCCGACCAGGACCGGCTGGCCCTTGGCGTGCTTCTCGGCGATGTCCGCGGCGACCGCGTCGAACTTGGCCGGCTCGGTCTTGTAGATCAGGTCGGCCTGGTCCTTGCGGATCATCGGCCGGTTGGTCGGGATGCTGACCACGCCGAGCTTGTAGATCTGGTGCAGCTCGGCCGCCTCGGTCTGGGCGGTGCCGGTCATCCCGGAGAGCTTGGAGTACAGCCGGAAGTAGTTCTGCAGGGTGATGGTGGCCAGGGTCTGGTTCTCGGCCTGGACCTCCACCCCCTCCTTGGCCTCGATGGCCTGGTGCATGCCCTCGTTGTAGCGGCGCCCGGCCAGCACGCGGCCGGTGAACTCGTCGACGATCAGCACGGCGCCGTCGCGGACGATGTAGTCCTTGTCCTTCTTGAACAGCTCCTTGGCCTTCAGGGCGTTGTTCAGGTAGCCGACCAGCGGCGTGTTCGCGGCCTCGTAGAGGTTGTCGATGCCGAGCTGGTCCTCGACGTAGGTGACGCCCTCCTCGGTGACGCCCACCGTGCGCTTGCGCTCGTCGACCTCGTAATGGCGGTCCTTCTGCATCGACGGCGCCATGCGCGCGAACTCCTGGTACCAGCGCGCGCTCTGCTCGGCCGGCCCGGAGATGATCAGTGGGGTGCGGGCCTCGTCGATGAGGATCGAGTCGGCCTCGTCGACGACGGCGAAGTTGTGGCCGCGCTGCACCATGTCGCGCGCGTTCCAGGCCATGTTGTCGCGCAGGTAGTCGAAGCCGAACTCGTTGTTCGTGCCGTAGGTGATGTCGGCCTTGTACTGCTCGCGGCGCACCGCGGGGGGCATCTCGGAGAGGATCACGCCCACGTCCAGGCCGAGGAAGCGGTGGATGCGGCCCATGTTCTCCGAGTCGCGGCGGGCCAGGTAGTCGTTGGTGGTGACCATGTGCACGCCGTCGCCGGAGATGGCGTTGAGGTACGCGGGGAAGGCCGAGGTCAGGGTCTTGCCCTCACCGGTCTTCATCTCCGCGATGTTGCCCAGGTGCAGCGCGGCGCCACCCATCAGCTGCACCTTGAACGCGCGCTGGCCCAGGGTGCGCCTGCCGGCCTCGCGGACCACCGCGAACGCCTCGAACATGAGGTCGTCGAGGGACTCGCCGTCGGCGTAGCGGCGCTTGAACTCCTCGGTCTTGGCGCGCAGCTCGGCGTCGGTGAGCGCCTCGATCTCCGGCTCGAGCGTCTCGATGTGCTCGGCGTACTTGGCCAGCCGCTTGACCAGCTTCGTCTCTCCGGCGCGGAGCAGGCGGTTCAGCAGCGGCACGGGTCGACCTCATTCACGATCAGCGGGTCCTGCTTGGCGGGTTCGGGGGGCTTGCCGGCCACCAGGGTAGCGAAGCGGTCCGGGCCCCACGGTTCAACGCCGAAGGGGCGGCAACCGTTCCGGTCGGATCGGTCGCCGCCCCTCCCGGGCCCGGTGCGCAGGATCAGTGCGTCAGGCTGATGACCCCGTAGTCGTAGCCCTTGCGCCGGTAGACGACGCAGGGCTTGCCGCTGTCGGCGTCGGCGAACAGGTAGAAGTCGTGCCCGACCAGCTCCATCTTGGCCAGGGCCTCGTCGACGCTCATGGGCGCGTCGGTGTGCGCCTTGCGGCGGACCACGCGACCCGGGATCGGATCCGGGTCGAGGTCCTCGTAGTGCGAACGGGGCAACGGGATCGTTCCGTCGATGTCCTCGGCGGGCGCGTCGTCCAGGTCGGCGCTCACGGGCGGCGCCTCGTCCAGCACCGCGGTCGAGCCACCGCGCGCCGCGGTGACGCGGGCGCGCTTGCCGGTGATGCGCCGCCGGTCGTGCGAGCGCCGCAGCTGGGACTCGAGCTTGGCGATCGCGGCGTCCAGTGCGCCGTAGAAGTCCTGGGCGCAGGCCTCGGCGCGGGCGACGCCCTCGCAGCCGCGGCCGGTGAGCTCCACCCGTTGGCAGCTCTTGAGCTGTCGGCGGTTGCGCTCGTGGAACAGCTCCACCTCCATGCCGACCATCCGGTGGTCGTAGCGTTCGAGGCGAGCGACCTTCTCCGCGACGTGGATCCGGAAATGATCCGGAACCTCGACATTACGGCCGGTGACAACGATCTCCACGCAGACTTCCCTCGCTTTCCGCTTCGGGTTGACGGTGCGATGCGCCGGGGGACTGACCGCCCCCATGCGCTCGATCGGTGGGGCGTCCCTCCTGATTGACGGCTCGGGGATGCGGAGCACCGTAACGTGCATCACGGTTCGGCAACAGTCCTGACGGGTCGGTAGCCCCGACTTGATGCATGCCGACGGACGGCCTAGCGGGCAGGGCCACTCAGCGGTAGAATCCGGACAAATATCAAGATCAACTGCTGCCCGCCGTCGCGTCGCAGAGCACCAGCGCCCCCTCGGGCACCACCCCCGCCGCGGCCAGCACCGACCGGCATTCCCGCAGCGTGGCTCCCGTTGTGACGATGTCGTCGACCAGCAGCGCTCGATCTTCGGTCGGTGGTAGTCGACCGCTCACAATTGCGATCCGGCCGCGCAGGTTGGCGGCCCGTTGCACGGCGTCGAGGCCCACGGAATCGCGCACCCGCCTGTCGAGGCGCAACGGATGCGCCACCCGGACGTCGGAACACTGGGCCGAAAGCGCTCGGCACAGTCGCAGAACGTGGTCCCCTCCGCGGACCCGCGCCGCCGCCGGCCGCGACGGTGCGGGCACGAGCCACGTCGGCCCCCGCGCTCCCGGCGGCGCGAGGTCGCCCAGCGGCCCGGCCAGCAGCGCCGCCAGCGGACGGGCCAGGTC
>NZ_JAHDTH010000358.1 GCF_018531445.1 Pseudonocardia lacus
CGCCCGGTCGCCACGACCGCGGCCGCGGCGACCAGACCGCCCAGGACGAGCCCGTAGGACAGGTGCAACGCGACCCCGAGCAGCGCACCGCCCGCCGCCGGCGCCCACCACCCGCCGCGGCCGGCCGCCCCGACCGCCACCAGCGCCACACCCCAGGCCAGCACCGCGGCGAACATCCCGTCCGCGGACACCCCGACCCACACCGCCCCCGGCAGCAGCACCCCGAACGGCAGCGCCCGTCGCGCCACGCCCTCGCCACCGACCGCGCGCACCGCCACCGCGACCGCCACGCACGCCGACGCCCCGACCAGCACCGTCGCCACCCCGGCCGGCCCCCCACCACCCAACCCGACCCGGTCGAGCAGGACGTAGAACAGGAACGCGCCCGGCGGGTGCGCGCCGACGTGGGTGGTCCAGTGGCCCGGCTGGTCCGCGGTGACCACGAAGTCGGTGAACGTGCGCAGCATCGCCGCGATGTCGTCCACCCGCGGGACGTCGTTCAGGTACTCGTCGGCACTGGACAACCGCTCCACGACCCCCCGCCGCCAGCCGTCGACCAGCGCCAGGGACGCCGTCCAGGCCAGCGACGCCGCGTACGCCAGACCCAGCAGCGGCCGCCAGGCCATCCGCACCGCGAGCCCCGGACCGTGCGCGACGCCGAGCAGGCCCACGACGACGGCGGCGGGGGTGCCGGGGCCGAGGTGGGGGAGCCATCGGGCGAGCAGCGGGGGCCAGCCGAGGAAGACCTCGGCGCCGCCGGCGTAGGAGAGCCGGCCGACGACGGCTGCGGCCAGGACCAGGAGGGCGGCGGTGGTGACGGCGAGGAGGTCGGGCTGGAGAAGTCTTGCTGGGCGCACTCCCGTGACGGTAGGGAGGATCGGGGAGGTGGCGGCTTACCGAACGGTGACGGCAGGGGGTTGGGGTCGTCTTCGCAGGGGTGGTGGGGTCTTCGCAGGTGCTGTGGACCCTGCGAAGACCATGGTGACTCTGCGAAGACGCCTCCGGGACCGTTCCGGGGAGGGGGAGTAGTGGGCGTCATACCTTGACTGCGGCGCCGCGGCGACATACGTTCGCGCACAACTGATATACCAATCAGCGACATGCTGTGTGGCAGAGGGGATCGCCATGTCCGCGCTCGCCGATCCGGACCTGGACGCGCCCGCCGTCCCCGGTCCGGACCTGCAGTCGCCACTCGCGGCGGCCGATCCCGAGGTGGCCGCCGCGATCGCCGCCGAGCTGCGCCGACAGCGGTCGACGCGGGGCCGGGTCGCCGCGCTGGTGGAGCGCCGCCCGCTCCACCCCGACCTGGGCGCGGACTCGTGAGCCCGCGCACCCCGGGCGCCGACCTGCCCGAGCACCCCGACTTCCTCTGGCGCAACCCCGAGCCCAAGCGCTCCTACGACGTCGTCATCGTCGGCGGCGGCGGGCACGGCCTGGCCACCGCGCACTACCTGGCGAAGAACCACGGCATCACCGACGTCGCGGTGCTGGAGAAGGGGTGGCTGGCCGGCGGCAACATGGCCCGCAACACCACCATCATCCGCTCCAACTACCTGTGGGACGAGAGCGCGGCGATCTACGAGCACGCGCTCAAGCTGTGGGAGGGCCTGGAGGACGACCTGGGCTACCCGATCCTGTTCAGCCAGCGCGGGGTGCTGAACCTGGCGCACTCGCTGCAGGACGTCCGCGAGAGCGTGCGGCGGGTCGAGGCCAACAAGCTCAACGGCGTCGACGCCGAGTGGATCGGCCCCGACGAGGTGCGCAAGGTGTGCCCGATCGTCAACACCTCGACCGACATCCGCTACCCGGTCATGGGCGCCACCTACCAGCCGCGCGCGGGCATCGCCAAGCACGACTACGTCGCCTGGGGCTTCGCCCGCCGCATCGACCAGGCCGGCGGCGACCTCGTCCAGGACTGCGAGGTCACCGGGTTCACCACCGACGGCGACCGGGTCACCGGGGTGCGCACCACCCGCGGCGACATCGCCGCCGGGCACGTCGTGCTGTGCGCGGCCGGGCACACCTCGGTGCTGACCGACATGCTCGGCTTCCGGGTGCCGCTGCAGAGCCACCCGCTGCAGGCGCTGGTGTCCGAGCTGCTGGAGCCGGTGCACCCGACGATCGTCATGTCGAACGCGGTGCACGTCTACGTCTCGCAGGCGCACAAGGGCGAGCTGGTCATGGGGGCAGGCGTCGACTCCTACAACGGCTACGGCCAGCGCGGCGCGTTCCACATCATCGAGCGCCAGATGGCCGCGGCGGTGGAGCTGTTCCCGGTGTTCGCCCGGGCCCACCTGCTGCGCACCTGGGGCGGGATCGTCGACGTCACCCCGGACGCGTCACCGGTCGCCGGGCGCACCCCGTACGCCAACCTGACGATCAACTGCGGCTGGGGGACCGGCGGGTTCAAGGCCACCCCGGGCATCGGCTGGTGCCTGGCCGACACCGTCGCCAAGGGCGAGCCGCACCCCTATGTGGCGCCGTTCGCGCTCGACCGCTTCGTCACCGGCGCGCTCGTCGACGAGCACGGCGCCGCCGCCGTCGCCCACTAGGAGAGCCGTGCAACTCATCGAATGCCCGTGGTGCGGCCCCCGCGAGGAGGTCGAGTTCCACTACGGCGGCCAGGCCCACGTCGCCTACCCGGACGACCCGGCCGCGCTGACCGACGAGCAGTGGGCGCACTACGTCTTCTTCCGCGACAACCCCAAGGGCCGCTTCGCCGAGCGCTGGAGCCACAGCGCGGGCTGCCGGCGCTGGTTCAACGCGGTCCGCGACACCGCCACCTACCGCTTCGAGCGCGTGCACCGCCCCGACGAGAGCCCGACGCCATGAGCACCTTCCGCACGCCCACCGGCGGGCGCGTCGACCGCGCCAAAACCGTCGGGTTCACCTTCGACGGGCAGCCCTTCACCGCCCACCCCGGCGACACCCTCGCCTCGGCGCTGCTCGCGGCCGGGCACCACCAGGTGGCCACCAGCGTGCAGTTCGGCCGTCCCCGCGGCATCACCGCCGCCTGGGCCGAGGACTCCGGCGGCCTCGTGCAGGTCGAGGAGCCGTTCCCGGAGCCGATGCTGCTGGCCGCCACCATCGAGGTCCACGAGGGCCTGGTGGCGCACGGCCTGCCCGGCCAGGGCCGGCTCGCCGAGGTCGGCGACGCGGCCCGCTACGACGCCGTGCACCACCACGTCGACGTGCTCGTCGTGGGCGCCGGGCCGGCCGGCCTGGTCGCCGCGCTCGACGCCGCCCGGGCCGGGGCCCGCGTCGCGCTCGTCGACGAGCAGACCGAGGCCGGGGGCTCGCTGCTGGCGGGCACCGACCTGCTCGACGGGGCCCCGGCGCCGGAGTGGGTCGCCGCCGCGGTCGCCGAACTGGCCGCCCACCCCGACGTCCTGCACCTGCAGCGGACCACCGCCTTCGGCGCCTACGACGACGGCTTCGTGCTGGCCCTCGAACGGCGCACCGACCACCTCGGGGCGGCCGCGCCCAAGCACCTGTCCCGCCAGCGGGTGTGGCGCCTCCGGGCCCGCCGGGTCGTCGTCGCGACCGGCGCCCACGAGCGCCCGGTCGTCTTCGCCGACAACGACCGGCCCGGGATCATGCTGGCCGGCGCGGCCCGCACGTTCCTGCACCGCTACGGCGTCCTCGCCGGACGCGATGCCGTCGTCTTCACCACCGACGACAGCGCCTACGACGCCGCGCTCGACCTGCACGCCGCGGGTGCCCGGGTCGCGGCCGTGGTCGACGCGCGACCGTCGGGGCCGGCGCGTCGCGTCACGCAGTGCGAGGCGGCCGGGATCCCGGTCGTGGCGGGATCGGTGGTCGCCGGCACCCGCGGCGCCGAGCGGGTCACGCACGCGCTGGTCGCGCCGTTCGCGGCCGGTCAGCTCGGCGCGGTCGAGGAGATCGCCTGCGACCTGCTGCTGGTCAGCGGGGGCTGGAACCCGGCGGTGCACCTGTTCAGCCAGGCCCGGGGCCGGCTGCGCTACGACGACGCGCTCGGGGCCTTCGTGCCCGGCGAGGAGCTCGACGGCCTGGCCGTCGCCGGCGCGGCGGCGGGCGTGGCCGACCT
>NZ_JAHDTH010000359.1 GCF_018531445.1 Pseudonocardia lacus
GCTCGCTCACGCAGCCTCCCCGCTGACGCTCGCCGGCAGCGCAAGCACCCGCGCTGTGGTGAATGGCGAGCTCACAAGCTCGCTCACGACCTGTCCAGCCAGGTGACCGCGGCCAGCCGCCCGGTGCCGGGCTGGCGGCGGTGGCTGTAGAGGTCGCGGTCCTCGAAGGTGCACCGCGGGTCGCCGCCGATGCGCGCCACGCCGAGTTCGGTGAGCTGGTGGTAGAGCCCCGCGCGCAGGTCGAGCCCGGGCGTGCCGCGCCGGGTGCGCACCGCGCTGCCCGGCAGGCGGGCGTCGACCTGGGCCCGCATCGCGGCGGGCACCTCGTAGCAGCCGCCGCAGATCGCCGGGCCCAGCAGCACCTCGATGGCCCCCACGCGCGCCCCCAGCCCTTCCATGGCCCGCACGACGGCCGGCACGACCCCGGCGGCGGCGCCGACCCGGCCGGCGTGCGCGGCGCCGACCACGCCGGCGACGGGGTCGGCGAGCAGGACGGGCGGGCAGTCGGCGGCCAGCACGGCCAGCGCCACCCCCGGCAGCGCCGTCACCACCGCGTCGGTGGCCGGCGCGTCCGGGGCGCCCGGACGGGGCACCTCGTCGACGACGGCGACCGTCGTCCCGTGGACCTGCTCCAGGAAGACGACCGGCGCACCGATCTCGCGGGACAGCCGGGCGCGGTTCGCCGCGACGGCGGCGGGGTCGTCGCCGACCCCCGCGGACAGGTTGAACGAGCTGTACGAACCGGTGGAGCGGCCGCCCGCCCGGGTCGTCACGACACGCCGGACGCGCGCGCTCACCGGGAGGACCCCGGAGGAGTCCGCACGGCGGCGGGCACTAGCGCTTCATGAACGGCGGCACGTCCACGTCGTCGTCCAGGTCGTCGTGGGTCTCGACCTGGCGGGTGAACGCGGGGGCCTGCCGGTCGGCGACCATCGGCTGGGACGCCGGGTCGGCGCCGTCGGCGCGCGGGTCCGTGCGGCGCTGCGACGGCGGGCCGTACGGGTCGGCCGGGGCCGTGGGCGGGAGGGTGCCGGTCTGGTGGGCACCGCCGGTGAGACCCGTGGTGCCGGGCGCCGGGTAGGCGCGGGCGGGCGAGCCGGTGTGCCCGTTGGCCGGGCCGACGTAGCCGACGAGGCCACCGCCCGCGGGGGGCGGGGTGCCCTGGGACGGCGACGACGGGGTGTGCCCACCGGACGACCCGGACGGGCCCTGGGCGGGAGAGTGCTGTGTAGACGAGTGCTGTGCAGACGACTGCTGCGCCGAGGAGTGCTGCGCGGAGGGGGGCTGGGTGGCGGGCCGGGCCGGCTCCCGCGGCGGGTCGGGCGCGGACGCCGGCGCGGAACCCGAGCCGCCCTCCTGGCCGGAGCGCTCCGCCGAGCGGAACGCCGTGGGCTCGAGCTTCTTGTGGGTCGGGCCGCCCGCCTCGAACCCGGCGGCGATCACGGTGACCCGGACCTCGTCGCCGAGCGAGTCGTCGATCACCGTCCCGAAGATGATGTTGGCCTCGGGGTGGGCGGCCTCCTGGACCAGCGAGGCGGCCTCGTTGATCTCGAACAGCCCGAGGTCCGAACCGCCCGCGATGGACAGCAGCACGCCCTGGGCGCCGTCCATGGAGGCCTCCAGCAGCGGCGAGTTGATGGCCTTGCCGGCGGCCTGCACCGCCCGGCCCTCGCCGCGCGAGGACCCGATGCCCATCAGCGCGCTGCCCGCCCCGGACATGACCGACTTGACGTCGGCGAAGTCCAGGTTGATCAGGCCCGGGGTGGTGATCAGGTTCGTGATGCCCTGGACACCGGAGAGCAGGACCTCGTCGGCCGAGCGGAAGGCGTCCATCAGCGAGACGCCCACGTCGCCCAGCTGCAGCAGCCGGTCGTTCGGGATCACGATCAGCGTGTCGCACTCGTTGCGCATCGCCGTGATGCCCTCTTCGGCCTGGCCGGCCCGGCGGCGCCCCTCGAAGGTGAACGGCCGGGTGACCACGCCGATGGTCAGCGCGCCCAGCTTGCGGGCGATCGACGCCACGACCGGCGCGCCCCCCGTGCCGGTGCCACCGCCCTCGCCCGCGGTCACGAAGACCATGTCGGCCCCCTTGAGGACCTCCTCGATCTCCTCGCGGTGGTCCTCGGCGGCCTTGCGGCCGACCTCCGGGTTCGCCCCAGCACCCAGGCCGCGGGTGAGCTCCCGGCCGATGTCGAGCTTGACGTCGGCGTCCGACATCAGCAGCGCCTGCGCGTCGGTGTTGACCGCGATGAACTCGACGCCCTTGAGGCCGACCTCGATCATGCGGTTGACGGCGTTGACGCCGCCGCCACCGATGCCGACGACCTTGATGACGGCCAGGTAGTTGTGGGGGGGCGTCATGGCGCACCTTCCAGTCCAGCTCGGGTCCGACCCCGGGGGTCCGGGCCTTCGTCTACGACGCTAGGTCGCGCTTCCCTCCCGGTCCAGCAGGCGCGCCGCACGGCGGCAACCCCCCGACCGGGTTCATTCCGGCATCCCGACCGGCGTTCCTCCCGCGGAACCGGGCGCCTCACCGTGTGATCGTGGGCAGGTCGGGACTCGTCACATCGTAGAGGTGGCCGGGTTGGGTGAGCAGGGGGCCGATGACCGCCGCCTTGTCCGGGGAGCGGTCGACCGACCCCCAGCGGACCTCGCGCTCGTCGGTCAACCCGAGGGTGACCTGGCCGGGACCGCCGGCCGCGGTGGCGGTGACCGTCACCACGACGGCGCGGACCTCGGCCGGGAGCGCGGCCAGCACCCCCACTCCGGCCAGGGTCGCGGGGTCGGCCGGCCCGGGTGCGGCCACGGCCAGACCGGGCAGCCCGGCCGGCGCCGGACCGGGGAAGACCGCCCCCGTCGCGTCGACCAGTTCGGGCCCGACGCCGGTCTGCACGACGGCCACCGGGGTCCGCTGTACGACCCGTACGGACACCGTGTGCGGCCAGGTCCGGCGCACGTCGACCGAGGCGACCGCGGGCAGCGCGGCGACCCGGGTGGCGACGGCGGTGACGTCGACCTCGATCAGCGGGCCGCCGGGCACCACGGCGGCGGCGTCGAGCACCTGCTGCCGGGAGAGCATCGCGGGCGCCCCGGCGCCGCCTGCTGGCGCGCCGTCCGCCGTCGTCACGGCGACCTCCACCTGCTCGACGTCGGCGAGGCCGGCGTCGTAGAGCAGCAGCCGCGCGGTCAGGCCCAGCGCGACCAGCACGACCGCGCCGACCAGCACCACGGCCAGCCGGCGACGGCGGCGGTAGACCTCGGGCAGCGGCGGCCGGGCGGGGCGCCCGCCGGCGGGCCGGGGCCGCCGACGCGTCCCCGGCCGGGTCACGCCCGCTCCCGCCGCTCCAGTTCGAGCAGGATCTCCGGGGCCAGCACGGTGACGTCGCCCGCGCCCATGGTGACCACCAGATCGCCGCTGGAGGCCAGCCCGGCCACGACGGCCGGCACGTCCGCCCATCGGGGGACGAACTTCACCCGTTCGGGGGGCAGGGGCACGGCGTCGGCGATGAGGGCGCCGCTGACCCCGGGCTCCGGGTCCTCCCGCGCGCCGTAGACCTCCAGCACGACGACCTCGTCGGCCAGCCCGAGCGCCTCGCCGAAGGCCGGGGCGAAGTCGCGGGTGCGCGAGTACAGGTGGGGCTGGAAGGCCACCACCACCCGGCCCAGCGGGCCGACCACGTCGCGGGCGGCGCGCAGCTGGGCGGCCACCTTCGCGGGGTGGTGGGCGTAGTCGTCGTAGACGGCGACGCCGGCGGCCCGGCCGCGGAACTCGAACCGGCGCCGCACGCCGTCGAACGCCGCCAGCCCGGCCAGCACACCCTCGGCGTCCGCGCCCAACTCGACCGCGGCCAGCAGCGCGGCCAGCGCGTTGAGCGCCATGTGCTCGCCGGGCACGCCCAGCCGCAGCAGGTGCTCGACGCCGGCGTGGCGCAGCACGAGCCGGGCGCCGGTGCCGTCGGGGCGGAAGTCGACCAACCGGGCGTGCGCCCCGGGGCCGCGCCCGTAGCCGAGCACGCGCACGCCGCGGGCCGCCGCGTCGGCCGCCA
>NZ_JAHDTH010000360.1 GCF_018531445.1 Pseudonocardia lacus
CGCCGCTCCAGTTCGAGCAGGATCTCCGGGGCCAGCACGGTGACGTCGCCCGCGCCCATGGTGACCACCAGATCGCCGCTGGAGGCCAGCCCGGCCACGACGGCCGGCACGTCCGCCCATCGGGGGACGAACTTCACCCGTTCGGGGGGCAGGGGCACGGCGTCGGCGATGAGGGCGCCGCTGACCCCGGGCTCCGGGTCCTCCCGCGCGCCGTAGACCTCCAGCACGACGACCTCGTCGGCCAGCCCGAGCGCCTCGCCGAAGGCCGGGGCGAAGTCGCGGGTGCGCGAGTACAGGTGGGGCTGGAAGGCCACCACCACCCGGCCCAGCGGGCCGACCACGTCGCGGGCGGCGCGCAGCTGGGCGGCCACCTTCGCGGGGTGGTGGGCGTAGTCGTCGTAGACGGCGACGCCGGCGGCCCGGCCGCGGAACTCGAACCGGCGCCGCACGCCGTCGAACGCCGCCAGCCCGGCCAGCACACCCTCGGCGTCCGCGCCCAACTCGACCGCGGCCAGCAGCGCGGCCAGCGCGTTGAGCGCCATGTGCTCGCCGGGCACGCCCAGCCGCAGCAGGTGCTCGACGCCGGCGTGGCGCAGCACGAGCCGGGCGCCGGTGCCGTCGGGGCGGAAGTCGACCAACCGGGCGTGCGCCCCGGGGCCGCGCCCGTAGCCGAGCACGCGCACGCCGCGGGCCGCCGCGTCGGCCGCCAGCGCCGCGGCGCCGGGGTCGTCGGTGCAGGTGACCAGGGCGCCGCCCGGTTCGATCCGGCCGAGGAAGTCGCGGAACGCCGCCTCGTAGGCCGCGGCGCTGCCGTAGTGGTCGAGGTGGTCGGGCTCGACGTTGGTGACCACGGCGACCACCGGCGAGAAGGCCAGGAACGACCCGTCGCTCTCGTCGGCCTCGGCGACGAACACGTCGCCCGTGCCCTCGTGCGCGCCGGAGCCGGACGCGGCCAGGTCGCCGCCGATGGCGAACGACGGGTCGAGCCCGCAGTGCTGCAGGGCCACCGTGAGCATCGAGGTGGTCGAGGTCTTGCCGGCCGTCCCGGTGACCGCGGCGAGCCTGCGCCCGGCGGTGAGCGCGGCCAGCGCCCGCGACCGGTGCAGCACGACCAGGCCGCGCTCGCGGGCCGCGGCCAGCTCGGGGTTGGTCTCCCGGATGGCGCTGGACACCACGACCGTTGCCGGGTCGGCATCGGGCCCGGCGGCCGGGAGGTGGCTCGGGTCGTGGCCGATCTCGACGCGGGCGCCGAGCGCGCGCAGGGCGAGCACGGTGCGCGAGTCCTTGGCGTCCGATCCGGACACCTCCGCGCCCCTGGCCAGCAGGATCCGCGCGATGCCGCTCATCCCGGCGCCGCCGATCCCGATCAGGTGCACCCGGCTGCCGGCGCCGAGGGCCGGCGGGTCGGCCGGGTCGGCGGTGGGCGGGGCCGTGGCCCCGGTCGTGGTGTTCATGCGCGCACCGCCAGCACGTCGAGGGCCATGCGGGCCAGCCGTTCGTCGGCGTCGGCGTGCCCGGACGCCCGCGCCGCTCGGCCCATGGACAGCAGTTTCGAGGGGTCGGTCAGCAGCGGCACGACCTCGTCGACGAGCCGGTCGCCGGTGAGCTGCTCGTCCGGGACGAGCCGGCCGCCGCCCGCGTCGACCACCGGGCGGGCGTTGAGGGCCTGCTCGCCGTTGCCGTGCGGGAGCGGCACGTAGACCGCGGGCAGCCCGACGGCCGACACCTCGGCCACGGTCATCGCGCCCGACCGCCCGAGCACGGCGTCGGCCGCGGCGTAGGCCATGTGCATCTGGTCGATGTAGGGCAGCTGGACGTAGCCGGGCATCGGGTCGGCCGGGGTGCCGTTCTTGCCGTAGGCGTGCAGGACGGCGATCCCCGCGCGGCGCAGCCGGGGCAGCGCGGCGGCCAGCGCCGCGTTGATCGAGCGCGCGCCCTGGCTGCCGCCGAAGACCAGCAGCACCGGCTCGCCGCGGGGCAGCCCGAACAGGTGCCGGGCGCGCAGCCGCAGGCCGGGGCGGTCGAGGGTGGTGACCGAGCGGCGCAGCGGGATGCCGATGACCTCCGCGGAGCCCAGCCCGCTGCCGGGCACGGCCGCGGCGACCCGGTCGGCGAACCGCGCCCCGACCTTGTTGGCCAGCCCGGCGCGCGCGTTGGCCTCGTGCACGACGATCGGCACCCGGCCCCGGGCGCCCAGGTACGCGGGCAGCGCCACGTAGCCGCCGAACCCGACGACCAGGTCGGCGTCGACGGCGGCGAGCACCTCGCGGACCCGGGCCACGGCGCCGCGCACGCGGCCGGGCAGCTTGAGCAGGTCGCCGCTGGGCTTGCGGGGCAGCGGCACCGGCGGGATCAGCTCCAGCGGGTAGCCGCGCGGCGGGATCAGGGTGGTGTCCAGCCCGCGCTCGGTGCCCAGCGCGGTGATCCGCGCCCCGGGGACGAGCCGGACGACCGCGTCGGCGAAGGCCAGCGCGGGCTCGATGTGCCCGGCGCTGCCGCCGCCCGCGATCACCACCGACGGGCCGCGGGAGCTCTTGCGGGGTGCCTTCGGCGCGACGTCGATGCGCTGGGTCAGCTCGTCCATCCCGGCCCTGTTCGGGGGGCGGTTCGTGCCGGGCTGGTTCCGCGGCTGGTTCACGGGCTGGTTCACCGCATTCCCTCGCTGACGCTCGGTCGGCAGCTCACGGAGCGCTGTGCTGACGATTCGCTCGCGAGCCCGCTCATCGCAGCGGCCCCCGCTGCGCGGCCGGGCGGCTGACCGGGGCCCGGTAGGGCTCGGGCAGCTTCAGGCCCAACAGGCGGGCGATGGTCCCCTGCCCCTGCTGCTGGAGCGCGGCGACGGCCTCCGGCTCGTGGCGGGCCGCGTTGGCCAGCACCCCGAAGACGAACATGGTGACCACGAGCGAGGTGCCTCCGGAGGAGATCAGTGGCAGCTGCAGCCCGGTCACCGGCAGCAGCCCGACCACGTAGCCGATGTTGATGGCGGCCTGGGCGACCAGCCAGGTCGTGGACGTGGCCACCACCAGCTTGAGCCAGGGGTCGGTGTTGCGGTTGGCGATCCGGATGCCGACGTAGGCCAGCACCGCGAACAGCGCGAGCACCGCGAACGCGCCGAGGAACCCCAGCTCCTCGCCGATGATGGCGAAGATGAAGTCGTTGTGTGCGTTGGGCAGATAGTCCCACTTGGCCCGGCCCTGCCCGAGGCCGACCCCGAACAGGCCGCCGTCGGCCAGTGAGTACAGCGCCTGGTTGGCCTGCCACTGGGCGCCGAGCGGGTCGGCGCTGCCGCCGGACAGGAACGCGGTGACCCGGGCCAGGCGGTAGTCGGCGGTCAGCGCCAGGACGACCGCGCCGCCCAGCGCGGCCCCGGTCAGGGTGAGCATCAGCCGCATCGGGGCGCCGGCGTAGAACAGCAGCGCGACCAGCACGATGCCCAGCGAGACCGTCATGCCCAGGTCGGGCTGCAGCACCAGCAGGGTCATCAGCAGCCCGGTCACCGGCACGACCGGCGAGAGCGCCTGCTTCCAGCGGTGCATGACCCGGCGCCGGGCGACCAGCACGTGCGCCCCCCACAGCGTGAGGGCCACCTTCACCGCCTCGGAGGGCTGGATCGAGAAGCTGCCGAAGGCGAACCAGGCCCGCGAGCCGTTGCGCACCGAGCCCACGATCAGCACGGCGATCAGGGCCAGCACGCCGACCGCGAGCGCGACCGGGGCCAGCGACCGCAGCCGCCGCGGCGGGATGCGCAGGCCGAGCCAGAACAGCACCAGCCCGGGCCCGCAGAACATCAGCTGCCGGGTGAAGACCGAGTAGCTGGAGCCGTCGGCGCCGTCCCTGCGGGTGGCGGTGAACGACTCGACCGCCGACGCGGACAGGACCATGACCAGCCCGAACACCGTCAGCAGCCCGAACACCGCGAGCAGCAGGTGCAGCGAGGTCAGCGGGCTGCGCAGCCACTCCCCGACCGCGGTCGCGGCGCCCCCGACCGCGGCCCGCGGGCCGGTCGGCGCCGGCTCG
>NZ_JAHDTH010000361.1 GCF_018531445.1 Pseudonocardia lacus
AGGTGGCGGCGGGGTCGCCGTGGTCGCCCGCGCGGCCGCGTCGCCCGGCCAGGCGTCCGCGCAGGCCAGCTGCACGGGTGCGGCGAACTGCCGGCACTCCTACAGCGCGAGCGCGCACGCGTCGGCGTCCGCGCCGGGTGCGCACGCCGAGGCGTCGGCGTCGGGTTCGGGCGGTGGCGGTCAGGGCGGTGGCGGGGTCGGGGTGTCCGCGCAGGCGTCCGCGTCGCCGGGCCAGGCGTCGGCGTCGGCGTCCTGCTCGGGTGCGGCGAACTGCCGGCACTCGTACTCCGCGTCGGCGTCGGCGTCGGCGCCGGGTGCGCACGCCGAGGCCTCCGCGTCCGGTTCCCATCGCGGCGGTCAGGGCGGCGGCGGGGTGTCGGTGTCGGCGCAGGCGTCGGCGTCGCCGGGTCAGGCGTCGGCGTCGGCGTCGTGCTCGGGTGCGCCGAACTGCCGGCACTCGTACTCGGCGAGCGCGAACGCGTCGGCGTCGCACCCGTCGGGCTCCTACGCCAACGCCTCGGCCAACGGGTCCGGCGGTGGCGGTCAGGGCGGCGGCGGCGTCTCGGTGGCGGCATCGGCGGACGCGGGCGACGGCTACGCGCGGGCGTCGGCGTCCTGCTCGGGTGCGGCGAAGTGCTCGGTCGACTACAAGGCGCACGCCTCGCTGACCCGGACCAGCCCCGCGGGCGAGACCGCGCACGGCGAGGGCACCTGCTCGGGGACGACCAACGGCGGCTGCGGCGTCGTCGCCAAGGTCGCGTTCGGTCCGAACGGCGGCGGCGGCGCGGACTGCTTCGGCAACTGCGGCAACTTCACCCAATCCGGCTGGCTGCGCCCGCCGTCGGGGATGGGCTACGACGACGCCGGCAACCTGGTCAAGGTCGACAAGAACGGCAAGCCGATCCCGATCGAGGAGCTCGGGCCGGACGACCGGGCGGTCCAGGGCAGCACCGAGAACGGCGTGCCCACCCTCAAGATCAAGCCCAAGGGCGGGGAGGTGCAGACGTACCCCTGCCCGACGTCGCCGTGCAGCGTCACCCTGCCCAGCGGGGAGAAGATCGAGTACGACCCGGGCAAGGGCGGGTACCACGGCGAGCTGCCGGTCGAGTCGGGCAAGCCCGACGGCAAGCGCGACACCGCCACCGGCACCAAGGGCGTGCGCATCACCCGGGACGCGAAGGGCAACGGCGGCGGGTGGATCCGCGGCACCGGCCAGGTCACCAACGGCGCCACCGGCGAGAAGGTGGACTTCACGGGCGAGGTGCCCAGCCCCGTCGTCGACGGGCACAGCTTCCGGCTGACCAACCCGACCACCGGCTCGCCGTTCTCGGCGCACTGCGGAGCGGCGTGCCAGTACAAGGGCGCCCCGGTGGCCGGTGCGCCGCAGGTCGACAACCTGGTCCTGACCAACGGCACCGCCGACATCATGGGCCGCGACGCGAACGGCAACCCGGCCGTGATCACCTTCAACGGCACGGGCAAGTTCGTCTCCGCCGAGGGCGACCGGCTCACCGGACAGTTCGGCGAGGGCTTCGCGACCGGGCGGGCCAGCATCGTCACCCGCGGCGCGGACGGCTACGGCGGCTACTTCACGATCGAGGGCACCGGCACCGTCCGCTCCGCCGAGGGCGCTGAGCTCGCCTGCGTCGGCAAGTGCGCCGGCACCCACTGGATGCCCACGGCCAAGGGCCTGGGCGGCATCAACATGTGCCAGCTCGGTGGCGTGGGCACCTGCGTCGGCATCAGCAACGGCGCGCGGGGCGCCCTGGCCGACGTGCAGGGCGCCGAGATCAAGCCCGGCGAGACCGTCACCATCGGGTTCCTGCAGCGACTGCGCAACGACGACGGCTCCGGCGGCGGCGCCACGGCGTTCATCTTCGGCGGCAAGGACGCCGAGGGCGGCGCCGTCTACGGCATGGACGCCTACGGCAACTACATCTCCACCACCGGCCGGGGTGGGCGCACCACACTGCTCTACTCCGAGATCGACGGCTACAACCACGGCCAGGCCTGCGTGGCCGGCGCGGGCGGCTCCTGCACCGGCTCCGACCCCGCCGAGCGCAGGCTGCCCTGGGTCGAGCCGAGCACCGACGTGTTCCGCTCGGCCCGCTACGGCAACGACTTCATCGGCCCGATCGCCAACCCGACGTTCCGCCAGCAGGCCGACCTCGCCCTGGACTTCGCCACCGGCCAGGGCCACCTGCGGTGGATGGCCGAGACGGGCAACGAGCAGCTGACCCCGATCACCGAGGCCTACGAGAAGGCCAAGGCCGGCGGGATCAGCGAGGCCGAGGCGACCGCGCTCGCGGCCCAGATCGACGCGCTGGACCCGAAGCTGCGCACCCGGCTCGGGCGCACCGGCGACGCGCAGGAGATCGTCGTCGCGGTCCAGGGCACCCAGCGCACCGTCGAGGACGTCGAGCGCCGGCTGGCCGCGGACCCGCAGCTGGTCGCCAGCGTCCTGGGCCGCCAGCTCGGTGACTCCGGCAAGCCCAGCGAGCAGGAGCTGACCGAGGCCAAGACCAAGGTCCTCAACCAGCAGGCCGAGTCGGCCAAGGCGCTCAAGGGCCTGTCCGGCTTCTCGACCGAGGACAAGGCGCTCTCCGACCGCATCAGCAAGTACGAGCAGGCCGTCCGGACCTACAACGCCGGGGGCGAGGGCGATCCCACCGCGCTGGACAAGGAGCGCGCGGCGATCACGGCGGCCGTCGCCGACCTGGACCGCCGCAAGCAGCCCTACCGCGACGACCTCGCCGCCTCGCAGGGCGTGCTGCGCACCTACGACCTGGCCACCGCGATCGCCGGCGGCGACCGGTCCTACGCGGCCGACATCGAGCTGGCCGGGCGCAACCTGGCCGCGGTCGAAGGCGTCGTCGAGAACCTCCCCAAGGGCGTCGACGTCGACACCGCCACCACCATCGCGGTGTTCAGCGACGCGGTCCGGCTCGGCTACGAGGCCGCCATCACCGCGCCCCGGACCACCGCCAACCGGCTCAACGACCTGGAGCTGCCCTCGACCGGCTCGGCCGACCTGCCGCTGGCCATGCGCGCGGCGGTCGCCTACGACTACATCGAGAAGCTGGTCAAGTCGTCGAACAGCCCGTTCGTCAACGCGGACGGCAGCGACTACAACCCCGACCAGATCGCGAACCTCGCCGCCCACTGGGTCTACCGGGGCGAGGGCGGCGCGCTGCCGACCTCAGCGTCGGCGATCGCGGCGCAGCGCGCCCTGCCGGTCACCGCGGCCGAGGTCACCGACCTGCTGGTCGGGCAGTTCGGCGAGGAGAACCGCGCCGACCTGGAGAAGTCGCTGCTCAAGCAGATCAACCACGCCGGCCTGATCCGCGACGCCGCCTCGGTGCTGTCGGAGGACGAGGCGGACAAGCTCCACGACGTCATCGAAGAGCACGACCCGAAGAGCGTCGCCGGATTCTTCGAGTTCATGCTCGACGGCGCGGGGCTGCTGCAGTCCGAGGCGGTGCGCAGCTACAACCGCGAGTTCGGCACCGGCACCGACAGCTTCGCCCGCAACTTCGGCCGTGGCGCGGTCACCCTGGGCACCGGCCTGCTGACCCTGCCCGGCACCGTCATCGGCGGTGCCGGGGTCGAGATCAACAACTCGTTCGAGCGCAACGGCGTGCTGAAGACGCTGGCGGCCGGACCGATCTGGGCGGACTACCTCCCCTTCAACGACCCGACCCGCACGGGCCCCTCCGCCGCGCCGCGCAAGCCGGGCGAGAGCTGGGCGGAGCACTACACGGCCAGCCACCCCCTCACCGGTGGGTTGGTCGTCACGCCGGTCAGCCACTCGCTGCACCGCTGGTTCGGCGACGGCGACGTCAGCGACGACTACCACGACCGGCCGGTCGAGTCGTTCATGGAGGACGCGCTGCCGCTGCTGATCGTGGCCGGGCCGCTGACCGCCGGCTTGCGCGGTGGCGCGGTGAGCGCGGCCTCGCGGGCCGCGGCGTCCCGGGCCGTGCTGCGCGGCATGCCGGGCGACCTGGCGCGCAGCG
>NZ_JAHDTH010000038.1 GCF_018531445.1 Pseudonocardia lacus
TCGAGCGGGTGTGGGGGCTGGCCGAGGGCGCGCTGCCGTCCGCGCCGGGCCGCGACACGGCGGCCATCCTGGCCGCCGCCGCGTCCGGCGAGCTGGGCGCGCTGGTGGTCGGCGGGGTCGACCCGACCGACCTGGCCGACCCGGCCGCCGCGCTGGCCGCGCTGGCCGAGGTGGGCTTCCTGGTCAGCCTGGAGCTGCAGGCCTCGCCGGTCACCGAGCTGGCCGACGTGGTCCTCCCGGTCGCGCCCGACGCGCAGCGCGCCGGCAGCTACCTGAACTGGGAGGGGCGGCGCCGCGAGTTCGGCCCGGCCCTGGACGCCACCGGTGTCCTGCCCGACTGCCGCGTCCTGGACACGCTGGCCGTCGAGATGGACGTCGACCTGTTCACCCAGACCCCGGCCGCCGCACTGGGCGACCTGGAGCGCCTGGGCTACGCCACGGGCCCCGCGCCGGCCCCGCCGACCGGGTCCGCTCGCCCGCTGCCCCGGCTGGGCTACGGGCAGGCCGTGCTGGCCACCTGGCGGCAGCTGATCGACGACGCGGCGCTGCTGGTGGACGAGCCTGCGCTGGCCGGCACCGCCCGCCCGGCGTACGCGCGGACGAACGCCGCCACCGCCGAGCGCCTCGGGCTCACCCCGGGCGAGCCGGTGACGGTGAGCACCGACCGCGGCGCGGTGACGCTGCCGCTGGCCCTGGCCGACCTGCCCGACGGCGTGGTCTGGCTGCCGGGCCGCTCCGGCGACTCGCACGTCCGGTCCCGGCTGGGCGCCGGGCACGGCGATCTGGTGGGGGTGACAGCATGACCGAAACCCAGATGCTGCTGGCCGACGACCCGATCTGGCTCGTCCTGATCAAGGTCGTCGCGCTGTTCGCGATCGGGGTCGTGCTGACCCTGTTCATGATCAACTGGGAGCGCAAGGTCGTCGGGCGGATGCAGCAGCGCCCGGGCCCCAACCGCACCGGCCCCGGCGGTTGGCTGCAGTCGCTGGCCGACGGCCTCAAGCTGGCCTTCAAGGAAGACATCATGCCGGCGGCGGCCGACAAGCGGGTGTACTTCATCGCCCCGGTCATCTCCACCGTCCCGGCGTTCGTGGCCTTCTCGGTGATCCCGTTCGGCGGGAAGGTCACGATCTTCGGCGAGGAGACGGTGCTGCAGCTGGTCGACCTGCCGGTCGGCGTGCTGGTGGTGCTGGCCTGCTCCTCGATCGGGGTCTACGGCATCGTGCTCGGCGGCTGGTCGTCCGGCTCGCCGTACCCGCTGCTGGCGGCGCTGCGCTCGGCGGCCCAGGTGATCTCCTACGAGATCGCGCTGGGCCTGTCGATCGTCGGGGTCGTCCTCTACGCCGGGTCGCTGTCCACCGCCGACATCGTGGCCGCGCAGGCGAGTTCGTGGTTCGTGCTGCTGCTCATCCCGTCGTTCGTGGTGTTCACGATCGCCATGGTCGGCGAGACGAACCGAGCGCCGTTCGACCTGCCGGAGGCGGAGTCGGAGCTGGTCGGCGGGTTCCACACCGAGTACTCGTCGCTGAAGTTCGCGCTGTTCTTCCTGGCCGAGTACGTGAACATGGTGACGGTCTCGGCGATGGCCACCACGCTGTTCCTCGGCGGCGGGATGTGGCCGTGGCCGCTGTCGGCGCTCAACGCCAACGGCTGGCTGCAGATGATCGCGTTCCTGATCAAGACGCTGATCTTCCTGTTCGTGTTCATCTGGCTGCGCGGCACGCTGCCGCGGTTCCGCTACGACCAGTTCATGCGCCTGGGCTGGAAGGTACTGGTGCCGGGCAGCCTGCTGTGGATCCTGACGATCTTCGCGATCCGGGCCTGGCGCTCCACCGGCGGTTCGACCACCGCGCTGCTGGTGACCGTGGGCATCCTGCTGGTGGCGGTGCTGGTGATCGCCTTCCTGGTGCCCGAGCGCAAGCAGAAGGAACAGACGATCGAGCTGGCCTCGGACTTCCCGGTGCCACCGCTCGACCTCAAGGTCCCGACCAAGCCCGCGCGCCGCAAGCGCCGCGACCGCTCCGTCGGCACCGGCCGCACGCGCGAGCCCGCCCTCGCCAGCGGCGCCCCCGCCAAGGAGGACGACGATGTTTGAGTTCTTCAAGGGCTTCGGCGTGACCTTCGGGACGATGTTCAAGAAGGTCGTCACCGAGGAGTACCCGGAGAACTTCCCGCCGGCCGCGCCCCGCTACCACGGCCGCCACCAGCTCAACCGCCACCCGGACGGGCTGGAGAAGTGCGTGGGCTGCGAGCTGTGCGCCTGGGCCTGCCCGGCCGACGCGATCTACGTCGAGGGCGGTGACAACACCGAGGAGGAGCGCTACTCGCCCGGTGAGCGCTACGGCGCGGTCTACCAGATCAACTACCTGCGCTGCATCGGCTGCGGCCTGTGCATCGAGGCCTGCCCGACCCGCTCGCTGACGATGACCAACTTCTACGAGCTGGCCGACGACAACCGGCAGGACCTGATCTACACCAAGGAGCAGCTGCTCGCGCCGCTGCTGGAGGGCATGGAGCAGCCGCCGCACCCGATGCGCCTGGGCGAGCACGAGCAGGACTACTACGTCCAGGGCCCGAGGCTGGCCAGGACCGGCGCCAAGGGCGACCCGGTGGGGGAGCAGGTCAGGTGAACGTGCTGGAGTTCCTCGCGCAAGCCCCGCCACCGCCCGCGGTCGACACGGTCACCACCGGCGAGGCGATCACCTTCTGGGTGCTCGGTCCGCTGGCCCTGCTCGGCGCGCTGGGCATGGTGCTGGCCCGCAACGCGGTGCACTCGGCGCTGTGCCTGGTCGGCACGATGTTCTCGCTGGCGGTGTTCTACATCGTCCAGCAGGCCCCGTTCCTGGGCTTCGTGCAGATCATCGTCTACACCGGCGCGATCATGATGCTGTTCCTGTTCGTGCTGATGCTGGTCGGGCGCGACAGCTCCGACTCGGTCGTCGAGGTGCTGCGCGGGCAGCGGCTGGCCGCGCTCCTGCTCGGCCTCGGCCTGGCGGTGCTGCTGGTCGCCACCATCGGCCCGTCGCTCACCTCCGTGCAGCCGGTCGGCCTGGCCGCTGGCGACGCGGGCTCCAACGGCAACGTCACCGGCATCGGGACGCTCGTCTTCACCGAGTACCTGTTCGCCTTCGAGCTCACCTCGGCGCTGCTGATCACCGCGGCGCTCGGCGCGATGGTGCTGGCCTACGCCCAGACCAGGGCGCACGCCAAGCGCACCCAGCGCGAGACGGTCGAGGCGCGGCTGCGCGGCGAGCACGACCGGATCTCCCCGCTGCCCGGCCCCGGCGTGTTCGCCACCGGCAACTCGGTGGCCGTGCCCGCCCTGCTGCCCGACGGCTCGATCGCCCCGGAGTCCATCTCGGCGATCATCGACGCCACCCCGGTGCAGGAGGCGGAGCCCCGGGCGGTCGACGCCCACTCCATCACCGGCACCCCGTCCACGGGGGGCGGCCAGCAGGCCGTCGTGGACGCCCCCGGCGACGACCGCGAGGGCGTCGCCGGCGCACTGGCCGGCACGACCGGCGGTCGCGGCGACGCGAGCGTCGGCGGTCGCGGCGACGGCCGTCCCAGCGGGACCGAGGAGAACCAGCCGTGACCCCGACGTACTACCTGCTGCTCTCGGCGCTGCTGTTCTCCATCGGCGCCGTGGGCGTGCTCGTGCGCCGCAACGCGATCGTGGTGTTCATGTGCATCGAGCTGATGCTGAACGCGGTCAACCTGACCCTGGTGACCTTCGCCCGGATCAACGGCCAGCTCGACGGCCAGGTGATGGCGTTCTTCGTCATGGTCGTGGCCGCGGCCGAGGTCGTGGTCGGCCTGGCCATCATCATGTCGATCTTCCGCACCCGCCGGACGGCGTCGGTCGACGACGCCAACCTGCTCAAGTACTGAGCCGTACTGAACCACTGAGGAGCTCCCCGGTGCCCCCCGTCCCCACCTCCCGCGCGGTCCGCCGGACCGCCGGTACGAGCCCGTGCTGACCGCGGTCCCGCCGGTCGAGCTGCCCGAGATCGGGGCCGCCTCCGGCGCCGCGTCGCTGGCCTGGCTGCTGTTCGTGCTGCCCGCGCTGGGCGCGCTGGTGCTGTTCGTGACCGGCCGCCGGGCCAACGCGTGGGGGCACTGGCTCGGCGTCGCGACGGTGCTGGCGTCGTTCGCGATCGGGCTGGCGATCTTCTTCGAGACCCTGGGCCTGAGCCCCGAGCAGCGCACCCGCGAGCTGCACCTGTTCGACTGGATGTCGGTCGGCTCGTTCACCGTCGACTTCGGCGTCCGGCTCGACCCGCTCTCGCTGACGTTCGTGCTGCTGATCACCGGTGTCGGGTCGCTGATCCACATCTACTCGGTCGGCTACATGGCCCCCCACGCCGGCGGCGACGGCGACGACGACCACGCCGAGCCCGGCGGCGACTCGTCGCGGCGGCGGTTCTTCGCCCAGCTCAACCTGTTCGTCGCGGCGATGCTGGTGCTCGTCCTCGGCAACAACTTCGTGCTGCTCTACCTCGGCTGGGAGGGCGTCGGCCTGGCGTCCTACCTGCTGATCGGCTTCTACCAGGACCGCCCGTCCGCGGCCACGGCGGCCAAGAAGGCGTTCCTGATGAACCGGGTCGGCGACGTCGGCCTGGCCATCGCGATCTTCCTGCTCTGGCTCGAACTGGGCACCGTGCAGTACAGCGAGGTCTTCGAGCGCATCGGCGAGGTCGGCGCGCCCACCCTGGTCGCCATCACCGTCATGCTGCTGCTCGGCGCGTGCGGCAAGTCCGGCCAGTTCCCGCTGCAGGCGTGGCTGCCCGACGCGATGGAGGGCCCGACCCCGGTCTCGGCCCTGATCCACGCGGCGACGATGGTCACCGCGGGGGTCTACCTGATCGCCCGGTCCGGCCCGATCTACAACCTGACCGAGACCGGCCGGCTGGTCGTCACCCTGGTCGGCGTGGTCACCCTGCTCATCGGGGCGATCATCGGCTGCGCCTACGACGACATCAAGAAGGTGCTGGCCTACTCCACGGTCAGCCAGATCGGCTACATGTTCCTGGCCGTCGGGCTCGGCCCGGCCGGCTACGCGCTGGGCATCTTCCACCTGCTCACGCACGGCTTCTTCAAGGCCGGGCTGTTCCTCGGCGCCGGTTCGGTCATGCACGCCATGAACGACGACGTCGACATGCGCCGCTACGGCGGGCTGGCCCGGCACATGCCGATCACCTTCGTCACGTTCGGCCTGGGCTACCTGGCGCTGATCGGCTTCCCGCTGCTGTCGGGCTACTTCTCCAAGGACGCCATCATCGAGGCGGCGTTCGGCCAGGAGGGCTGGCAGGGCTGGGTGTACGGCGGCGCGGCCACGCTGGCCGCCGGGCTCACCGCCTTCTACATGACCCGGCTGGTGCTGATGACGTTCTTCGGCGAGAAGCGCTGGCAGAACCTGAAGTCGGCGGACGGGCACGACTACCACCCGCACGAGTCGCCGGTCACCATGACCGCGCCGATGATCGTGCTGGCGATCGGGTCGGTCGGGGCGGGCGCGATCCTGTCCGGCATCGGGCTCACCGAGTGGCTGGCGCCCTCGCTGGGCGAGCTGCGGGAGTCCGAGCACGGGGTGCTGCCGCACGCGGTCATCCCGTGGCTGGTCGTCGGGATCTCCGCACTCGGGGTGCTGATCGCCTACCTGGTCGTCGGCCGGCGGCCCACGCCGGTCGAGCGCCCGGAGCGGGTCTCGCTGCCGGTCCGCGCGGCCCGCCGCGACCTCTACGCCAACGCCATCAACGAGACCTTCATCGCCCGCCCCGGCACCTGGCTCTCCCGGGCGCTGGTCTTCGTGGACAACCGCGGGGTCGACGGCGTGGTCAACGGCACCGCCGCCCTGCTGGGCGGCAGCTCCGGGCGGTTGCGCCGGTTCCAGACCGGGTTCGTCCGGTCCTACGCGCTGTCCATGCTCGGCGGCTCGGTCCTGGTGATCGCGGCGATGCTGGCGGTGCGGTTCGCATGAACGGAGGCAACGTGCTGCTGCTCCTCCTGCTGCTGGTGCCGTTCGTCGGCGCGGTGGCGGTCGCCCCGCTGCGGGCCAACGACGCGCTGGCCAAGCAGGTCGCCATGGGCTTCGCCGCGGTCTCGCTGGTGCTGACCGCGCTCACCTGGTCCAGCTACTCGGTGGCCGACGCCGCCGACGGCACCCGGTTCCAGCTGGAGTTCGGCGTCGACTGGATCCCCGCCTTCGGCACCCGGTTCGCGTTCGGCGTCGACGGCATCGCGCTGGTGATGCTGGCGCTGATCGCCGTGCTGGTGCCGATCGTGATGGGCTTCTCCTGGGCCGAGAAGCTGCCGGAGGGTCGCACCGCGGCCGGGTTCTTCTCGCTGCTGCTGGCCACCCAGGGCACGCTGGTCGGGGTCTTCGCGGCCACCGACGTGTTCCTGTTCTACGTGTTCTTCGAGGCCATGCTGATCCCGATGTACTTCCTGATCGGGCGCTTCGGCGGCCCGCGCAGGCAGTACGCGGCGGTCAAGTTCTTCCTGTTCTCGCTGCTCGGCGGCCTCATCATGCTGGCGTCGGTGATCGGGCTGTTCGTGGTCAGCGGCGAGCGGCTGGGCCAGGGCACGTTCACCTGGGCCGACCTGCAGCGCATGGCGGAGTCGGTGCCCGAGTCCACCCAGATCTGGCTGTTCCTCGGGTTCTTCGCGGCCTTCGCGATCAAGGCGCCGCTGGTGCCGCTGCACACGTGGCTGCCCGACGCCGGTGCCGAGGCCCCGGTCGGGGCGGGCGTGCTGCTCGTCGGCGTGCTGGACAAGGTCGGCACGTTCGGGTTCCTGCGCTACTGCCTGCCGCTGTTCCCGGCAGCCTCGCAGACGCTGGCCCCGCTGGTGCTCACGCTGGCCGTCATCGGCGTCCTGTACGGCGCGCTGCTGGCCGTCGGCCAGACCGACATGAAGCGGTTCGTCGCCTACACCTCGATCGCCCACTTCGGGTTCATCGCGCTGGGCATCTTCTCGTTCTCCAGCCAGGCGCTCTCCGGCGCGGCGCTCTACATGGTCAACCACGGCATCTCGACCGGCATGCTGTTCATCGTGGTCGGCCTGCTGATCGCGCGTGGCGGCTCCCGCCTGGTCGACGACTACGGCGGCGTGCACAAGGTGGCGCCGCTGCTGGCCGGCGCGTTCCTGGTGGCCGGTCTCAGCTCGCTGGCCCTGCCCGGCACCAACTCGTTCGTCAGCGAGTTCCTGGTGCTGGTGGGCTCGTTCCCGCGCCAGCCGGTGTTCACGATCCTGGCCACGGTCGGCATCATCTTCGCCGCGCTGTACGTGCTGTGGATGTACCAGCGCACCATGCAGGGCCCGCTGCGCGGCGCGGCCGTGCTGGGCGCGCTGGAGCGTGCTGTGCCGTCTGCCGCCTCCGCGGGAGGAAGTACGTCGGCGGGCGGCGGACCGGGCACCATGCTCGACCCGGCCGTCTCGGCCAAGCGCGACGGCGTGGGCTTCCCCGACCTGAGCGGGCGGGAGATCGCGGTGCTGACCCCGCTGATCGTGCTCATCCTGGTTCTCGGCTTCTTCCCCGGCCCGGTGCTCGACGTGATCGAGCCGTCGGTGGCGGCCACCATGACCGAAGTGGGTCTCGGCGACCCGGTGGGAGGACTGCGGTGAGCTTCATCGCGCAGGCGGTGCCGCTGGAGGTACCGCCGATCGACTACGGGGCCATCGCCCCGCTGCTCATCGTGCTCGGCATGGCCTGCATCTCGGTGCTGGTCGAGGCCTTCCTGCCGCGCCACCAGCGCTGGCCGGTCCAGGTAGCGCTGACGCTGGTCACACTGGTCGGCGCGGGCCTGGCGCTGGGCCTGTACGCCGGCACCGGCCCCGATGGCATCACCACGCTGGCCGACGCCGTCGCCGTCGACCCGCCCACGCTGTTCCTGTGGGGCACGCTGCTGGCGCTGGCGCTGGGCAGCGTCCTGCTCATCGCCGACCGCTCGGTCGAGCCGGGCGGGGCCTTCCTGGCCTCGGCCGAGAGCCGGGCCGCGGTGGTCGGCGTCGGGGGCTCGCGCGCCGGTGGCGTCGGCCGGTCGGCCGAGGAGCGCGGTTACGGCTCGCCCGACCAGGCGCCCACCATGCAGACCGAGGTCTTCCCGTTCACGCTGTTCGCGCTCGGCGGGATGATGACCTTCGTCGCGGCGAACGACCTGCTGACGATGTTCATCGCGCTCGAGGTGCTGAGCCTGCCGCTGTACCTGATGTGCGGGCTCGCCCGGCGCAGGCGGCTGCTGTCGCAGGAGGCGGCGGTCAAGTACTTCCTGCTCGGCGCGTTCGCCTCGGCGTTCTTCCTCTACGGCCTGGCGCTCATCTACGGCTACGCGGGCACCATCCGCTTCCCGGAGATCGCCGACTCCGTCGTCGCCTCGCCGATGTCCGACGCGCTGCTGCTGGGCGGGCTCGCCCTGCTGGTGGTCGGGCTGATGTTCAAGGGCTCGGTCGGCCCGTTCCACACCTGGACGCCCGACGTGTACCAGGGCGCCCCGACGCCGGTCACGGCGTTCATGGCGGCCTGCACGAAGGTCGCCGCGTTCGGCGGCATCCTGCGGGTGCTGCACGTCGCGTTCGGCGACTCCCGCTGGGAGTGGCGGGGCGTGCTGTGGGCCGTGGCCATCGCCTCGATGGCGATCGGCGCGGTCATCGGCCTCACCCAGACCGACGTCAAGCGGATGGTCGCCTACTCCTCGGTGGCCCACGCCGGCTTCCTGCTCATCGGTGCGATGTCCATCACCGAGCAGGGCGTCTCGGGCACGCTGTTCTACCTGCTGGCCTACGGCTTCACCACGCTGGCCGTGTTCGGCGTGATCAGCCTGGTCCGCGACGCCGACGGCGAGGCGACGCACCTGTCCCGGTGGGCGGGTCTGGCCAAGCGTTCTCCGGTGCTCGCCGCGGTGATGACCTTCCTCCTGCTCGCACTCGCCGGTATCCCGCTGACCAGCGGGTTCACCGCCAAGTTCGCGGTGTTCGCGGCGGCCCTGGAGGACGGGATGGCCCCGCTGGTGGTCATCGCGCTGGTCGCCAGCGCGGTGGCGGCGTTCTTCTACATCCGGGTCATCGTGCTGATGTACTTCAGCGAGCCGGCCGAGGACGGCCCCGCGGTCACCGTGCCGGGCGCCTTCACCACGGCCGCCATCACCCTCGGCGTCCTGATCACCCTGGTGCTTGGGATCGTCCCCACACTCGCTCTGGGCTGGGCCGGGGCCGGCGGCTTCGTAGGCTGAGGGGGTGTCCGTTAACGCGATCGCCGGTGTAGAGGTCGACGACCCCCAACTGGCGGATGCCCTCATGGTGGGTCTCGACCGGGTCGAGGACGTCCTGCACCGCGAGGTGCGGAGCGACTTCACCTTCGTCGCCGAGACCTCCCTGCACCTGATCGATGCCGGCGGGAAGCGCTTCCGGCCGTTGTTCACCCTGCTCGCCGCGCAGACCGGCCCCCGCCCCGACTCGGACGATGTGGTCCGCGCGGCGGTGGTGGTGGAGCTGATCCACCTGGCCACGCTCTACCACGACGACGTGATGGACGCGGCCACCATGCGCCGGGGCGCGGAGAGCGCGAACTCCCGCTGGGACAACTCGGTGGCCATCCTCACCGGCGACTTCCTCTTCGCCCACGCGTCGCGGCTCGTCGCCGACCTCGGCCCGGAGGCCGTGCGGATCATCGCCGAGACGTTCGCCGAGCTGGTCACCGGCCAGATGCGGGAGACCCGCGGCCCGCAGCCCGGCGAGGACCGCGTCGGGCACTACCTGACGGTCATCGCCGAGAAGACCGGCTCGCTGATCGCCACCTCGGGCCGCTACGGCGGGATGTTCTCCGGCTGCCCGCCCGAGCAGGTGGCGTCGCTGCAGCGCTTCGGCGCCCTGATCGGCACCGCCTTCCAGATCTCCGACGACGTCATCGACATCGCCTCGCCGTCGGCCAGCTCGGGCAAGACGCAGGGCACCGACCTGCGCGAGGGCGTGCACACCCTGCCGATGCTCTACGCGGTCGAGGGCACCGACGAGGGCTCGGAGCGGCTGCGCAAGCTGCTGTCGCGCCCGATCACCGACGACGCCGAGATCGCCGAGGCGCTGGAGCTGCTGCGGGCGGGCGACGGGGTGGCGCGCACCCGGGAGTTCCTGGCCGAGCAGGCCGCCGCGGCCCGCCACCAGCTCGTCGACCTGCCGCCGTGCCCGGCGACCGACGCGCTGGCCTCGCTGACGACGTACGTGGTCGACCGCACCGGCTGACCGCGCCCGACCGATCGACCGGCGGTCAATCGAACGGTTGACCGCCGGCGCGTGGCTCGGGTGATGGATCGGCCCGCCCGGCGCCGCAGGCTACCGGTGTGGACACAACGGAACCGGTCGTCGAGATCGACGATCTGCGCAAGGCCTACGGAGCCGTCACCGCCGTGGACGGCGTCTCGCTGCGGGTGCACCGCGGCGAGGTGTTCGGCGTGCTGGGCCCGAACGGCGCGGGCAAGACCACCACGGTCGAGTGCGCGGTCGGCCTGCGCCGACCGGACTCGGGCACCGTGCGGGTGCTCGGGCTCGACCCGGGTACCGACCCGGACGACGTCCGCCAGCGGGTCGGGGTCCAGCTGCAGCAGGCGGTGCTGCCGCAGCGGATGACCGTGCGCGAGGCGATGGCCGTGTTCGCCTCGGCGTACCGCCGCGCCGTCGACCCGGACGCCCTGCTGGCCGAGTGGGGCCTGCGCGAGCAGCGCCGGACCGCGTTCGGGAAGCTGTCGGGCGGGCAGCGGCAGCGGCTGTTCATCGCGCTGGCGCTGCTCGGCGAACCGGAGGTGGTCGTGCTCGACGAGCTGACCACCGGGCTGGACCCCGCGGCCCGCCGCGACACCTGGGCGCTGGTCCGCGGGCTGCGGGAGCGCCGGGTGACCGTCCTGCTGGTCACCCACGCGATGGACGAGGCCGAGATGCTGTGCGACCGGCTGGTCGTGATCGACCGCGGGCGGGTGGTGGCTGCAGGCACCCCGGAAGCGGTCCGCGGCGAGCACCGCAGCCTGGAGACCGCCTACCTGGCGCTGACCGCGGAGGGGGTGGCCTGATGCGCCCGCTGGTCGTGCTGACCCGCGTCGAGACCACCCTGCTGTTCCGCGAACCGGCCGCGGTGCTGTTCACCCTGGCCCTGCCCCTGGTCCTGCTGGGGCTCAACGGCGCGGCCGGCAACGCGCCGCGCCCGGAGCTCGGCGGGGCCGGGGTGGTGGACGTGGTCGTGCCGGGCTACCTGGTCTACGTCATGGCCACCTCGGGGATCATGGGGCTGGCCGAGACCCTGGCCGACTACCGCGACCGCGGCATCCTGCGCCGGATGCGGATCAGCCCGCTGCGGCCATGGCAGATCCTCGGCTCGCACGCGCTCACCCACACGGCGATGAGCGCGGTCGGCGCCGTCATCCTGGTGCTGGTCGGGGTGCTGGCGTTCGACCTGCGGCTGCCGGCGTCCTGGGGCGCGGTGCTGCTGGCCCTGCTGCTCGCCACGGCGTCGACGGTGGCGACCGGCTTCCTGCTGGGGGCGCTGCTGCCCACCGTGCGCACCACCCAGGCGGTTGCGGCGGCGCTGTACTTCCCGGCCATCCTCGTCTCCGGGGCGCTGTTCGCCCGCGAGGCGCTGCCCGCGGTCGTGCAGCGGATCGGCGACTTCCTGCCGATGACCTACGCGGTGCGCGCCCTGCGCGCGGGCTGGACCGACGGTGTCGTGGACGGGCCCGCGCTGGCTATCCTCGCTGCGGTTGCACTGGTCGCCACCCTCGTCGCGGTCAAGTCCTTCCGGTGGGAGTCGAGCTGAGTGCCAACGCGGTCGAGCCGGTCGTCGGGCGCGACGCCTGGGACCGGCTGACCGCGCTGTGGCACCTGCTGTTCGCCGGCACACTGGCCCTGCCGACGGTCATCACCGTCGTGTTCGCCGGGTTGGCGCCGCCCGACCGACTGCTCGTCGGCGGCCTGGCCGTCGCGTTGGCGGTGTGGCACGCGCTGCTGCTGACGCGGGCCCCGCTGGGCGCTCCGCCGGGGATCGCGGTGCTGGTGTACTGGCCCGGTGCGGTGGCGCTGACCGCCGCGCTCGCCGGCTACGGCGAGAGCTACACGATCCTGCTCTACGGGCTGTACCCGCTGGCGTTCATCACGCTCGGCTGGTGGGGCATGGTGCCGCTGCTCGCGCTCACTGCGCTGGTGACCTGGCGGACGGGCGCCTGGGCGGACGGCCCCGGCGCCGTGATCGACGTGGTGGCCACCGCGCTGCTGGCCACGGTCATCGCGGTGGTCGTCAACGCG
The DNA here is from genome assembly GCF_018531445.1 of Pseudonocardia lacus. Classification (GTDB taxonomy): domain Bacteria; phylum Actinomycetota; class Actinomycetes; order Mycobacteriales; family Pseudonocardiaceae; genus Pseudonocardia; species Pseudonocardia lacus. The sequence continues at coordinate 12,283 of NZ_JAHDTH010000038.1, forward strand.
GTGGCCCGGCAGAGCGACCAGCGCCGGGAGGCGCTGGAGGCGCTGGCCCGCACCCGGGCCGAGCTGGCCGACACCGCCCGCCGCGCCGGCGTGCTGGAGGAGCGCCAGCGGCTGGCCCGCGAGCTGCACGACACCGTCGCCCAGGGCCTGACCAGCATCGTCACCCACCTGGAAGCGGCCGACCAGGCCGTCTCCGAGCAGCCCGAACTGGCCCGCACCCACCTCGACACGGCCCGCCGCGCCGCCCGCAACGGCCTCGGGGAGCTGCGCAGCACGGTCCAGGCCCTGCGCCCGGACCTGCTGCACGGCGCCTCGCTCGACCAGGCGCTGCGGCGCACCGCGCGGCAGTGGGCCGACGAGCACGGCGTGCCCGCCGAGGTGCGGGTCACCGGGGAGCGGGTGGCGCTGCACCCCGACGTGGAGACCGCGCTGCTGCGCGTCGCGCAGGAGGCCCTGAGCAACACCGCCCGCCACGCCGGCGCCACCCGCGCCGTGCTCACCCTCTCCTACCTGGGGGACACCGTGACCCTCGACGTGGACGACGACGGCCGCGGCTTCGCCGGCCCGCCACCGACCCGCCCGGACGGCGGCTTCGGGCTGATCGGCATGCGCGAGCGGATCGCCGCGCTCGGCGGCCGCCTGGACGTGGAGAGCGCCCCCGGCGAGGGCACCACCGTCGCGGCGGCGGTGCCGGTGTGAGCGGGACGGTGCGGCTGGTCGTTGTCGACGACCACCCGGTGGTGCGCGACGGGCTGCGCGGCATGCTCGCCGGCCAGCCGGACCTGGAGGTGGTCGGCGAGGCGGGGGACGGCCGGGAGGCGCTGGCCCAGGTGGCCCGCCTCCACCCGGACGTCGTGCTGGTGGACCTGCGGATGCCCCGGCTGGACGGGGTGGGCACGATCCGGGCGCTGACCCGCGACCACCCCGGCGTCCGGGCGCTGGTGCTCACCACCTACGACGAGGACCAGGACATCCTGCGCGCCCTGGAGGCCGGCGCGGTGGGCTACCTGCTCAAGGACACCCCGCGCGAGGAGTTGTTCCGGGCGGTGCGTGCTGCCGCGCGCGGCGAGTCGGTGCTGGCGCCGTCGGTCACCGCCCGGCTGCTCGGACGGCTGCGCAACCCCCTGCCGGACGTGCCGAGCGACCGCGAGTTGGAGGTGCTCGCGCTGGTGGCCCGCGGCCTCACCAACCGGGCGGTCGCGCGCTCGCTCTCCATCTCCGAGGCGACGGTCAAGACGCACCTGGTGCACGTGTTCGGCAAGCTCGGCGTGGACGACCGCACGGCCGCGGTCACCGTGGCGTTGGAGCGCGGGCTGCTCAGCCTGGACCGCTGAACGCGGGGCGGGGTGCGGCAGCCGCACGAGCGCCGGCGCCCGGTCGGCCGCTGCCCGTGGAGTGGTTCGCCACCTAGCGTGACAGCCATGGCTGACAGCCCGGTGCCGAGCGTCCGCAGGTGTGCCACTCCCATCGTCCACGAGCGCCTGCTGCGCACGGCCCCCGGCTACCGGGAGGCGCGGGAGCGCAGCGAGAACGCTGCGTGGTCCGGCGCCCGCGGTACCGCCGCGCAGCGCCCCGGCGTCACCCGGATCCCGGTCGTGGTGCACGTCGTGCACAACACCCCGGAGCAGGACATCTCGGCCGAGCAGGTGCGGTCCCAGATCACCGCGCTGACCGCCGACTACCGCGCCCGCAACGCCGACATCGGACAGGTCCCCGAGCCGTTCGCGCCGCTCGTCGGCGACGCCCGCATCGAGTTCGCGCTCGCCACCACCGATCCCGACGGCAACCCGACCGACGGCATCACCCGCACCGCGACCGACGTGGCGCTGTTCGCCGACGACGACGCGGTGAAGTCCGCGGCCACCGGCGGCGCCGACCCCTGGCCCACCGACCGCTACCTGAACCTGTGGGTGGCGCCGCTGGTCGAGGGCCTGTTCGGCTACGCCCAGATGCCCGGCGGACCACCTGAGACCGACGGCGTGGTCATCGCCTACATCGCGTTCGGCACCCTCGGCACCGTCTCCCCGCCGTTCCACCTCGGCCGGGTGGCGACGCACGAGATCGGGCACTGGCTCAACCTGCTGCACATCTGGGGCGACGACGGCGACGGCTGCAACGGCACCGACTTCGTCGAGGACACCCCACCGCAAGCCGGCCCGAACGTCGGCGCCCCCGAGTTCCCTCACTTCACCTGCGACAACGGCCCCAACGGCGACCTGTTCGTCAACTTCATGGACTTCACCGACGACCCGGTGATGGTGATGTTCACCCAAGGCCAGGTCGCCCGGATGCAGGCCTGCCTGGACACCGACCGACCCACACTCGGCACCCAACTCCCCTAACCGTCGAGAACGAAGTTGTCGTGATCAACAGGCCCTGTGGATCACGACAACTTCGTTCTCGACGGGGCGCCTGGGCGCCGCGCTGGTCGGACGAAGGTCGCTCTCGTGCGGCCCCGCCCGCTCCCCGGGGACGCCCTTCACCAGCGCTGCGGCGACCCGACCGGCGCTGCGACTCCCCACCAGCGCTGCGAGACCACCCCAGCCCTGCAAGGAGCGTCATCGGCCTGCATCTGGCAGCAGCGAGCGCACGCACGGGCCGTTCGCCTCGTCCTCGCAGCGCCAGGTCGGTCGTCGCAGCCCGCCGGCGCGCTGCGACGTCCCCGCCAACCCTGCGAGGACACGCCAGCCCAGCTTTGCGAAGCCCCGAACACCAGGAGAGCCACGACCCGAGCGGGCCGTGGCTCTCCTGGCGGTAGCTGCGGATCAGCCGGCGACGGTCCAGGTGTCGCGGCCGTTGAGCAGCCCCTGCAGGTCGACCTGCGGGGTCCGCTCCTTGGCCTCGGCGACCTGCGCGCGGGCGAGGTCGTCGTAGGTGGGGCGGCTGACCTGGCGGAAGATGCCGGTGACCGTGTGGTTGAGGTCCTGGTCCGACAGCCGCGACAGCGCCCACGACAGGTTCTGGTCGGCCTGGTCGTGCACGACGATCTGGGACTGGTCGATCTCGTCGGCCTTGGCCACGGTGAGCCCGAAGCCCTCCTGCACCACGGCGTACTCGCCGAGCCCGTCGTCGCCGGCGGGGCCGAAGCGGATCGGCTCGCCGTGGCGGACCGGGATGAGCCGCTGGTCCTTGGTCTCCGGCTTGCGCAGCAGGTCGAACGAGCCGTCGTTGAAGATCGGGCAGTCCTGGAAGATCTCCACCAGCGCGGTGCCGCGGTGCGCGGCGGCCGCGTTGAGGACCTCGGTGAGGCCCTTGCGGTCGGAGTCGATGGCGCGCCCGACGAAGCTCGCCTCGGCGCCCAGGGCCACCGAGACCGGGTTGAACGGGTGGTCCAGCGACCCCATCGGCGTCGACTTGGTGATCTTGCCCTGCTCGCTGGTCGGCGAGTACTGGCCCTTGGTCAGCCCGTAGATCCGGTTGTTGAACAGCAGGATCGTCATGTTGACGTTGCGGCGCAGCGCGTGGATCAGGTGGTTGCCGCCGATGGACAGCGCGTCGCCGTCGCCGGTGACGACCCACACCGACAGGTCGGGGCGGGTGACGGCCAGGCCGGTGGCGATCGCCGGGGCGCGGCCATGGATGGAGTGCATGCCGTAGGTGTCGAGGTAGTACGGGAAGCGGCTGGAGCAGCCGATCCCGGACACGAACACCGTGTTCTCCCGCTTGATGCCCAGCGTCGGGAGGAACGAGCGGACGGCGGCCAGCACGGCGTAGTCGCCGCAGCCGGGGCACCAGCGCACCTCCTGGTCGGAGGTGAAGTCCTTGGCGGTCTGCTTGTCGTCGGTCTTCGGGACGTCGTCCAGGCCGCCGATCAGCGGCAGGCCCAGGTCGATCGCGGTCATGCCCACTCCTCGCCGGCGCTCGTCGCGGACATGACCTTCGGTGCTGTGTTTGATGATGACCTCGCGAGCTCGGTCATGTTTGCACTCCCGTCAGGTACCCCAGGAACACGTCCTGCAGCTCTTCGGCCTTGAAGGGCAGCCCGGAGACAGTGGTGTAGCTGTGCACGTCCACGAGGTAGCGGGCGCGCAGCAGCAGGGACAGCTGGCCGAGGTTCATCTCGGGCACCAGCACCGTCCGGTATCGGCCGAGCACGTCGCCCAGGTTGGCGGGCAGCGGGTTCAGGTGCCGCAGGTGGGCGGTGGCGATCCGGTGGCCCATGCCGCGCACGCGGCGGGCCCCGGCGATGATCGGGCCGTAGGTGGAGCCCCAGCCGACGACGAGGACGTCGGCGTCGCCGGTCGGGTCCTCGACCTCGACGTCGGCGACCTCGATGCCGTCGATCTTCGCCCCGCGCAGCCGGACCATCCGGTCGTGGTTGGCGGGCTCGTAGGAGATCGAGCCGCGGCCGTCGGCCTTCTCCAGGCCGCCGATCCGGTGCTCCAGCCCGGGGGTGCCGGGGATCGCCCACGGACGCGCGAGGGTGTCGTCGTCGCGCAGGTAGGGCCAGAACTCGGCGCCGTCGGGCGAGTTGCGCTCGGTGGCGAAGCCCGGCTCGATCCTCGGCAGCGAGTCGGCGTCGGGGACCTTCCACGGCTCCGACCCGTTGGCCAGCGAACCGTCCGACAGCAGCAGGACCGGCGTGCGGTAGGTGACCGCGATGCGCACGGCCTCCAGCGCGGCGTCGAAGCAGTCGCCGGGGGACCGCGGCGCCACGATCGGCACCGGGGCCTCGCCGTTGCGGCCGAACATGGCCTGCAGCAGGTCGGCCTGCTCGGTCTTGGTGGGCAGCCCGGTGGACGGGCCGCCGCGCTGCACGTCGACGATCAGCATCGGCAGCTCCAGGGCCACCGCCAGGCCGATCGTCTCGGACTTCAGCGCGAGCCCGGGCCCCGACGTCGTGGTGACGCCGAGCGCGCCGCCGAACGCCGCGCCCAGCGCCGAGCCGACGCCGGAGATCTCGTCCTCGGCCTGGAACGTGGTGACGCCGAACGCCTTGTGCTTGCTCAGCTCGTGCAGGATGTCCGAGGCCGGGGTGATCGGGTACGAGCCGAGGAACACCGGCAGCCCGCTGACCCGCCCGGCCGCCACGATCCCGTAGGACAGCGCCGTGTTGCCGGTGATCTGGCGGTACGTGCCGACGTCGAGCTTGGCCGGGGCCACCTCGTAGGTGACCGCGAAGGCCTCGGTCGTCTCGCCGTAGGCGTGCCCGGCCTTGAACGCCAGGATGTTGGCCTCGGCCAGGTCGGGGCGGCGGGCGAACTTCTCCCGCAGGAACCGCTCGGTGCCCTCGTGCGGCCGGTGGTACATCCAGGACAGCAGGCCCAGCGCGAACATGTTCTTGGCCCGCTCGGCGTCCTTCTTGGACAGGCCGGTCTCGGCGAGCGCGCCCTTGGTGAGGGTGGCCATGGCCACCGGGAACACCGAGAACTGCGCCAGCGAGTCGTCCTCCAGCGGGTTGGCGTCGTAGCCGACCTTGGTGAGGTTGCGCTTGGTGAACTCGTCGGTGTTGACGATGATGACGCCACCGGCCGGCAGGTCGCCGACGTTCGCCTTGAGCGCCGCCGGGTTCATCGCGACCAGCACGTCGGGCCGGTCGCCGGGGGTGACGATGTCGTAGTTGGCGAAGTGCAGCTGGAACGACGACACGCCTGGCAGGGTGCCGGCGGGCGCGCGGATCTCGGCGGGGAAGTTCGGCAGGGTCGACAGGTCGTTGCCGAAGGCGGCGGTCTCGGAGGTGAACCTGTCGCCGGTGAGCTGCATACCGTCGCCGGAATCGCCGGCGAAGCGGATGACGACGCGGTCGCGGGGGACTACTTCCGACCGCTGCTCGACGGCGGTGTCGGACTGGGACATGTCGCGGTCGGTCCTCGATTCCGGGACGGAAATGTGCGTACCCCCGAGGTTAACTCGCCGCGCGACTGAGTGTCGCCTCACCCCGAGTGAGGTCACAGCCGCGGCGCTACCGGGGGTGCCCGGATGATCACCAGCTGATCACCGGACCGATCCCGGTACCGGTTCAGCGCGAGCGGATCGACTCCTGCAGCGCGGCCAGCCGCTTCTGGAACTCGGCGGAGTGCACCGATGCGGCCTGCGCCCGCACCTCGACCTCGACGGCCTGTTCCTGGGTGCTCATCGCGGACGTCAGCCGCATCGTCGACTTGGTCGTCACCGCGAGGTCGCGCGGCAGCCCCGCCGCCCGCGCGGCCATCTCGACGGCGGCGGCGCGCACGTCCTCGGCGACCCGGTGCACCAGCCCGATCCGGACGGCCTCCTCGGCGTCGACCACCTCGCCGAACAGCGTCAGCGCCGCCGCGCGCTGGTAGCCGAGCACGCGTTGGGCCATCCAGGTGTAGCCGCCGCCGGGGTGCAGGCCCAGTTGCAGGAACCGGGCGTCGAACTTCGCCCTCGGCCCGGCCAGCCGGACGTCGCAGGCCAGCGCGAGGTTCAGCCCGGCGCCGACGGCGGCGCCGTTGACCGCGGCGATCGTGGGCAGCGGGAACTCGGCGACGGCGAGGAACCCGGAGTAGACGCGGCGCAGGACGGCCGGGTCGGCGTCGGCGAGCTCGCCCAGGTCGCCGCCGGCGCAGAACGCGGGGTCCTCGCCGGTGATGACGACCCCGCCCACGCCGTCGTCGTCCGCGCAGCGCTCCAGCGCGGCGACGAGCTTCCCGGACAGCTCCAGGTTCATCGCGTTGCGCCGTTCCGGGTTGGACACGGTGAGCACGGCGACGCGGTCGGTGATCTCGGTGCGGACGTCGGTGGCCATGCGGTGATCCTGCCCGTTCGGGCCCGGTCGTGGCGGGTCGCGCACGTCACGCGGCTCCCGCGACGCCCCCGGAACACCGCCCGACCGTGGCTCGTTCACCCGGTGGAGTTGGTCGGAATGAGGACCCTGAAAGGACGGGTCGCGCAGTGCACAGGCACCTGAACGGGCTGAAGACCGCGCTGCTCCTCGGCGGGATGACGGCGCTCGTGCTGCTGGTGGGCTCGCTGTTCGGGCGCACCGGGCTGGTGGTCGCCGCGGTGGTCGCGGTGGGCGTGAACGGCTACGCCTACGTCAACTCCGACACGCTCGCCCTGCGGGCCATGCACGCCCGCCCGGTCTCCGAGCTCGAAGCGCCGGTGATGTACCGGATCGTGCGCGAGCTCTCCCGGGCGGCGCGCCAGCCCATGCCGCGGCTCTACATCAGCCCCACCGCCGCCCCCAACGCGTTCGCCACCGGCCGCGGCCCCCGCCACGCCGCGGTGTGCGCGACGACGGGCCTGCTGGCGATGCTCGACGAGCGCGAGTTGCGGGCGGTGCTCGGCCACGAGCTCTCCCACGTCTACAACCGCGACATCCTCATCTCCTCGGTCGCCGGCGCGCTGGCCTCGATGATCGGCCTGCTGGCCAACCTGGCGATGTTCGCCGGGCTGTTCGGCGGCGACTCCGACGACCGCCCCAACCCGCTCGCCGTGCTGCTGATCGCGCTGCTCGGGCCGGTGGCCGCGGCCATCGTGCAGATGGGGGTGAGCCGGTCGCGGGAGTTCCAGGCCGACGCGAGCGGCGCCGAGCTCACCGGCGACCCGCTCGCGCTGGCCTCGGCGCTGGCCAAGCTGGAGGTCGGCACGCAGCGCGCCCCGCTCGCGCCCGAGCCCCGGCTGACCGCCCAGTCGCACCTGATGATCGCCAGCCCGTTCCGCGTGGGCGACTCGATGACCAGGCTGTTCTCCACGCACCCGCCCATCGAGGAGCGGATCCGCCGGCTGCGCGAGCTGGCCGGCCGGCGCTGACCGTCAGTCCCCGGCGGGCGGCGGGAACAGGCCGGTGAGCCAGGCGTCCCACGCCTTGGAGAGGGTCTCGGTGTCCACCGGTTCGCCGTAGAAGTAGTGGTAGGCGCTGACCCCGCAGCCGGCGTCCCCCTCGGCGCCGATGCGGTGCAGGCCGTGCGCGGACCGCACGCCGAGGAACTCGGGGGTGGCCACGTCGACCACGCCGGTGAGCTCCTGCGGGCCGGTCAGCGTCACCCGCTCGCCGACCGCGGGCACGGAGCCCAGCCCGAGACCGCGCAGCAGCACGGGCCACGCCTGCTCCTTCGAGCCCGGCGCCATGGCCATCGTGAGGACGTTGTGCACCGGCTGCCCCGCGAAGTGCTCCAGGTAGGCGCGCAGGTTGCCGAAGAACAGCGTCCAGCCCTTGTCGAACGAGTCGTACTCGTCCTCCCAGCCCTCGGCGGTGAAGCCGCTCTGCACGAACCGCAGCACGGTGCCGCCGCCGTCGCGGCCCTCGACCAGGAACTCGAAGGCCATGTCGGGGCCGTCGCCGGGGCGGGGTTCGCCGTAGCCGAAGCGCCGGCCCGGCTCCCATGCGGTCACCTTGCCGGTACCGGTGAAGGCGCCCCCGAACGACGCCCTCACCTCGCCGCCCTCGTGCTGCTCCACCTCGTGCGGGACGAACCAGGTCGAGATGCCCGGTCCGGTGGCGATCAGGTCCCAGACCCGCTCGGGGGACGCGTCCAGCTCGACGGTCTTCTCCAGCTTGCGCTCGGTCACGGTTGTTCCTCTCGGTGGACGGGGTGCACGGCGACGACGACGCGGTGCGGACGGCCGCCGGGCGCGGACTCGTCGTGGTACTTGCCGACCAGTCGGGTCACGGCGTCGGCCAACTCCTCGGCGAACGCGGCCCGGTCGGCGGCCGAGGCGAAGCGGACCTCGCCGTCGGCGGCGAACGTGGCGACCCGTTTGCCGGTGGCGGCGGCGCCGGTCAGCAGGGCGCCGACCTCGCGGATGGTCCGCGCGGCCACGGCGACCAGCCAGCGGGCGGAGAGCCGGTCGGGCGCGCGGTCGGGGTCGGGGGCGAGCGCGCCCAGCGCGGCGGGTGAGATCACGTAGCTGGCCGCGCTGGCCCGCATCACCCGCTCGGTCATGTTGCCGCGCCTGCGTTCCTCGACGAGTTCGACGAGGCCGTGCTCGGCGAGGACGCGGAGGTGATAGTTGATCTTCTGGCGGGGGATGCCGACCCGCGTGGCGAGCCCGCTCGCCGACGCCGGCTCGGCCAGCTCGGCGAGCAGCCGGGCCCGCATCGGGTCGAGCGAGACCTCCGCGGCCGCGGCTCGGTCGATCACTCCCAGTTCCTGCATGGGTCGACGGTCTCACCGACAAGAAAATTTGTCAACGACGGGATGTGCTTGTCGGTGCCGAGCGGCATCCTGGTCCCATGACCGGCCCGGACGTCTCCACGACGAGCGAGTACGGGGTGCTGGGCGTCCGCGACGTCGACTTCTCGCTCGACCGCTACCCCCCGTCGGGCGACCTGTCGGCCCTGGTCGAGCGCCACTGGCTGGTCTCGTGGGAGCTGCCGCCCGGCCGCGAGGCCTCGGTCACCCTGCTGCCGCACCCGTGCGTCAACGTCGTGCTCGACGCCGGCCGCCTCGCCGTCTGCGGCGTCGGCCGCGACCGGTTCACCTACGCCTACCGGGGCCAGGGGCGCGTCTTCGGCGTGAAGTTCCGCCCCGGGGGCTTCCTGCCCTTCCTCGGGCGCCCGCTGTCCGACATCACCGGCGCGGTGCTCCCGGCCGAGCAGCTGTGGGGCCCCGCCGCCGGTGCGCTCGCCGCCCGGATGTCGGCCGCCCCCGGCGTCGACGAGCTCGTCGGCCGCGTCGAGGCGTTCCTGCGCGAGCGCTGGCCGCCGGACGACCCGCAGGTCGCCTACGTCGGCCGGATCGTCGCCGCCCTGCTGCACGACCGCACCATCGCCCGCGTCGACGACGTCACCGAGCGCTTCAACATCGCTCCGCGCACGCTGCAGCGGCTGTTCGCGCGGTACGTGGGCGTGAGCCCGAAGTGGGTGCTGCGCCGGTACCGGCTGCACGAGGCCGCCGCTGTGCTCGACCGCGAGCAGCACCGCCCGTGGGCCGAGGTGGCGGCCGAGCTCGGCTACTTCGACCAGTCGCACTTCATCCGCGACTTCACCGCGGCGGTCGGGATGACGCCGGTCGCCTACGCCCAGGCGTGCCGGCGGAAGCAGGCCCCGGTCCGGGCGTAGCCAACCCGACATCGCCGCCGACCGCGCATCGCCCGTCGAGTCTGACCGAAAGCGCCATTCGCTCTACTGTTCGCGCCGCCGGACGTCGGCCATCCTGGCGCGATGACGGACGTACGGGTGCGGCAGGGTGGCCGCGGCGGACCCACGGTGCTGCTGCTGCACGGGCTCGGGGCCACGGGCGACGTGTGGAACGGGCTCACCGCCCTGCTCCCGGGGGCCTGGGTCGCTCCCGACCTCCCCGGGCACGGCGGCTCGGCGCCGCTGGACAAGTACAGCTTCGCCGACGTGGCCGCGGTCCTCGCCGACCTCGTCGACCCGGACGGCACGGTGGTGCTCGGTCACTCGTTCGGCGGCGTGGTGGGCCTGCACCTGGCCACCCGGCCGGGCGTGCTGGCCGTGGTGGGCCTGGGCATCAAGGTCGTCTGGACCCCGGACGAGCTGGCCCGGGCCGCCGCGCTCGCCGCCCGCGAGCCGGCCCGGTTCGACACCCGGGCCGCGGCGGTGGCCCGGCACCTGCGCCAGGCCGGCCTGGACGGGCTGGTGCACCCCGACTCTCCGGAGGCCGGGTCCGGTGTCCTCGAGGAGCTGGACGGGCGCTGGCGCCCGGTGCTCGACCAGCGCGCCTTCGGCGTCGGCGACCCGCAGGTCGCGGCGCTGGTCGACGCGAGCCCGGTGCCCGTGCTGCTCGCCCGCGGCGAGCGCGACCAGATGGTCACCACCGAGCAGCTGGCCGAGCTGGTCCCCGAGCCCGTCGACCTGCCGGGGCTGGGGCACAACGCGCACGTGGAGGACCCGGCCTCGGTGCTGAGCCTCCTGCCGGCCTGACGGAACCCGCCCCGCGGTGTCTTCGCAGGGGCGGTGTGGTCGGCGCAGAGTCCACAGCACCTGCGAGGACAACGGGGACTCTGCGAAGACGGCGTCGACCTTGCCGCGGCGCGCCGGCGAGCGACGACCGGTGAACGCCCGTGGCCACCGCGCTAGTTGTCGGCGGCTTCCAGGCGGTCGAGCTGGGCGATGGTGCGCTGCAGCAGGATGGCCAGGTCGACGCGGCCCTCGCGCAGCGACGCCACGACCTCCCGGTCGAGGTCGAGCGCCTCGGCCCGGCGCACGAACTTGTCGTGCGCGGCCAGGGTGGCGGTCTGCAGTTCGATCATGCGGCCGAGCGCGGCGCGGTACTCGTCGGGCCGGTCGCGCACGAGCTTGGCGTCGAGGGTGGCGTCGAGCGACGCCTCGGACAACGCCAGGTAGGCGTCCCGCTCGGCCTGCAGGGCGTCCGGTTCGCTGTCCATCCCGAAGAGGCTAGTGGTGCGCCGACCCCGATCGGGTGACCCGGGTCGGAGCCGGCCCGGACCGACGGGAACCCGTCACCGTCCGGGCCCGGGACGTCGCGGAGCGTCCGGTTCCTGTCGGTGGTCGCGGTTACCGTCGCCCCATGACATTCCGTGCAGAGGTGATCACGAAGCGGCGCCCGAGCGGTGCGCCGGAGCAGCCGGCGGGGCGTCGGTGTCCGTGTCGGTGTCGTGGCGGGCCAGGAACGCGCCGACGAGCCGGCCCACCTCGTCGGCCCGCTCCACCTGCGGCATGTGGCCCACCCCGCCGTAGACGTGGGTCTGCGCGTGCGGCAGCAGGTCCAGCGCCGCCCGGAGGTGGTGCGGGGGCAGCACGCGGTCGCGGTCGCCCCACAGGATCAGCGTCGGGCGCGGGTGCGCCGCCACGCCCTCCAGCAGCCTGGTGCGCCAGTCCGTCCGCACCCCGCGGAAGGTGCCCAGCGCCCGCCCCGCCTCCAGGAACGCGGTCGCCGTGCCGGGCCGCTGCGCCACGGCCATCGCGTGGTCGACCCGTTCCTCGGTGGCGAACGCCGGGTCGGCGAACAGGGCCTGCTCCGCGCGCCGGGTCGAACCGCGGCTGGGCCGCAGCAGCAGCTTCCCGAGGCCGGGCACCGCCAGCAGCCGCAGCGCGGCCGTCACCTCCCGGCCGAAGCCCGCGCTGTTCACCAGCGTCAGGCTGCGCACCCGCGCCGGGCGGCCGGCCAGCACCTGCAGCGCGACCGCACCGCCCAAGCTGTTGCCCAGCACGTGCACCGGCCCGGTCTCGTCGAGCGCGTCCAGGGTGGCCAGCACGCCGTCGGCCAGGTCGGGCAGCACGTCGTCGGCATCCCGCGGCGGCGAGCCGGTCCGGGGCAGCCGGTCGGAGAACCCGAAGCCCGGCAGGTCCAGGCTGATCATCCGGCGCCCGACGGCGAGCCGGTCGTGCTGGGGCTCCCAGTCCTGCAGGGTGCGCCCGATGCCGTGCAGCGCGACGACGGTCGGCAGGCCGCGGTCGCCGGTGTCGCGGACGTGGATGCGGGCCCCGCCGACGGCCACGAACCGGGTCCCGGCCGGGGTCATCGGGAGCGTTCCCTGGCGCCGCGGGCGGGAGCGCTCCCGCGGTTGGTGGCCGCGGCCAGCAGCGCGATGTGCCCGGCGGGCAGCAGCCGGGCCAGCACGTCCAGCACGCGGGCCTCCGGGGTGATGAGCACTCGCGCCTTGCGCCGCTCGACGCCGCGCAGGATCTCCTCGGCGGCCTTCTCGGGCGGGTAGTCGAGCAGCTTCGCGAAGGCCTCGCGCCCCTGGTCGACCTCGCCCTCGGGGGAGCCGGCGGCGATGCGGGCGCTCTCGGCGATCCGCGTGCGGATCCCGCCGGGATGCACGGTGGTCACCCCGGTGCCGTGCACGGCGAGTTCGGCGCGCAGCGCCTGGCTGAGCCCGCGCAGCGCGAACTTGCTGGCCGCGTACGCCGACTGCCCGCCGGGCGCGATCAGCCCGAACAGGCTCGACAGGTTCACCAGGTGGCTGCCCGGCTCGGCCAGCAGCGACGGGAGGAGGTGGTGGGTCAGCAGCAGCGGCGCCCGGAAGTTGACGTCCATGACCCACTCGAACTCGTCCAGGCTCAGGTGCTCGAAGCGCCCGCCCAGCGCGACGCCCGCGTTGTTCACCAGCAGGCCGATGCGGGGGTGCGCCCCGGCGATGCGCTCGGCCTCGGCGACGGTGGCCGCCCGGTCGGCCAGGTCGACGACCGCGGTCTCGACGGTGATGCCCGGGTGCGCCGTGCGGATCCGCTCGGTCACCTGGTCGAGGCGGGCGGCGTCGCGGTCGAGCAGCACGAGGTCGCTGCCGCGCACGGCCAGCCCGTACGCCAACTGCTCGCCGATGCCGCTGGCGGCCCCGGTGAGCACGGCGGTGCGCCCGGCGAAGCGGTAGGGCTGTCGACGGCTCATGCTCCGACCTCCACGGGTGCGGTGCGGCGGGCGGGTGGTCGTGGCGCGAACGCCATGTCGCGGCGCAGGTCGGCGCGGGGGAGGTCGAGCAGGTCGAGGGGATAGTTGCTGCGCACCGCCCACGGCCCGCGCTCGCCCTGCTTCGGGAAGCGCCCGGCGCCGCGCAGCGCGTAGCCGGAGGTGAGGTCGAGCAGCGGGCGCAGCCGGCCGACGTCGCGCGGGGTCGGGGTGGCCACCGCCCAACCGTTCCGGTCCATGTGGGCGAGCAGCCGGCAGACGTAGCGGGCCGCGAGGTCCGACCGCAGGGTCCAGGAGGCGTTCACGTAGCCGATGGTGAAGGCCAGGTTGGGCACGCCGCCCAGCATCAGGCCGCGGTACGCGACCGTGTCGCCGGGGTCGACGCGGCGGCCGTCGACGGTGATCCCGGCGCCGCCGAAGGCCAGCATGTCCAACCCGGTCGCGGAGACGACGATGTCGGCTTCGAGGACGTCACCGGAGTCGAGTTCGATGCCGCGCTCGACGAAGCGGGCGATCCGCCGGGTCACCACCGAGGCCTTCCCGTCCCGGATCGCGCGGTAGAAGTCGCCGTCGGGGGCCACGCACAGCCGCTGGTCCCAGGGGTCGTAGGCGGGGGTGAAGTGCTCGTCGACCGCGGCCGGCTCCAGGAACCGCAGCGCCAGGTCGCGCAGGGCCTTCCTGACCTGCTTCGGCCGGCGCCGGGCCAGCTGGTAGAAGGCCTGGGTGAGCGCGATGTTCTTGGCCCGGACGAGCCGGTGGGCCAGGGCGGCCGGCAGCCGGCGGCGGGCCAGGTCGGCGAAGCCGTCGACGCCGGGCAGCGCGGCCACGTAGGACGGCGAGCGCTGCAGCATCGTGACGTTCGCCGCGGTCTCGGCGATGGCGGGCACCAGGGTCACCGCCGTCGCCCCGCTGCCGATCACGACCACCCGCTTGCCGGCGTGGTCGAGGTCCGCTGGCCAGAACTGCGGGTGCACGAACCGGCCGGCGAAGTCGTCCAGGCCGGCGAAGGCGGGCTGGTAGCCGTGGTCGTAGCTGTAGTAGCCGGTGCACAGGAACAGGAACCCGCAGGTGTAGGTGCGGGAGGAGGTGGTGCCGTCCGGGGCGGAGACCTCCGTCCGCACGGTCCACCGCGCGTCGGGCGACGACCACGACGCCCCCACGACCCGCGTCCGGAAGCGGATCGACCGCTCGATCCCGGTCTCGGCGGCCGTGTCGCGGATGTAGGTGCGGATGCTCTCGCCGGTGGCGATGGAGTCCTGCTCGCGCCACGGCCGGAACGGGTAGCTGAGGGTGAACATGTCCGAGTCGGAGCGCACTCCGGGGTAGCGGAACAGGTCCCAGGTGCCGCCGATGGCGTCGCGGGCCTCCAGGATGGCGAAGCGGCGCCCGGGGTGCTCGCGACGCAGCCGCCACGCGGCCCCGATCCCGGACAGGCCGGCCCCCACGATCAGCACGTCGAGGTGCTCGACGCCGTCGTCCCCCGGTTGGCTGGCAGCGGTCGTCACAGCGGGCTCCTTCGGCAGCGGACGGTCCTCGCCGGACCAGTCTTCCCGCGATCGCGGCGGCGGACTTGCCCCCGCGCGACACATCCTTACCCTCGCACGACATGGACCCGATGGTGCGCGCCGCCGGGCTGCGCGGGATCGGGCCGCTGGTCGACCGCCTCGGCGGCGACGGCCGCGGGCTGCTGGCCCGCTTCGGCATCCCACCCGGCGCCGTCGACAGCGACGAGGCCGTCGTGCGGGCGGCGGCCGCGGCGCGGGTGCTGGAGGTGGCGGCGGCCGAGCTGACCTGCCCCGACCTGGGCCTGCGGCTGGCCGAGCAGCAGGACGCCGGCGTGCTCGGCCCGCTGGCGATCGCGATCGAGAACTCCCCGACCGTGGGCGAGGCGCTCGACTGCGTCACCCGCTACCTGTTCGTGCACAGCCCCGCGCTGAGCGTCCGCCGCGTGCCCGACCCCGACGCCCGCCCGGGCGTCATCGGCCTGCGCTACGCCGGCACCGGGCCCGGCCGGCTGAGCCCGCAGGTCGCCGACCTCGGCCTCGGGCTGTTCCACCGGATCATCCGGCTGCTGCACGGCGACCACCGCGGCGGCGCGTACGGGCTGCGCTCGGTGCACCTCCCGCACCCGCCGCTGGCCCCGGTCGCCCGCTACACCGGGTTCTTCGGCGCCGACGTCCGCTTCGACCAGCCCGACGCCGTCCTGCGGGTGCCCAGCGGCATCACCGCCACCCCGGTGCCGGGCGGCGACCGGCTGCTGCGCGACATCGCACTGGACTACCTGGCCAGCCACTTCACCGAGCCGGGGCGCACGGTCACCGGCCGGGTGCGGCTGCTGCTCGGGCAGGCGGTGGGGTCGTCGCCGGTGCGCATCGAGGCCATCGCCTCGCTGCTGCAGCTGCACCCGCGTACCCTGCAGCGCCGTCTCGCCGCCGAGTCCACCACCTTCGAGGCCGTGCTCGACGGCGTCCGCCGCGACCTCGCCCACCACCTGATCACCACGACCGGCCTGCCGTTCGGCCAGGTCACGGCGATGGTGGGGCTGACGGAGCAGTCGGCGCTGAGCCGGGCGGCGCGGCGGTGGTTCGGGTGCTCGCCCCGCGAGCTGCGCCGCGGCGCGGCCGTGTTGACCTCGACCCGGGTTGAGGGCGCAGGGTCGTCGGCATGGACACGATCGAGGCCGACACCCGCACTGCCGACCTGGACGCCATCGCGCGCGTGGTCGCCGCCGTCGAGCACGCCCAGGCGAACGAGCTCGTGGACGAGTTCGTCGCCCAGTTCCGCCCCGATGCGATCTGGACGACGGGCGGCGGGCACGTGCTGCTCGGCCGCGACGCGATCGCCGCGTTCACCGCGCAGGTGCTGCCCGGCGCGATGAGCGACCTGACCTGCTCGATGGAGGTGGAGCACGTGCTGTTCGTCCGGCCCGACGTCGCCGCGGTCAAGGTGCGCCAGCGCTACACGAGCCCGGACGGCCGCCGCGCCGCCGACGAGGGCGAGGGCACCCCGCTGTTCGTGATGGCGAAGGAGGCCGGCCGGTGGTGGCTGACGGCCTGCCAGAACACCGCCGTCGCCGACTCCTGACCGGTCAGAGCCCGAGCGCGTGCTCCATGGCCGCCCGGCTGCGCCGCCCGACGACGCCGTTGGCGGTGAGCCCGTGCGAGCGCTGGAAGTCGCGCGTCGCCGTCTCGGTGTGCGGGCCGAAGTCCTCGTCGACGGCGACGTCGCGGGACAGGGCCTGCCGCAGCCGCCACTGCCAGGTGGCCACGGCCGCGCCGCGTTCGCCGCGGCGCAGCTGGTGGTGACCGGCGCCGGGCAGCCCGTGCGCGATGTCGATGACGATGCGCGGTGGCGCGGTGAGGCGCCGCACCAGGAACGGCAGCCGCGCGGCGACGCCGATCCCGAGCGAGACCACACCCTCCCAGTCGCCGGTGTGGGCGATGCCGCGCAAGGCGGCGAGATCGTCGATCTCGGGGAGGGGGAAGGCGTCCGGGTCCTCGTCGGCGAACGTTCCCGCCGGGACGATGCTCACGTCGAGGAACGCGCGCCCGCGCACCGCGACCGGCTCACCGGACTCGTCCATCGCGATCTGCGGGACGTAGCTCACGTCGAATCCGGGCAGCGCCCCGTCGACGTCGATGGCGACCCGGTCGAAGTCGGGGTGCCCGCTCACCCGCACGGCCGTCAGCGCTGGCATCACGGACGCCCGCGCGGCCATGCGCTTCGGGGCGGTGGTGGCGCCCGGTCCGATGCGCTCGGCGATGCGGCTGGAGTAGACGGTCACGGTTCTTCCTCCTCCTGGCACAGGGCGCATCAGGAAGACGGGGCGAGCCGCGTCCGTGATACGGGATTTTCCCTGTTGCGGAGTTGTCCACAGGGAACGCGCGGTTGTCCACAGCTGTGGATCGTCGTCGGCGGACCTCTGGGAGGTGTCTGCGCTGGCAGTGGACTCGGTGTGCGGTCGTCGCTTTCCCGGGACCTCAGACCGCCTGGTTACGCGCTGACGCCGGCCAGCACCGTCGCCGAGAGCGCCATCCGGTGGTCCTTCGTCCACGGCGGACCGAGCACCGCCCGTGGACCGTGCAGGATCTCGTCGGCCCGAGCCCCCAGCACCCCGACCGCCCGGCGCTCGACGTCGGCCGCGTAGAGGTGCACCCGCCAGCCGCGGGCGCGCGCCGCGTCGTCGAGGACCCGGCGGTACATGACGGAGTCGGCGCGGGCCGAGTGCGGCGCCCGCCGCTGGGTCGCGATGTCGTCGGGGAAGTCGAGCGACCAGGCCCGCAGCGACATCGAGACGATGGGCCCACCCACCGCGGCCGCGAGTTCGTCGAGCGCAGCCTCCGTGGCCCGGGCGGCGGACGCCCGCACCCGGGCGACGAGTTCGGCGGCCAAGGGGTCGTCGAGGGGCTGCACGTCGTGCTCGACGGGCGCCACCGGCACCCCGGGCCCGATCAGCTCGATGCGTCGGCGATCGACGACCCGGTGGTCGTCCCCGGCCGTCACCGCCACGGCCCACCCGAGGTGGTGGGCGATCCCCACGCGCACGCCCCACCCTCCCACCCGCGGTGCCGGACGGCCTGGACGTCCACGCGGCCGTCGCCCCCCGCACACCGACAGCGGCACCCGCGCATACCTCGTGGTCACCACGCACATGTCACGACATGTGCGCGGCGACCAGTAGGTATGCGCGGTGGGGCGGACGCAGGGGTGCGCTAGCGGTAGTTGGTGAACTGGAGCGCGATCCCGAAGTCCTTGTTCTTGAGCAGCGCGATCACGGCCTGCAGGTCGTCCTTCTTCTTGCCCGACACCCGCAGCTGGTCGCCCTGGATCTGGGCCTGCACGCCCTTGAGCTTCTCGTCCCGGATGGCCTTGCTGATCTCCTTGGCCTTCTCCGACGCGATGCCCTGCAGGATCTTGCCGTTGACCTTGTAGACCTTGCCCGAGATCGCCGGCTCCCCGGCCTCGAACGCCTTCAGCGAGATCCCCCGCTTGATCAGCTTCTCCCGGAAGACGTCGACCGCGGCGACGGCGCGCTCCTCGGTCTCCGACTCGACGACCACCGCCTCCTCGCCCGACCAGGCGATCGAGGTGCCGGTACCCCGGAAGTCGAACCGCTGCGAGAGCTCCTTCGCGGCCTGGTTGAGGGCGTTGTCGACCTCCTGGCGGTCGACCTTGCTCACCACGTCGAAGGACGGGTCGGCCATCGTTGCCTCCTCGCCGGTGGGCCCCTGCGGAACCCGCTAGCCGGCTGTCGTATCCTCATCCACGCGCCACGGCGCACCCCGGCAGGTTGCCCGAGTGGCCAAAGGGAGCGGACTGTAAATCCGTCGGCTTAGCCTACGAAGGTTCGAATCCTTCACCTGCCACCCCCAGTGGGTACGGCCCCTGACCAGCGGAGACGCGGTCAGGGGCCGTCTTCGTCGTGATCGGTGGCGTCCGACTCCGGCTGGTCGTCGCCGGGTGGCTGCGGCAGATGCGTGACCAGGCTCTGGCGAGCGCCGGGGCGGTCAGGCGGCGTCAACCCGAGGCCGGTCGCAGATCGATGATCACCTGCCGGTTCTGCGCGGCCAGCACCGGGTCGAGGGCGCCGGTCGGGTCGCGGTCGTCGACGAAGCCGGGAAAGTCGGTGCCCACCCCGCGCACCTCCAGCGACCCGGCCGGCGCCCCGCCGCGGCGGAGCAACTCGGCGACCGCGCCGGCCCGGTCGCGGCTCAGCGCGAGGCGCCCCTGCGGGGTGCCGGCCGACGATGTCGTCCCGGTGAGCACGGCCCGGACCGTCCCGCTCCGGAGCCGGTCCACGAACGGTGCGAGTACCGCGACCGCTTGGTCGGGATCGCGCAGCACCGCCTGGTCGGGCAGGAAGCCGACGGCGCTGTCCGGCAGCGGGACCGGGCCGTCGATCGGCTCGGGCGCGGCCACCGGCACCGTGCTGACTGGAGGCAGTCCGGTCCCCGCAGTGGCCGCAACCGGCGCCTCCATGACGACGACGCTCGCCCCGGCCCGGCGCAGCACCTCGGTCCACAGGGCGATCAGGGCGGCCCGAGCCGGGGGCGGCAACGGCTCCTGCGGTGCGACCGTGTCGCCCGCACCCACCAGCACGACCGTGACCCCCGCGAGGTCGGGAAGGGTCCCGGCTGCGCCGAGCCGGTCGGCCACCGTGACCGGGTCCGCGCTCAACAGCGCGCCGCCGTGATCGGGAAAACGCAGCGCCCCGGCGGTCTGCAACAGGCTGTCGAGCACGACGATGGACCGCGGACCGGGCTGCCCCGCCAGTGCACGGGCCGCGAGGTCGAACCCGGCCAGCAGGTCGACCTCCGGGTCGTCGGCGCGCAGGGATCCCAGCCGCTCTTCGGCCTCGACGCGCAGTTCGGCGACCGCCGCACCGCGGACCAGATCGTTGTCCCCGGCGACGGTCAGATCCAGCCTCGGGCCGACCGACGGGCGTCCGTCCGGGGTCACGAACGCCCAGGCCGCGCCGCGGTCCAGGTCGGCGGTGAACTGCCGCTCCAGGGCGTCGTTCCAGACCGGCAGCGGCGACCCGGTCCGGGCACCGGCCACGACGATCGTCGCCGTCGCGACCTGAGGTTGCGCGGGCGGACCCGCGCACCCGGTCAGGACGGCGATGGCGGTCGCCCCGACCAGCATCCGGCGGATCATGCGGCGGCCCCGCCTTCGGGTGGCTCCAGCGCGGCTCGGCCGCCCGGCGGGAGCCGCCGCTGCTCCACCGAGGTGCGCCGCCGGCCCAGCGCGTGCACGTACCGGTCCTTCAGTTCGGCCGCGAGCGCTCGGCACTCGTCGGCCGGCGGGGCGTAGCGCTCGGCGACCGCACGCAGGGCGTCCCGCTCGTGCGCGGTGTGCTCGGCGGCGCGCCCGGCGTCGTCGCGGGCCTGGCTGCGGGCCGCGGCCAGCCGCTCCACCTCGGTGGCCGCGGCGTGCCACGCCGCGGCGTAGGGGTTGTGGCGGTGGGCGCTGCGCAGCAGTACGGCAAGACCGACCGCCAGCGCCACGGCCAGCCAGCCGACGGTCAGCCACATCGGCTCGATCCCCGCGACGGCCAGGAGCGGCCTGGCTACCGAGGTCCCCACTGGCAGCGGCAGCAGCAGGTAGGCGGTGCGGACCACGGCCACGAACGCGGTCACCCCGACCCACAGGACCGCCGCACAGACCATCAGCACCAGCGGCCACCCGGTCCAGCGCCGGGTCCGGCGCGCGGTGGTGACCAGCGTGCCCAGCTGCTTGGGCAGCAGCACGGTGACCAGCACGACGGCCCCGGCGAGCAGCGCCGTCTCCGCCGGGGTGGCCCCCATCAGTCGGAAGGCCAGGTAGTTCAGCCCGATCTCGGCCACCCCGGCGGCCCCGTAGATCGCGCAATCGACCAGGCGCTGCCGGCTCCGGTCCTCGGTCATGCGGTCGCGGTCGGACCAGTCGCCGCCGTCGTCGCCGGCCCGCTCTCCGCGCAGGACGGCAGCGATCTCCTCCTGCCGCCGTTCGGCGCCGGCCGCCGCCGCGTCCGCCAGCGCCCGACGTTCGTCGGCCGCCGCCTCCGCCGCGTCGGCCGTCCGGATCCGGGCCCGCGCCTCCTGCTCGTCGGCCGAGCGGGCCGCCGCGATCTGCGCCAGCCGCTGGTCCGCCCACCGGTCGATCTCCCGGTGCACCGGCGCGGGCGGCAGATCCGTCTCCGCCGCGTCGGCCCAGTCCGACTGGCTGTCCCGCAGCGCCTGGGTCTCGATCTCGCGCAGCAGTTGGCCGCGGTCGAGCGGGACCAACTCAACGGGTTTCATGGGTGTCCACCTCCGCGATCGCGGCGAGCGGCGGGCAGCGCCAGCCCAGGTGCGCGTGCCGGCGGTACCGGTGGTGGCGCTGCCAGTTCCGCCCGTAGGTGGCGCAGACCAGCTCGTAGTCGGCGACCCGCACCTCGGCCGCGGCGTCGGCCCGTCTCACGAGTGCGTCCCGGCGCGCCGACCGCACGTCGGCGGAGTCGTGCCCGGCGTGGCCGTGCCCGGTGTCGGCGAGGGCGGCCAGGTCGCGGTCGAGCTGGTCGGCGAGGGCGACCAGGTCGAGGGCGGTGTCGCGGCGGAGCCGGACCAGGTACCGGGTGTCGACGACCTCCTCGACGCCCAGCCCTGCGCGGCCGGCCTGCCAACCGTGCCATGCGGCGACCAGGTGGGGCAGCAGTCCTGGCGGCGTCTTGCGGGAGTGGTGGGTCATGTCCTCGACCTCCCTGCGACGGGTGCCGGCGGCGACGGCGGCAGGTGTACCTGTTACGACAGGTGGTACTGTAACGCATGCCACGCCATCTGCGACAGCTGGTTCTGATATGACTGCAGATCTAGTACCGACAACCCGTTTGGAGTAGCGTGGCGACACTCTTACGTCCGATGGCAACAGGAGGGGTGCGGTGACGACCCCTAAGCACGCCCAGTTGGCCGCAGTGCTGCGTGCCCGCATCGCCGCCGACGACTTCCCCGACGGTCGACTGCCCAGCGAATCCGAGCTCATGAAAGAGCACGCGATGTCCCGGACGACGGTGCGTTCCGCGCTGAAGGAGTTGCAGAACGAAGGCCTGCTTCGCTCCGCGTCCGGTGTCGGGTACTTCGTCCGGCGGTTCGAGCACTTCTCCTACCGTCCGCAGGACGACTTCCGGGCCGTCGCGACGATCCAGGACGCGGACTCGTTCACCCAGGCCGCAGCCAAGCGCAACCCGACCCAGCAGATCGAGGTCGGCATCGTCCGGGCCCCCAAGGACGTCGCCCGGCGGCTGCGGATCGCCGAGGGCGACTCCGTGGTGGTCCGGCGCCGCTACCGGTCCTTGGACGGCGTGCCCTACCAGATCAACGTGAGCTACTACCCGCTCGACATCGTCAGCGGCACCGACGTGATGGTGCCCCAGGACATCGTCCGCGGCGCCAACCAGTTGCTGGCCGACCACGGCTACGCCCAGGTGCGAGCGCTCGACGAGATCTGGTTCCGGATGCCCAAGCCGGAGGAGGCCCGCTGGCTGGACATCGGCCCGGGGATCCCGGTGGCCGAGCACGTCATCACCGGGTTCACCGCCGATGACCAGGCCGTGCGGATGGTCCGCGTGATCCTGCCCGGCGACCGCAACGTCATCACCTTCGACCGCGTCCACCCCGACCACGAGCGAGCGAGCCGACCGTGACCCCTGTACTCCCCGCCACGCCGGTGCTCATCCGCCCGGCGGTCATGTCCGACCTCACGCAGGTCGTCGCGCTCATCGCCGAGGCGGCCCGATGGATCAGGCAGCTCGATCCCGGCCTGGCGCAGTGGCAGACCGACGACTGCTGGCGCCGCAACTGGGTGCACCTCGACATCGTCGCCGGCACGTTGTGGGTGATCGAGGACGCCGGCCGGGTGGTCGCCACCATCACCGTCGACGAGTGGGCCGACGCCGACTTCTGGAAACCGGAGGACGACGTGCTCAGCGCGTTCTACTGCCATCGGATGGCCGTCACCCGATCCCACGCCGGCCGGGGCCTGGGCTCGGCGATGCTGGACTGGGCGAGCCGGCTGGCCGAGGGCGCCGGACGCCCGCTGCTGCGGTTCGACGCGTGGTCGACCAACCACGCGCTGCACCAGTACTACAAGGGGCTCGGCTTCGAGATGGTCCGCAACGAGCCACTCGAGTGGCGGGGCAGCGGTGCCTTGTTCCAGCGGCGCTCCGCCGTACGGCTCGACGACCCGCCCGTGCTCTGTCGGTCTCGGACCGCCCCGCTCGACTGGCAGGTCGCCGCCTGACCCTCACCGCGGCGCCCCGACCGCAGTACCTTGCGCCGATGCCCACCGCGATCGACGCTGTCGCCGGCGAGCACGACTTCTCCGGCGTCGTCTCGGTCGACCGGGGCGGCGAGGTCGAGTTCGCCCGGGCGTACGGCATGGCCCACCGGGCCCATCGAATCCCGAACACTGTGGACACCCGGTTCGCGATCGCCAGCGGCGCCAAGGGGTTGACCGCCCTCGTCGTGGTGAGCCTGATCGAGCGGGGGGTGCTCGATCTCGCCATGCCGGTGCGTGAGGTGTTGCGCGACGATCTGCCGCTCGTCGACGACCGGGTGACGGTGGAGCACCTGCTCGCCCACCGGTCGGGGATCGGGGACTACCTCGACGAGGACGGCGACCTGGACGTCGACGACTACCTGCTCCCGGTGCCGGTGCAGCAGCTCGCGGACGCCGAGGACTACCTGGCGGTGCTGGACGGCTTCCCGGCGAAGTTCCCGCCGGGGGAGCGGTTCTCCTACTGCAACAGTGCGTACGTGGTGCTGGCGCTCATCGCCGAACGGGCTGCTGGGGTGCCCTACCACGACCTGGTGCGGTCGCGGGTCTGCGAGCCGGCGGAGATGGGCGACACCGAGTTCCTGCGCTCCGACGAGCTGCCGGACCGGACGGCCACCGGCTACCTCGCGGTCGGCGACGGCCGGTGGCGCACGAACGTCTTCCACCTGCCGGTGCGCGGGGTCGGCGACGGCGGGGCCTACACGACGGCGGCCGACATGAGCGGTTTCTGGCGTGCCCTGTTCGCCGGGAGGATCGTGTCCGCGGAGTGGGTGGCGGAGATGGTGCGGCCGCGCAACGACGTGCCGGGGGAGCCGCTGCGGTGTGGGCTCGGGTTCTTCCTCCGCGAGGAGCGCGACCACGTCATGCTGGTCGGGATGGACGCGGGGGTGTCGTTCACGAGCGTGCACGACCCGGCGTCCGGTCTCACCTACACCGTCATGTCCAACACCACCGACGGCGCCTGGCCGGTCGTTCGGGCACTCCGCGACCGCCTCAGCTGACGGCCGCGCGCAGCAGGCGCAGCTGCCCCAGCTCCGCGGCGTTCTTCATCAGCTCCGCGGTCACCCACGCCGCCATGTCGGCCACCGTGCGGTCGGAGCCGGGCGGCCACGGGAACGGGGCCGGGGCGTCGAGGGTGTCGTCGGTGAGCCCGTCGAGGACGTCGACCCAGGCCGCGTGCAGGTCGCGCAGCCAGTGGACGGCGGCGGCGGTGTGGCCCGGCCAGGTGACGTCCGCGCGGTCGCGGGGTGGGTGGCCGCGGGCGTGGTCGAGCGCGGTGCTCCACCACCAGCCGATGTGCCAGGTCAGCCAGGCGCCGGTGGGGACGGGGATCGGGTCGGGCTCCTCGTCGGACCAGTCCGGCACCCAGGTGCCGTCGGGTCGGGGGCGCACCGTCCAGCACAGCGGGCCCGGCTCCCACAGGAGGTCGTCGGGGTCGAGGCGGTCGAGGTGGTACTCCAGCAGCGACCAGGTCAGGTCGAGCTGGTTGCGCAGCAGGTCGAGGCGGGTGGGCACCGGCGGATGGTTCCAGCGGCCGGGTGCGGGTCGCACGGGGTTTACGGTGCGTGCGTGCGCACCCGGTTGAGCCAGATCGTCGTCGACGCCGCCGACCCCGCGAGCCTCGTCCGGTTCTGGGCCGCGCTGCTCGGCGGGGAGCCGGTCGACCGGGCGCGGGGGTGGTCGCACCTGGACGCGCCCGGGTTCCCGAGGCTGGCGTTCCAGCCGGTGCCGGAGTCGAAGGCGGGGAAGAACCGGCTGCACCTCGATGTCGCGGTCGACGCGGTCGACGACGCCACCCGGGTGGCCGTGGGGCTCGGGGCGAGCGCGGTCGGCGCCCCGGTGACCGACGACCAGGGCTCGTTCCAGGTGCTGCGCGACCCGGAGGGCAACGAGTTCTGCCTGGTCAGCGGCTAATACCGGGGGTGATGTGTCCGGTTCGGGCGCACCGGGTAGTCCTGGTCCATGCCCATCATGAACCGCATCCGAGGCTTCCTCTCCAGCCCGCAGGGCCGCCGGCTCACCGACCAGGGCCGCCGTGCCGCCACCAACCCGCGCAACCAGCAGCGCGCCCGGGGCATGCTCGCCCGCCTGCGCCGGCGCTGACGCCCGCAGCGGCATCCCGTACCCGGCCCCTGACCGCACCCCCCGCGGCCAGGGGCCGTTCCACGTCCGGGGTCAGCCGATCGCGGCCATCTCGGCGACCGCCACCTTCTCCGCGGCGTGCGCCTCCCGCAGGCGGGCCGACAGCGCGGCGAACAGGTCGTCGCGCTCGGGCGTCGTGAGCGGCGGGGAGCCGTCCAGCTCGGCGCGCAGCGCCCACAGCTCGGCCGCCACCGCGGCGGCGTCCGGCGCACCCCCGTCGCCCTCGGCCACGACCGCCTGCTGGACGGCGGCGGTCAGCTCGCGCAGCCGGGCGAACTCGGGGACGTCGACGGGCAGGGCGGTCTCGGCGACCTCGTGCCACGCCGCGGCCGCGGCCCGCCACGCCCGCGCGGCCGGAGCGGTCGGGCCGACCAGGGGCTCGACCTCCTCCAGGAACGCGGCGGTGAGGTCGCGCAGGTGGCCGCCGGTCATGCCGGCGGGGGAGGCACCCTCCCACACCGAGGCCAGCGCCCCCACCAGGCCGCGGCCGTCGGCGAACACGCGCGGCCAGCCCTTCGCGGCCGTGCCGTCGGTGATGGTGCGGGCCCACTTGGCCCACGCCGGCAGCGCGAACGACGACGACGTGCCGCCGAGGCGGGTCGCGCAGTCCGCGATCGCGTCCAGCACGGCGTCGCGCAGCGTCCCCTCCGGGACGTCGCCCTCGGGACGGGGGACGACCAGCAGGTTCTTGTAGGAGCCGACGCGCGCGCGTGCGGCGTCGAGTTGCGCGACGGGGACGGTCAGCGGGGCCAGCACGCGGTCGTCGACGCGGTAGCGGTCGCCGTCGCGCCCGTGCACGACGACGGGGTGCCCGCCCATGCCGTCCAGGTGCGCCGGCAGGTGCCAGTAGCCGGCGACCCGGCGGTCGGGCCAGACCAGCGCCGGGGTGCCGGCGTCGAGGGCGGCGGCCAGCGTGCGGGCCGCGGTGACGGTGCCGCCGGTGCGCTCGACGGTGGCCGGGACGCCCAGCCGCGCGAGCCCGGCCAGCACCGCCCGGTCGTGGTACTGCCACTGCGAGAAGAACCCGAGCACCACCGGCCGGCTGCCGTCGCGCTCGAACTCCCACAGGATGTAGCCGGCCCCGGGACCGCCGGCGACGCCGAACAGGAGCGCTTCGGACAGCTCGCCGCCCGCCGCGCGGACGCCGTGGTGGGCCAGGACGTTGGCCAGCGCGGCCGACTCCGGGTGCGCGCCACCGCGCAGCCGGTAGCCGCCGTGCTCGACGGGGGTGTGCTCGACGGGGGTGGGCGCGCCGGCGACGTGGCGGCGCGCGGTGCTGTAGCTCTCGCCGGTGCGCGCCATCCGCGCGCGGATGCGGAGCTTGAGCTGCTTCTGACGGGTCATGACCGCTCCCACGGCCGGGCAGGCGGGCGCGGCCACCACGCCCCGCGCACCGCCCCGGCCGGTTCGAGCTGGTCGTGCACCGGTCGTGGTCCGTGGCCGAGGCTCTCGGAGTCCCCTGCGCCCCCGCACCGCCGGGCCGCGTGGGGGCCCGGTCTGGAGGTCCGGCGTGGCCGACGCCGTGCGGGGATTCTGGCACACCCGCTCAACCGTGGCCGTCGACGTCCATCCACCGGGTCACGTTCGCCACCCACCGGTCCATCTCGGTGTCGTCGACGCCGTCGAGCCGGTACTTGACCAGCTGCTCGATCGGGAACGTCCCCGCCCACACCCGGGCCCGCTCGTAGGTGCGCGCGTCGACCGTCCGCCCGATCACCGGCCAGCCGTGCGTGAAGGCCAGGCAGGCGACGTCGACGGCGGGGTCGAACGCGTGCGCGAGGTCCCAGTCGATGACGCCGAGCAGCCTGCCGTCCTCGGACCAGTGCATGTTCTCCCCAGCGAGGTCGCCGTGCACGAGCCGCGGCGGCACCGGCTCCAGCGCGACGGCCTCGGCGATCCGCCGCCGGGCCGAGGCCCGCAGCCGCTCGGGCAGCAGGGGGACGGCGACGTCGAGCATCAGTTCCTCCCAGCGCTCGCGCCCGGC
Organism: Pseudonocardia lacus; assembly: GCF_018531445.1. Lineage (GTDB taxonomy): Bacteria > Actinomycetota > Actinomycetes > Mycobacteriales > Pseudonocardiaceae > Pseudonocardia > Pseudonocardia lacus. The sequence goes on from NZ_JAHDTH010000038.1 coordinate 39,442, forward strand.
GTAGGCGTGCGGGACGTCGAGCAGGCACTCCAGCGGGGCCAGGTCGACGCCGGCCAGCGCGTCGAGCACACCCCGCAGGACGTCGGGGTCGCCCTCGCCGCGGGGAGCCTCCCGCCCCGGCACCCAGGAGACGGCGACCGCGGTCCACCCGGCCGTCGACGTGACGGGGCCGAGCGGCTCCGGGACGGCGAACGGCAGGCCGGCCCGGGCCAGCGCGACCAGCAGGGCGCTGCGCCGGGCGAGCGACTCGACCGCCGGGGCGCTGCGGGCGATCCGCACGGCCGCCACGCCCGGCACGCGGACGACGTCGTGCGAACCCCCGCTCACGACCGTCGCGCCGTCGAGGGCGGTGCCGGGCAGCAGCGCCTCGGCGACGGCGAGTTCGTGCGCGCCGGGCGGACGGGCCTGCAGAGTCACGCGAGGTCCGCGACGACGGCGTAGTGGTCCGACGGCCACACACCCTCGACCGGGCGGCCGGTGGCCCGCCGCACCGACCGGACGCGGCCGGCGCCGTCGGGCGCGGGTGGGCCGACGAACACGTAGTCGATCCGGACGGCGGGGTTCCAGTCGGCGACGAACGGGTTCGCCGGGTCCCACGTCGCCGCGGGCTGCGCGGGGTCGGCGTACTCCCAGGCGTCGAGCAGCACCTCGCCGGGCACGGCGGGGGCGGTCATGTAGCCGCCGAGCAGGCGGACCTCGTCGGAATCGGGCCAGGCGTTCAGGTCGCCGGTGACCACGGCCGGGTGCGCCGTGCCGCGGCGGTGCTCGGCGACGAACCCGACGAGCGCGCGGACCTGCTCCTGGCGTCGCCCCGACTCCGCCGGACCCGCCGACAGGTGCGCGGTGAACAGCGGCACCGGGTGGCCGGGCGCGTCGAGGCGGGCGTGCAGGGCGAGGCGGCCGTCGTCGCCGGGCAGGTGCAGGACCCGCTGGTCGAGCACGGGCCACCGGCTGAGCACCGCGTTGCCGACCTGCACCGAGGGATCGTCGATGCGCCGCTGGAAGAACTCGGGCGCCCGGGAGGGCGCCCACGTGCAGTGCAGGCCCAGTTCCGCGGCGAGCGCCTCGGCCTGGTTCCCGTGCTCGTCGGCCCAGACCTCCTGCAGGGTGACGACGTCCGGGGCGAGGTCGCGCAGCGAGGCGAGGATCGCGGGACGGCGGGCCTGCCACGGCCCGAAGCGCCACCACAGGTTCCAGGTCACCAGGCGCATGCGCTAGTCCTCCGGCGGGTCCTCATGGTTCTGCCGCGCGCGGAACTCGGCGAGCTGTCGCTCGATGTCCTCCAGGCTCCACCGCAGGTGCCCGCTGGGCAGGACGACGGTGGGCTTGACCAGCCCGGTGCGCGCGTAGCGCGCGAGCGTCCGGCGGTCGACGCCGAAGTACTCGGCCGCCTGGGCGGTCGTCAGGAGTTTCTCCCGCCGCTCGCGCGGGCTCTCGGGCATGCCTGCACCGTATGTGACCTGCGGCGTCATTGGTTTACGTCAGAGTCGAAAAGGTCAACTGAGCTGCGAGAGTCACTTGAGTCGTTTGTCCCACCTGCTCTACGGTGGATTGGTGGCGCAGAGCGATGAATCAGGCACGGAAGGTCCGAGGATCTGGCGGGCGTCGGTCGAGGTGCTGTCCACCTGGCCCGACCTCGTCGACTCGCTGATGGCGCTGCACCGCCCCAACGCCACGGGGGCGTGCCTGACCTGCGCCATCCCCGGCGGCACCCGCCCGGACCTCGCCTGGCCGTGCGCGCTCTGGACGCTCGCCGACGCCGCCCGCCGCGAGCGCGCCCGGCGCCGTCTCGACGGCTGATCCGGCAGCGCGGGCAAATCCGTCGCACGCGCGCGTACCGGCTGTCAGCATCGCCGGGTGGACACCCCGATCCGGCCACTCGACGAGCGCGACCACGAGCCCGTCGTCGCCCTGTCCCTGCGGTCGTGGGCGCCGGTGTTCGCCTCGATGGAGGTCGTGCTCGGGCCGTCGGGGGTGTTCGAGCGGTTCTACCCGGACTGGCCCGTCGCCCAGCGGGCCGCGGTGCTCGCGGCCTGCACCGACCCGGCGATGTCGGTGTGGGTGGCCGAGGTCGACGGCGCCGTCGCGGGGTTCGTCGCGGTCCGGTTCGACCGCGCCGAGCGGCTGGGTGAGATCCACATGGTCGCCGTGGACCCCGACCACCAGCGTCGCGGCGTCGGGTCGGCGCTCACCGCGTTCGCCGTCGACCGGATGCGCGCGGAGGGCATGTCGATCGCGATGGTGGAGACGGGCGGCGACCCGGGGCACGGTCCGGCGCGGCGGACCTACGAGCGCGCGGGCTTCACGGCGATGCCGGTGGTGCGCTACTTCGCGGCTCTGTAGGTCGTCACGGCTCTGTAGTAGTCACGGCTGGGTGGTCAGCCACTCCCGCAGGATCGCCAGCAGCGCGTCGGGGGCGTCGAGCTGGATCAGGTGCCCGGCGCCGGGCACCAGTCGCAGCGTCGCCCCGGGGATCAGCCGGCTGAGCTTGTGCGCGCGGTCGACCGGGATCCACTGGTCCTCGGTGCCCCACACGACCAGGACGGGCAGCGAGATCGACGGGTACAGCGGCTCCACGGCATCGGTGTGGCGCTGGTCGGCCTGGGCGATCTGGCGGTAGAACGCGGGCTGCCCGGTCGGTCCCAGCCAGGGCGCGGTGAGGACGTCGTGGGCGGCGGGCGGCAGCGGCCGGTGGGCGGCGCCGGTGATGTAGGCGCGCACCAGCGCCTCGTGCAGCGGCGCCGGGAGGCGGGTGAACACGTCGGACTCGTCGTGCACGAGCCGGAAGAACTCCGAGCCCCACGGGGCCAGTGCGACCACGTCGACCAACGCCAGCGAGCGGTACTCCAGCCCGTGCAGCAGGTGCGCGCGCAGTGCGACGGCACCGCCGATGTCGTGGGCGACGACCCGCGGCGGCTCGGGCAGCTGCCAGTGCCGGACGAGCTCGGCGAACAGCTGGCCCTGCTCGCCCAGCGAGACGTCCTGGTCGGCGGCCATCGTCGAGGCGCCGAAGCCGCGCATGTCCCACAGGTGCACGGTGAACCGCTCGGCCAGCGCGTCGGCGGTCGGGCGCCACAACGCCGACGACCAGGGCGTGCCGTGGCAGAGCACCACGGGTGGCCCGGCGCCGTAGCGGGTCCAGCGGATGCGGTCGCCCTTCCAGGCGAACTCCCGGTCCAGCACCCGGCGATGATGGCAGGCGGTGCCGCCGCGCCGGCACGCCCGTCGGCGCCACGCAGGTCACCGGGCTCAGCGGGATGGCCGCCGAGAGCTCACCACATCCGGGTGATGATCGATCTCGAACGTCGGTACGCTGCCGATCGGGTGATCGGCCATCGGCCGTTCTATCGGCTTCTCGGTCTAATCTTCTAGGCTGTTCGGATGTCTGCCCGGATCCGTCGTCGCGCACCGCGACCGGACCTGCCAGCGGCGTTCGGCCGATCGAAGGATGGCTGGTCCGGCGCATTCACTGCGACGGCGGTTGCGCGGAGAGTATCCGAACGAGGACCGTGCGCAGTGATCATCTCCCACGATGTCGGCCGGGTCGCGGTCGACCCTGCGAAACGGTTCCCATGCTGATCGTCGCACTCTGCCGTCCCGCCGACGACTGCGTCGTCGTCGAGGTCGGCGGCGAGCTGGACGCGTTCAACTGCGGCCTGCTGGCCGAGACGCTCGGGCAGGCCACCGCCCGCGGCACCGGAGCGGTGATCGTCGACATGGAACGCGTCGACTACTTCTCCGCGGCCGGCCTGCACTGCCTCGAGCACGCCGCCGAGGAGGCGGCCGCCGCGCGGCGCCCGCTGCACCTGGTCTGCGCGCCCGGCGGGGCGGTCCAACGGGTCCTGCTGGCCGCCGGCATGGGCGCGCGCTGGCCCGTGCACGCCGACGTCGAACGGGCCAAGCGGGCCTGCGCCGCGGCGGCGGCCGCCCTCGGCTGAGCCGCCGCCGTCCCGATCAGGCGCGGTCAGTGGCCCGATCGGCCTCGGTGAGCAGGCCGCGAGCGGTGCGGCTGCCCGCGGGCTCGCCGTCGCGGGCCATCGCCGTCACGGTCCGCAGCAGCACCTCGTTCACCGGGGTCGGCACCCCGTGCGCGCGGCCCAGCGCGACGATCTCGCCGTTGAGGTGCTCGGCCTCCACCGAGCCCGAGCCGCGGTGCAGGCTCTGCCACGTGGACGAGCCGCCGGGGCGGTCGCGCCCGCCCGCCGGCCGGACAGACACGTTGCCGGTGCGGCGTTCGCGCACATCGGCGCGGCTGGTGAAGGCGATCCCGGCCGCGGCCAGGCAGCGCTCGCCCTCGGCGTGGGCCCGCTCGTTCAGCTCGCGCAGGTCCGGGTCGTCGCTCCCGCATGCGGCGTCGGCCGCGTTGCCCAGGTTGACCAGCAGCTTCGAGTACTTCCACGGCATGATCGCCGCGACCGCGCGGGAGGAGTAGCCGGCCGCGGTCAGGTCGTCGGCGATCCGGGTGCTCAGCTCGTCGGCGCCCGCCGGGTAGCGGCCGACGTCGAGCACGCCCGCGACGGGCGCGGAGAACCCGATCACCCGCCCCGGCTCCAGGTGCTCGGCCGGCACCATCACGTAGACGCCCTGCACCCGCTCGAACCGCTGCGCGGCCATCCGCTCGTTGGCCACCCCGTTCTGCACGCACGCCACCGCCACGTCCGGGGCCGCGGCGCGCAACTCGTCGAGCAGCGCCTCGCTGTCCTGGGTCTTCGTGCACAGCAGCACGACGTCGTCGGGACGCCAGTCGACCTCGCGGACGGCTCCGGCCACGGCCAGCCGCACCGTTCGGGAACCGTCGGGCTCGTCGAGCAGCAGCCCGTGCTCGCGGATCGCCGCCAGATGGGCCCCGCGGGCCACCGCCAGCACGTCCCGGCCGGCCTCGTGCAGGCGGGCCGCGACCACCCCGCCGATGGCGCCCGCCCCGATCACCACGTACCTCACGGGCGCAGCCTGCTCGGTGATCGTCCCGGCGTCCAGGGGATCAGCGCCCGGCGTCGCGCCACCGGGCCGGGCTCACCCCGTTGACCCGGCCGAACACCCGCGCGAAGTAGCCGGGGTGGGGGTAGCCGACCAGCCGCCCGACCTCGCCCACCGGCAGCGTCGTGGCGGCCAGCAGTCGCCTGGCCTGCACCATCCGCCGCTCGGTGATCCACTCCTGGACGGTGCGGCCGGTGCGCCTGCGCACCGTCGAGGTCAGGTGGCCCGGTGTGATGTTCACCGCCCTGGCCACGTCGCGCAGCGACAGCGGCTGCGGGTAGCGCTCCTCGATCACCGCGAACACCTCGGCCAGCAGCGGCTCGGCGTTGCCCCGCAGGGCGCCGACGACGTCGGCGGCCAGCCGCGACACCCCGACCAGCAGCAGCACCAGGTGGGCGAGCGCGGCCTCGCGGTAGCCGTCGGGCCGCTCGTCCAGCTCGCGGCTCAGCGCCCGGACGCGGGCCGCCCACTCGGGGCGGTCGGCGACCGGCACCGACAGCCGCCGCGCGCCCGTCGCACCGCCGCGCACGAACGGGAACAGCAGCGGGTGGGTGCGCCAGGCCAGGTACGAGCCGGGGACGTCGGGCCCCAGCGCGTCCGGGGTGAACGACACACCCCAGCCCGACAGGCTGATCGGCAACTCGAACGGGCCCATGACGTCGCCCGGGGCGATCACCAGCACGTCGCCGGACCGGACCTCGACCTCCCGGCCCCCGTTGTGCAGCCGGCCGCCGGTCTCGATGTAGGTGACGATCGCGAAGTCGTGGGCGTGCTGGTCGAGGCGCGGGCCGCGCTCCACACCGTGCGTGATGCCCCAGACGGCGACCGGCAGCTCCCCGGGCGCGGGCGCCAGTGCGTAGGTCGGCGGGTGGCCGGGGGCGCCGGGAAGGCGTGCGGTGCGCACCCGCGGATCGTCCCACTCGGCCCGAGGATCGGTACAGCATCGCAGCTCAGGACGTGGACAGACTGGCTGCATGGACGCCACAACAGCACATTCGGACACCGAACGGCCCTACCTCCCAGGGATGGGCAAGGACTGGCTGCTGCCGCTCTACGACACCGTGCACCGGGTGTTCCGGGTCGGGCGGCTGCACGCCGAGATGGTCCGGCTGGCCGGCCCGCAGCGCGGTCAGCGGGTGCTGGACATCGGCTGCGGCACCGGCAACCTGCTGCTCGCCCTGGGCGCCCGCCGACCCGACCTCGACCTGTCCGGCATCGACCCCGACCCGAAGGCGCTCGCGCGGGCCACCCGCAAGGCGCGGCGGACCGGGGTGGACGTGCACGTCGACCGCGGCTTCGCCGACGCGCTGCCGCACGCGGACGCCAGCATCGACCGCGTCTTCTCCAGCCTGATGCTGCACCACCTCGACCCGCCGGTGAAGGACGCGACCCTGGCCGAGGTGCGCCGGGTGCTGCGCCCGGGCGGCGTCCTGGTGCTGGCCGACTTCGACGGCGGCGAACCCGGGCAGGGCCACGGCCACGGGCGCCGGCTCTTCCGGAAGCGGATGGAGTCCAGCCGGCGCCTGCACGAGAACTCCGGCCTGGTGGACCGGATCGCCGCCGCCGGCCTCGTGCCCGACGCGCCCGTCGCGTTCCCGCTGCGCCGCGTCGGCGCCGTCTCCGTCATCCGGGCGACCCGCGCCGGGTGAGGATGGGGCGGTGGACCTCGACGACACCCCCTACCTGGCCATCGACCTCGACGTGCTGGAGGCCAACCTGCGGCGGACGGCGGCCCTCGCGCGGGAACGGGGGCTGGCGCTGCGCCCGCACGCCAAGACGCACAAGTGCGTCGAGATCGCCCGCCGCCAGCTCGACTCGGGGGCTGTCGGGCTGACCGTGGCCACGGTGGGCGAGGCCGAGGTGTTCGCCGACGCCGGCTGCATCGACCTGTTCATCGCCTACCCCGTGTGGGCCGTCGGGCGGCGGGCCGACCGGCTGCGCGCACTGGCCGGGCGGGTGGCGCTGCGCGTGGGCGCCGACTCGGTGCAGGCCGTCGAGGTGCTCGCGGCGGCGCTGCGCGGCGCGCCGGCCGAGGTGGTCGTCGAGGTCGACAGCGGCCAGCACCGCAGCGGCGTCGAACCGGGTCGTGCCGCGGAGG
>NZ_JAHDTH010000362.1 GCF_018531445.1 Pseudonocardia lacus
GCCCGGCGGGCGGGCGCCGACGCCGTCGTCGCGCTGGACACCGACGACGTCACCGAGCTCGCCGCCCGGTTCATCGCGGCCGCCGACGGGCCGGTCGACCTGGTGCTCGACCCGCTGTTCGGGGCGCCGGCCGCCGCCGCGGCCCGCTGCCTCGGCGCCGGCGGGCGGCTGGTGCACCTGGGCGGCTCGGCCGGCGAGACCAGCCCGCTCGACTCGTCGACCCTGCGCGGCAAGTCGCTGTCCCTGCTCGGCTACACCAACAACGCACTCACCCGCGAGCAGCGCGCCGGCGCGATCGCCACCGTCGCCGCGCACGTCGCCCGCGGGTCCCTGTCCGTCGCGCACGAAGTCGTGCCGCTCGACGACGCCGCCGACGCCTGGCGGCGCCAGGCCGCGGGCCGGGCGTCGGGCCGCATCGTGCTCACCCCCTGAGGAGTCCCGATGACCGCGCTCCCCGTCCTGCCGACGTCGCTGGTCGGCAGCTACGCCCAGCCCGAGTGGCTGATCGACCGCGCCAAGCTCGCCGGCCGCTTCCCTCCGCGAGTGCGGGCCAAGGAGCTGTGGCGGATCGAGCCGGAGCTGCTCGCCGAGGCCCAGGACGACGCCACCGCGCTGGCAATCCGGGCCCAGGAGGAGGCCGGGCTGGACATCCTCACCGACGGCGAGATCCGCCGGGAGAGCTACTCCAACCACTTCGCCACCGCACTCGACGGCGTCGACATCGACAACCCCGGCACCGCGCTCGACCGCAGCGGCCACCCCAACCCGGTGCCCCGCATCGTCTGCGACATCTCCCGCCCGGCCCCGGTGCAGGTGCGCGACCTGGAGTTCCTGCGCGCCCGCACCGACCGCCCCATCAAGATCACCGTGCCGGGCCCGTTCACGATGTCCCAGCAGGCCCAGAACGACCACTACCCCGACGCCGAGGCGGCCGCCCACGGCTACGCGGCCGCGGTGAACGCCGAGATCCGCGACCTGTTCGCCGCCGGCGCCGACATCGTCCAGATCGACGAGCCCTACCTGCAGGCCCGCCCCGACGCCGCCCGCGCCTACGGCCTCAGCGCCCTCAACGCCGCCCTCGACGGCGTCACCGGCCGCACCGCCGTGCACCTGTGCTTCGGCTACGCCGCGATCATCCACGAGCGCCCCGAGGGCTACTCGTTCCTGCCCGAGCTGGCCGGCTGCCCGGTCGAGCAGATCTCCATCGAGACCGCCCAGTCCGGCCTCGACCTCGGCGTCCTCTCCGACCTCAGCGACAAGACGATCATCCTCGGCGTGATCGACCTGTCCGACCCGGCCGTGGAGACCCCCGAGGTGGTGGCGGCGCGGGTGCGACGGGCGTTCGACCGCCTGCCGCCGGAGCAGATCGTGATCGCGCCGGACTGCGGGATGAAGTACCTGCCGCGGGAGTCGGCGTTCGGGAAGATGCGGGCGATGGCTCAGGCGGCTGGGATCCTGCGCAAGGAGCTCTGAGCTCGACCTTCGAGGGATTCGAGGCGCCTTCGGCGCCTTTTGAGGGCCTCCGGCGGCTCCTACGCGGAGGGCGACCTCTGATCGAGCAGGGGCTTCCCGGGGGTGGACTGGCCGCCCCGCGGCCGAGCCGGGCCGGCGGGGCGACCTCGCAGCACAAGGTGGGTGTCGCAGCGCCAGGTGGGCGTCCTCGCAGCGCCAGGTGGGCCGTCCTCGCAGCCTCGGATGGGTGCCGCAGCGCTGCGTAGGTGCCCGCAGCCCGCCGGCGGGCTGCGACGACCCACCCAGCGCTGCGAGACACCCAAACACATGACCGACACGGCCGAAAGGGGACCTCACAGGCCCCGACCACCCCCAGGCCCCGGCCCACCAGTGATCCACAACCACGTCGCAGACTTTGCCCACCCGGCGCAGACCCCCCGGACCCTGCGCCGAGTACACAAACCCTGCGACGTGAGCCAGACCCCGCGCAGGCGGTAACACGGACCCTCACCCAGATCGAGCTTGGCCCCCAGCGCCGGGCGATAATGATCGTCCGACGCGACGACGGTGGGGCCTGCTGTGACGGTGCGGATCGACGTGCTCGGGCCCTTGCGCGCCCGGGTGTCCGACGCTCCGGCCGATCTCGGCGGGCGGCGGCGTCGGGCGCTGCTGGCGCGGCTCGCGGTCGCGGGTGGGCGGGTTGTATCGACGGACGCGCTGGTCGAGGACCTGTGGGCGGGGGAGTCGCCGCCGCGGGCGCTGGCGGCGTTGCAGGTGCACGTGTCGCACCTGCGTCGGGTGCTGGAGCCGGACCGGCCGCCGCGGGGGGCGGCGACGGTCGTGGTGAGCTCCCCGCCGGGCTACGCGCTGCACCTCGACCCGGACGCGTTGGACGCCCGGCTGTTCGAGCGGCTGGTGGGCGAGGCGGCGGTGGCGGCGCCGGGTGAGGCCGAGCGGTTGCTGGGCGAGGCGCTCGGTCTGTGGGCGGGGGCGGCGTTCGCGGAGTTCGCCGGGGAGGCGTGGGCGGCGCCGGAGGCGGCGCGGCTGGAGGAGCTGCGCCTGGTCGCGGCGGAGCGGCTGGCGCAGGCGCGGTTGGCGACCGGGCGGCCGGCGGCGGCCGTGCCCGACCTGGAGCGCCACGTGCACGACCACCCGCTGCGCGAGGGGGCGGTCCGGCTGTTGGCCAGCGCCCTCTACCAGGACGGGCGGCAGGCCGACGCGCTCGCCGTACTGGCCCGCACCCGGCGGCTGCTCGCCGAGGAGCTCGGTGTCGACCCGGGGCCGGAGCTGCGCGACCTGGAGCGCGACGTGCTCGCCCAGACCGCGCCCGGACGTGCGGCCCGACCGGCGCCGGAGCCGCCCCGCCCGAGGCCGACCGCGGAGGCGACCGCAACGACGACCGCGGGCGCGGCCGCCCCACCCACCCTGCTGGGGCGGGCCGCCGACCTGGCCCGACTGCGCGCGGCCGGCGACCAGCCCGGCGGGTGCCGTCTCGTGCTGGTCTCCGGCGACGCGGGCGCGGGCAAGTCCGCGCTGGTCGAGGCGTTCCGCGCGGAGCGGGCGGCCGCCGGGTGGACGACGGCGGTCGGGCGCTGCCCGGAGGTCGACGGCGCACCGGCCGGGTGGGCGTGGCGGGAGCTGGTCGACCAACTGCTCGCCGGGCACCGCGCCGACGCGGAGCTGGTCGAGCGGCTGGGGCCGCTGCGCACCACCGGACCCACCTCCGCCGACCGGACGTTCTGGCTCGCGCAGGCGGTCACCGAGCTGCTGGCCGGGGTCGCCGCCGGCGGGCCCGTGCTGGTCGTGCTGGACGACCTGCACCGGGCCGAGGACGAGACGCTTCAGCTGCTGCGCTCGGTCGTCGCCGGGCTGGCGGCGGCGCCGGTGCTGGTCGTGGCCAGCCTGCGCCCGGCGGAGGTCGGCGCCGACCTGGAGTCCGCGCTGGCCGCGCTGGCCGGGCCGATCGCCGACCGGATCGCGCTGGCCGGGCTGGCCGAGCCCGCGGTGCGCGAGCTGCTGCGCCGGCAGGGCGCGGCGGACGTGGACGCCGCGGTGGTGGCGCTGGTGACCGAGCGGACCGGGGGCAACCCGCTGTTCGTCCGCGAGCTGGCCCGGCTGATCGTCGCCGAGGGTGCGTCGGCGGCCGCCGACGAGGTGCCCTCTGGCGTGCGCGACGTGCTGCGCAGGCGGGTGGAGCGGCTGCCCGGCCCGGCCCGCACGGTGCTGCGGCAGGCCGCGGTGCTGGGCCGCGACGTGGAGATCGACGTGCTGGTCCGGCTGGTCGGCGGCGACGACGAGGACGCCGTGCTGGACGCGCTGGAGATGGGGGTGCTGTCCGGGCTGCTCACCGAGCCCCGGGCCGGGTGGGTGCGGTTCGCGCACGCGCTCGTCCGCGACACCCTCTACGGCGACGTGCCGAGGCTGCGCCGGACGCGGTTGCACGCCGCCGCGCTCGGCGCGCTGCTGGCCACCGGCCCCGACGACCACGCCGCGCTCGCCCACCACGCGCTGGCCGCCGGTCCGGCCGTGCCGCCCGCCGCGGCGCTC
>NZ_JAHDTH010000363.1 GCF_018531445.1 Pseudonocardia lacus
GCGTGGGCCCCACCCTGCCCGTTCCCCACCCCGGCACCGGTAGCAGCCGCCACCCCGGCCTCAACACCGTTCGTCCTCGCTGCGCTGCGGGCGCTGCGTGTTGACCCCGGGGTCCCGACGCCTGCTCGAAAACAGCAGGTCGCAGGCCAAAAGCGGCCCGAGACCGCTTCCACCCCCGGGGTTGACAAGACCGTTCCACATCAGTCGAAGAGGATCACGCCGCGGATGTTGCGCCCGGCGTCCATGTCCGCGAACCCCTGGTTGATCTCCTCCAGGGCGTAGGTGCGGGTGACCAGGCGGTCGAGCTCCAGGTCCCCCCGCCGGTAGAGCTCGATCAGCTTCGGGACGTCGACCCGCGCGTTGCAGGAGCCGTACAGCGAACCCTGCAACCGCTTGCCCGACATGACGAAATCGAGCAGGTTGAGGTCGACCTGCCCCTGCAGGGCCGGAGCGGCCGACGTGATGACCAGCGTGCCGCCCTTGCGGGTCAGGAAACCGCAGGGCCCGACGAGATTGCCGTAACCCACGCCGGCCGTGAGGATCACCCGGTCGGCCATCACGCCGACGGTGAGTCCGCGGACCAATTCGGTCGCCTCCTCGAGGCTCGACGCCGAGTGGGTGGCCCCCAGCTCCTCGGCCATCTCGCGCTTGAACGCCACCGGGTCGACCGCGACGATCGTGCTCGCACCCGCCAGCCGGGCCCCCTGCACCGCGTTCACCCCGACCCCGCCGGTGCCGACGACCACGACCGTGTCGCCGACCTCGGTCCCGGCGGCGTGCACGGCAGAACCCCATCCGGTCGGCACCCCGCAACCGATGAGGGCGGCCTTGTCGAGCGGGATGTCCTTATCGATCTTGATCACACCGGTGATCGGTGCGACCACGTACGGCGAGAACGTCCCAAGGAACGACATCGCACCGACGGGCTTGCCCCCGGAGTGGATCCGGTTGGTCCCGTCCGGGGCCTTGCCACCCAGGACGCCTGCGCCGACGTCGCACATGCTGCCCATCCCGGACGAGCACCAGCGACACGTCCCGCAGGACGGGAGGAACGTGGTCACCACGTGGTCGCCGGGCTGGAGGTCGTGCACCTCCGGGCCGACCTCCTGCACGACCCCGGCACCCTCGTGACCACCCAGGACCGGGGCGAACGGCAGCGGGATGTCGCCGGTGTCGAGGTGGGCATCGGAGTGGCAGAGTCCGGACGCGGCCAGCTTGAGCAACACCTCGCCCCGCTTCGGGGGGTCGAGCTCGATCTCCTCGACGCTCCAGCCCGACTTCGTACCGGGCTCCCAGAGCAACGCGCCCTTCGTGGTGAGAGTCATGGCTATCCCCTATCCGACGTCGATCGTCATGGTTCCGGCGGCACCGACGGTCCCGGTGGGGTCACGCCCCACCCCGACCCGCGCACCGAGTCGAGCTGTTCAACCATACGGTAGTTTGGGCGGCCCGTCGATGCCGCGCAGCACCGCGCTGAGGACACCTGTCTTGACTGACACACCGGGTTCAGGGCCAGGTCCGAGGACCTTCGAGCCAGTGCTCCGGTGCGGGAAGCACGAATTGGCCTCCTCCCAGAAGGCTTCCGGCACGACCCGCAGTCCGCCTGCACGGTGGTCGGGGATCCGCAGGTCAGCGAGTCCGGTGTGGACATCCAGCGGCCGGTTCCAGGCGAGGTGCTCGTGCGGGCGCACGGTGTTGTACTCGACCCGGTAGGCCTCAGCGTGGGCGATCAGGTCCAGGGCGTCGGGGATGTCTTCGAGGAACAGTCGCTCGTACTTCAGCGTGCCGAACCGCGCTCGCGGGAGCCGTTCTGCCCGGGTGAGCGGACGCGGGTGCGGACGTGGCGCGCAGCTCGGGGTGGGTGCGGAACGGGCCGCCGTTGTCGGTCACGATCGTCACCACCGGCACGGCGTTGGCCTCGTCATCACGGCCGGCAAGGTCGATCAGCGGTGCGCCGGCCAACTGCTGTGCTTCGGTCAGGGCGAGTACGAGTTGATCTAGGCAATCACTCGTCTACCAGGAGCTTCACTCACGTCCGGCGCCGCCTACCCCGACCAGGTTGGAAAGGGTCACTGACGAAGGGGCGACGTGGTCGCACACGCGCCGAGATGTCTCAGGCTGGCGAAGCCGACCGCGTAGTCGGTCAGCAGGACTGTCGCGTGTCGGGCGACAACGGTTCGGGTTGCATGGGGTCCTCACCGATTCGACTCGCCGAGCTTTGCGGTCGAGGTGACCGGTGTCTGGACGACTCGGCTGCTGCCGTCGGTACGTCTACGGGCCCCGTGCCGCGCGATCCTTGATCGAGGACAACGGGATCCTCGTCATACGCGCGCCGACCGTCCGGTATGGATGATCGGCTCCGAAGCCGGTTCAGCGCATCGACGGAAGGCCACCGTGAACGCCTGCGGCGCAACCTCCACCGGCGATCACATCGACGATCAGGTCCTGCCTGGAGGCTATCGCCCCTCGGCGGGTACGGGCTGCTCACCGACTGGTGGCGGCCGCATCCGGGATGGCGCCGCGCCCCACCAGCGCCGGGCGCATCGGCTGAATACGGCCTGCTCGGCGAATCCGAGCCGGGCGCTGATCTCGGCCAACGGCAGATCGGTGTCGAGCAGATAGGAGCGGGCCTGCTGACGTCGGACGCAGTCGAGGATCTCGCCGAAGCCGAGACCCTCGTCGGCCAGGCAGCGTTGCAGCGTACGGGGGTGGACGGCGATCGTGCGGGAGACGTCGGCCAGCGCTGTGGACTCGCGGCCCAGCCGTTCGGTCACCAGGCTCCGCACGCGCCAGGCCAGGTCGGAACGGTCGCTCGCCGGACGGAACGCGGCCCCGGCCAGCACCCCGGCGGGCAGGCGCAGCAGCGCCTGGGAACGCCGAAACCGCACCTTGGCGCCGAACGTCTCCGAGTACTGGTGCTCGTCGCGCGCCGGGCCCACCGGGAGATCGACCGAACGCGGTCCGTAGTCGCCGACCAGGCGCAGCAGCGCATGATGCACGGCGAGAAGCCCGTGCTCGGCCTGCCCGGCATCGGCGTGCACCCGCAGGCCGACGACCTGACGCGCGCCCTCCGGATCCTCCACAACGGAGAAGGCCCGGCCCCACGCGGCGGTGAGACGCTCGGCAACGCTCGGCATCGCCGGACCGTACAACATGAGACGAAATACTCGTCGCGTTGGGTCAAGGCACCGGCCGCAGCACCGCAATAGCGTTGGCCGGGTGAACACCGAAACCGAGACCCAAGTAGTGATCGTCGGGGCTGGGCCGGTCGGCTTGATGCTGGCCGCCGAGTTACGGCTGGCCGGCGTCGAGACCGTGGTCCTGGAACGGCTGGAGATGCCGTCGCCACATTCCAAAGCGCTCGGCGTGCATGCCCGCACGCTGGAACAACTCGCCATGCGTGGGCTGGTCGACCCGTTCCTGGCCGGCGGGATCCCGCTACCGGCCTGGCACTTCGGGTTCCTGAGCCAGCGGCTGGATCTGACCCGACTGGACACCCCGTATCCGTTCATGCTGGCGTTCCCGCAGCATCGCACCGAGGCGGTTCTGCTGGAGCGGGCGCTCGCCCTGGGCGCTCAGATCCGGCGCGGCCGATCCGTCACCGGGCTCACTCAGGACGACGACGAGGTACGCGTCGTCACCGAATCAGGCGAGACCTGGCGAGCCGGCTGGGTGATCGGCGCCGACGGCGCGGGGAGCACGGTACGGCAGACCGCCGGGATCGAATTCCCGGGTACTGACGCCGACACGTACGCCTATCTCGGCGACGCGCACGCGGACTCACCTCCGCCGCCGGGCTACGGCGTGCTGAACGAACGTGGCGCACTGAGGTGATCTCAGCAAGATCTGCGTAGCTCGATCTGCTCGAAATGGGTGAGCACTCGTGCGGCAGCGACGATGTCACCGATTCTCGACGGGCTTGCGGTGGTGTGGCGTAGAGCGCGCCAG
>NZ_JAHDTH010000364.1 GCF_018531445.1 Pseudonocardia lacus
CGCGCGCCGGGCCGGCGCCGGGCGCGGCAGCCCGTCGGGTCCGGCCGGGTCGGCGCGCAGGTAGTAGTGCAGGACGGTGCCGTCGAGCACCGGCTCCAGCCAGACCTCCATGCTGCCGACCAGCGCGCCGGTCACCGTCCAGCGGATGCCCTTGTCGCCGCGGTCGGACATGACCTCCAGGCGCAGGTCGGGCCAGAACCGCGACCAGCGCGCCGGCGCCGCGAACACCGTGGCGAGCCGGGCGGGCGGGACGGCGACGAAGGTCTCGTCCACGACGTCGATCGACGGCATCCCGCCACCCTGCCGGATCGGACGAATCGGGCCCCGCTCGGCCCCTGACACGGAGTGCGACCGACGGGTAGGTTGCGCTGAACCACAGCCAGTGCCGGCCAGGAGGTCCCCGTGCGCGAGTACAGCGTCCCCGCCACCGTGCGCATCGAGGACGGCGAGAGCCTCGTCGACGCGGTCTTCGACAACGCGGCGGCCCACGCCGAATCGGTCGTCTACCGCAGGCGCGGCGAGGCGGGCGCCTGGAGCGACGTCACCACCGCCGCCTTCGCCGACGACGTCACCGCGGTCGCCAAGGGCCTGATCGCCGCGGGCGTCGGCGCGGGCGACCGGGTCGCGCTGCTCTCGCGCACCCGCTACGAGTGGACGCTGTTCGACTACGCGATCCTGGCCGTCGGCGGCGTCACCGTGCCCATCTACGAGACGTCGTCGGCCGAGCAGGTGAGCTGGATCCTGAGCGACTCCGAGGCCGTCGCGGTCGTGGTCGAGTCGGGCAAGCACCGCGGCGTCGTCGAGTCGGTCTCCGACGGCATCCCCGGCCTGCGCCGGATCTGGCAGATCGACCCGCCGGACGGCGCCCCCGGCGGCCCCGGCGCCGTCGACGAACTGGTCGCCCTGGGCGCCGACACCGCGGCGTCCGAGGTCGACGCCCGCCGCGGGGCCGTCCGCGCCGACGACCTGGCCACCCTGATCTACACCTCGGGCACCACCGGCCGCCCCAAGGGCTGCGAGCTGACCCACCGCAACCTGCTCACCGAGGTCAAGACCGTGGTGGCGATGCTGCCCGAGCTGCTGACGTTCAACGGCTCGGTGCTGCTGTTCCTGCCGCTGGCGCACGTGTTCGGCAAGGTCATCCAGTGCGGCGCGCTCTACAGCCGCACCGTGGTCGGGCACACCTCCGACGTCTCCGACCTGCTCGGCGACCTGCAGACCTTCAAGCCCACGTTCCTGCTCGCCGTGCCGCGCGTGTTCGAGAAGGTCTACAACTCGGCGCGCCAGCGCGCCCACAACGACGGCAAGGGCAAGATCTTCGACGCCGCCGCCGAGACGGCGATCGGCTGGTCCCGCGCGAAGGACAGCGGCGGCCCCTCGCTGGGCCTGCGGCTCAAGCACGCCCTGTTCGACCGGCTCGTCTACACCAAGCTGCGGGCGGCCGTCGGCGGCCAGGTGGTGGCCGCGGTGTCGGGCAGCGCCCCGCTCGGCGCCCGCCTCGGGCACTTCTTCCGCGGTGTCGGCCTGCCCGTCCTGGAGGGCTACGGCCTCACCGAGACCTCCGCCGGCATCACCCTGAACACCCTGGCCGCGCAGCGCGTGGGCAGCGTCGGGCGCCCGCTGCCCGGCCACGGCGTCCGCATCGGCGACGACGGCGAGATCCTGCTGTCCGGGCCGATCGTGTTCCGCGGCTACTGGAAGAACGAGGCGGCCACGGCCGAGTCCATCGAGGACGGCTGGTTCCACAGCGGCGACATCGGTGAGCTCGACGACGGCGGCTTCCTCACCATCACCGGCCGCAAGAAGGAGATCATCGTGACCGCCGGGGGGAAGAACGTCGCCCCGGCCGTCCTGGAGGACCGCCTCCGCGCGCACCCCCTGATCAGCCAGTGCATGGTCGTCGGCGACGGCCAGCCCTTCGTCGCCGCCCTGGTCACCATCGACCCCGAGGCACTGCCCGGCTGGCGCGAGCGCAACGGCAAGCCCGTCGGCGACGGCGCCGCCGACCTCCTCGACGACACCGACCTGCGCGCCGAGGTGGCGGCAGCGGTGGAGGAGGCCAACAAGGCGGTCTCGCGGGCCGAGCAGATCCGCGAGTTCCGGATCCTGCCCAACGACTTCTCCGAGGAGGGCGGCGAGATGACGCCGACCCTGAAGGTGAAGCGCGCGGTGGTGGCCAAGCTCTACGCCGAGGACATCGCCGGCATCTATGCCGGCAAGAAGGCGACCAGTTCCTCCTAACCCCGCCCCCGCCCCTCCGTCGAGAACGACGTTGTCGTGATCAACAGGGCCTGTTGATAACGACAACTTCGTTCTCGACGGGGGCGCTTGGGCCCGCGTACCCGCGGGGTTGGACGAGAGCCGCGCTCGCAGCACTCGCGGTGTGCCCGCAGCACCGGGGGTGTGCTCGCAGACCGCCGGCGCGCTGCGACATCCTCGTCAACGCTGCGACGTTCCCCGCCAGCGCTGCGAGACCCGTCAGCCGGCGTCTTCGCAGCACTGCGTTCGGCGCGGCGAGCGCGACCCTCACACCGCGCCTGGCGGTTCCGGCGAGCGCACGCCGCGGCGGCTCGGCATCGGGGCGTTCGACGCGGGCCCGAGCAGGGCGGACAGCTTCTCCGCCCGGCTCGGCCAGCTCCATGCCGCCCGCATCCACGCGCGCCCGGCGGCGCCCATCGCGGCCGCCCGGTCGGGGTCGGCCAGCAGCGGCACGAGGGCGGCGGTGAGGGCCGCGGGGGTGCGGGCGTCGACGACGTGGCCCGTCTCGCCGTCCCGCACGGCCTCGGGCGCCCCGCCGGACCGGCCCACGACGACCGGTAGCCCGCAGGCCGACGCCTCCAGCGAGACGATCCCGAGGCCCTCGACGTCCAGGCCGCCGCCGCGCGTCCGGCAGGGCAGGGCGAAGACATCGCCGACGGCGTGGTGGGCCGCCAGCTCCGCGGCCGGGACGGCCCCGGCGAACACCACGTGCTCGGCCACGCCGTCTGCGACGGCGATGCGGTGCAGGCGGGAGCGGTCGGGGCCGTCGCCGACCAGCAGCAGCCGCGTTCCGCCGACCGCCGCGCGGATGTCGCGCAGGGCGCGCACCAGCACGTCCTGGCCCTTCCGCGCGACCAGGCGGGACACGCAGACGACCACCGGCGCCTCCCCCAGGCCGTAGCGGCGGCGCAGGGCGGCGCGGGCGGCCGGGTCCGGGCGGAAGGCGTCGGCGTCGACGGCGGGGGGCAGCAGTTCGAGGGCGGCGGACGGGCCGAAGGCGGCCGCGACGCGGCGGCGGGTGTAGGCGGAGACGGTGGTCAGCGCGTCGGCGTCGGCGCCGATCCGGCGCAGGGCCCGCCGCGCGCCGGGGAGCATCGACCAGCCGACCTCGTGGCCGTGCGTGCTGGCCACCACGCGGGCGATCCCGGCGCGCGCCCGCAGGTGCGGGCCGAGCAGGGCCAGCGGGGCCGAGGCGCCGAACCAGACCGTCCCGGCGCCGTGCTCGCGGGCCAGCGCGACCGCCCGCCGCGCGACCCCGGCGACGGGCAGCATCAGCGACGTCGGGTGCCGGTGCACGGGGTAGCGCCGGGTCCGGTCGAACTCCACGGCGCCGGGCCAGGCCGGGGCGTAGACGGCCAACGCGCCGGCCGGCAGCCGGTCGGCCAGTTCGAGCAGGTAGCTCTGGATGCCGCCCGCGCGCGGCGGGAAGTCGTTGGTCACCAGGAGCGTGCGGTCCACGCGCGGACGGTAGGACGGCGGCCGGTCGGCGGTGGGACCGGGCGGCGGTCCGAAGCGGACCGCCGCCCTCCCGTGGGGAGCGGACCGTCATCCCTGAAGGAGCGGGGCCGGTCAACCCCCTGTTCTTGCTGTTGATCTTTGTTCTGGGGGTTCTCCGCCGGGTTCTGGGCGCGTCGAGGTAGGCGGCGGGGTCAAGGAGCGCCCGTCAGGGCG
>NZ_JAHDTH010000365.1 GCF_018531445.1 Pseudonocardia lacus
TCCGGGAAGCGCGCCGCGGCGCGCCGCGCGGGGGTGAGCCAGCCGTGCGCGACCATCGCGTCGAGCACGGCGCCCCAGCGCCGCCGCGCGCCGTCGGGGTCGGCGGCCGGGTCGGCCGACCACGGCGCGTCGATCAGCGCGGCCAGCAGCGCCCCCTGCTCCAGGCTCAGCGCGGCCGCGTCGACGCCGAAGTACTCGGCGGCGCCATGGGCCAGCCCGTAGCTGCCCCGGCCGAGGTGGACCGCGTCGAGGTAGTCGGTCAGCAGCCCCTCGCGGTCGCGCTGCACCGACAGCTTGGACACGAGCACGACCTCCCGGTAGGTGCGCCACGGCGTCGGCGCGAACCCGGCCAGCGCCCGGTCGGCGAACTGGTTCGCGACCGGCCCGGGGTCCGGCGCCGTGCCGGGCCCGGCGACGGCGCGCAGGATGCCGGTCGGGTCGACCGCGGCGCGCGACGTGAAGTCGGGGTCGCGCGCGGCCAGCACCGCGTCGCGCACGTGCGCCGGCAGCGACCCGGGCCGCAGCCGGGGCCGGGCGGGAGCGGGCGGGGCGAGCCGGGCCAGCTCCTGGCCGTCGGCGAAGGAGAGCAGGGCGGCCGAGCCGCGCACGACGTCGTCCGGGCCGGGCAGGTCGATGATCAGGTAGCCGGGCGCGAGCGCGGCCAGCGGCCCGAGCATCGCCAGCGCGGCGGCGAGCGCCACGGTCCGCCGCGACCGGTGCGCACCGGAGGGCCGGTCCTTCGCCGTGGGCGGCTGCCACCAGCCCGGCCCCGCAGCGCCCCGCCGGGAACGGGCCCGCGACCCGGTCCGCCGCGCGTCCAGGACATGGGCGCCGGGCATGTGACCCTCCCGTCCGCCGCCCCGCCGGTCGGGGCGCGCGCTCTGCGGGGGGAACGCGGCGACCGGCGGGCGGGGTGCGCCGACCGGGGCGAAGACACCCGAAGGGACACCGCACGCCGGCGCCGCCGCCCGGGCGGTGACAGCTGGTGACCGCCGGCGGGGTCAGGCCGGGGCGCCGCCGGAGAGCAGCTCGGCCATCCGGGTCCGCAGCGCCGTCGCCGCGGAGTAGGGCCGCACCAGCACCGTCAGCTCGGTGATCGGGCCGTCCGGGCCCGCGGTGCGCAGGATGTCGACGCCCTGCAGGTCGCGGTCGCCGACCCGGCAGGCGAACTCCAGCACGTGCCCGCCCGGACCGGCGTACTCGCCGGTGTAGCGGAAGTCCTCGAACACCGCCGTCACACCGGTGAGGATCGCCAGCAGGGCCTCGCGGCCGGTGTACGGGGCGTGCACGACCGGTGAGTGGAACACGCAGTCCTCGGCGAACAGCGCCACCGCGGCGGCCACGTCGGAGGACTCGACGGCGGCGCGGAAGGCGGCCGCCGGGCTGTCGTGCGCGCTCATGGGCGCATCACACCACGGGCCGGGGCCGCCCGACGACCCGCGCCCGTCGGCGCTCAGCCCGCCACGGACGCCCCGGCCCGCTCGGCGGCGCCGGAGACCGCCTCGGCCAGCAGCTCGTAGGAGCGCAGCCGGTCGGCCGCGTCGAAGGTCCCGGTGACCACCATCAGCTCGTCGGCGGCGGTGCGCCCGACCAGCTCGCGGACCCCGTCGAGCACCGTCCGCGGCGAGCCGATGATCTGCGAGGCCAGCCGGTCGTCGACGAACTCGCGCTCCAGCGGCGTGTACGGGTACTCCTCGGCCTCGCGCAACGAGGGCACCTGGCCCGGCTCGCCCTGGCGCAGCCGCAGGAACTGCAGCGCGCCGGGCAGGGCCAGCCGGCGCGCCCGCTCGTCGGTCTCGGCCACCAGCACCGACGCCGCCACCAGCGCGTACGGGCGGTCGAGCAGCGGCGACGGGCGGAACCGCTCCCGGTAGAGCTCCAGCGCGGGCAGCGTGTTGTGCCCGCTGAAGTGGTGGGCGAAGGCGAAGGGCAGCCCCAGCAGCCCGGCCACCTGCGCGCTGTAGCCGCTCGACCCGAGCAGCCACATGGCGGGCGCGTTGCCCGCGGCCGGCACGGCGAGCACGGCGCCGTCGCCGCGGAAGTACCCCGACAGCTCGGTGAGCTGCTCGGGGAAGTCGTCGGCGCCCATCGGGTCGGTGCCCCGCCGCAGCGCCCGGGCGGTGCGCTGGTCGGTGCCCGGGGCGCGGCCGATGCCCAGGTCGATCCGGCCGGGGTGCAGCGCCTCCAGGGTGCCGAACTGCTCGGCGACGACCAGGGGCTGGTGGTTGGGCAGCATCACCCCGCCGGAGCCGACCCGGATCCGCTCGGTGGCCGCGGCCAGGTGCGCGACGAGCACGGCGGGGGAGGAGCTGGCCACCCCCGGCATCCCGTGGTGCTCGGCGAGCCAGTAGCGGCGGAACCCGAGCTCGTCGGCGCGACGGGCCAGCGCGGTGCTGGCCGCGAGCGCCTGGGTCGCGGTGGCGCCGGCCGAGATCGGCACCAGGTCGAGGACCGACAGCGGGACCGCACGGCCGGAGGGATCGGTCACGGTGAGGTCGGCCGGGAGGTCGGCCGGGAGGTCGGCCGGGTCGGGACCGGCGACCGACGGGCGGTCCGGCGTCGGGAGGTCTGCCACGACGGGTGCAACCCGCCTCCGGTCCCGCGTCTTCCCGACTGCTGCCCGACTTCTCCGTCTGCCCGACCTCGGAGGCCGTCACCGCCCGTGGCGCGCCCCTCGATCAGGCGGGGCCGTTCGGCTAACGGTGTTCGGCCTGTCGGGTGAGCCTTACCTCCGTGCCAGCGGGCAGACGGGGGATCGGGGGATGCTGGGGTGTGCTCGACCCCCGCCCCGACGACCCGTCACGCCCTCCTGCGCCCGCCCGGCAGCCCGCCCAGCAGCCCGCGCTGGCCTGGCTGGCCGAGCCGGCCACCCGGCGGCGCAGCGCGGTGCTGGCCCTGCTCGCGCTGCCCCCGGTGCCCGACGAGGAGCCGCCCGCGCCCACCGCCGACGCGCTGCCCCGCCGCGAGCCCGCCCGCCCGGCGCCGGTGGTCCCCGGCCCGCGAGCGCCGGTCCTCGACCGCAGGTGGGCCCGGGACGAGGACACCCTGCGGCGGATCATCGTCGGCCTGCGGGCGCTCTGAGCCCGCGCCGGACCTGACTTGTCGGTCAGGCGGACGGGGAGGCCGGTCAGCTCGCCCCGTGGCAGGCGCCGCGGCGCGCGTCCAGGCCGGGATCCCGCCCGGTGGTCACCCGATGTGGTCAACCGGCCCCGGAGGGTCCCGATCGGGGGGTCCCGTGCTGGCGACCGCGGGGGCGTGCTGATAACGTCCGGTGAGCGCGCCGCGACGCGACGTGATCAACACCGGTGACCCCCGAGCCCCCCACGCTGTCGACCGGAATGTATCGCGACGCGCTTCCGCCCCGGCCCCCATCGCGGAGCCGTGGTCCGCGGAGCGATGTTGCCCGACAGCTGTAACGCAATGACGCGCTCTGCGGAGGAATACGAGTGGTCACGTTCCGCGAAGTGCTCCTGGACCTGATGGACCTGCCCGGCGCCACGTATTCGTGCGTGGCCGACCGGGTTTCCGGGACGCTTCTGGGCGAGGTCGGCACGAGCACGGTGCCGCCCGCCGTCGTCATGGAATGGGGTGGTGGTGCCGCGGGCTTCCTGGCCGCCGCCGGCGGCGACGGCCTGGACGACCTGATGATCTCCTCGCACCGCTTCTACCACCTGGTGCGCCCGATCGAGGTGGGGCCCCGGCAACTCCTGATGATCTACCTGTGCCTGGACCGCGGGCGGTCCAACCTGGCCGCCGCCCGGCGCGAGCTGGGGGCGGTCTGGCTGCGCAACCGCCTCGGGGCGGCCTCGGTGGGCCCGCCGGTCCGGGCGCCCGCCGGGCCGCCCGCAGAGGTCCGGCGGGCGACCCCCGCCGCGCTTCCGGGCGCCCGGATCGGCTCCTCACCAGCGGTGGCGCTGCTCGCGCCGCC
>NZ_JAHDTH010000366.1 GCF_018531445.1 Pseudonocardia lacus
CACCGCGGCCAGGACGTCGAGCACCGCCCGCTCGTCGGCGGCCGCGTCGGTCAGCCGGCTCGCGGCGGCCCGGGCGATCCGGGGGTGCAGTTCGGCGAGCGGGACGCGCCGGTCGCGCAGTTCGGCCGCGGGGACGCCGAGCAGCGCGGGCAGCCGGCCCGGGGCGAAGCGCAGGCCGGCTGAGCGGCGGCCAGGGGAGCGCAGGAAGGGGTGCGGGGTGGTGTCCGGGCCGGCGACGGCCAGTTCGGTGCCGGTCCAGACGATGTCCATGCAGCCGTCGGGCAGGATCGGCTGGACGACCTCGGGGGCGTCGGCGGGCACGCCGGCGCTCCAGGCCGCCTCCACCGGATCCCGCCAGCGCGGCGGCACGGGGAACTCCCGGTAGGCCACGCCAGCACGGTAGCCCGCCCCTCCGACAGTCCCGAACGCCGTGAGCGGCGCCCGTGCTCCGCACGGTGCGCCGCTCACGCCGGGCCGGAGTTCAGGACTGGCGCAGCACGGCCTCGATCTCCAGGGTGATCTGGACCTTCTCGCCGACCACGACGCCGCCGCCGTCCATCGGCATCTTGATGTCGACGCCGAAGTCGTTGCGGTTGATCGAGGTGGTGGCGGTGAAGCCGGCGCGGGTGCCGCCGTAGGCGTCCGGACCGAAGCCGTTGACCTCGAGGGCCAGCTCGACCGGGCGGGTCACGCCCTTGAGGGTCAGGTCGCCCACCAGGACGTACCCGTCGCCGTCGGGCCGGATGGCCGTCGAGGTGAACGTCCAGGTCGGGTAGGTCTCGACCTCGAAGAAGTCGGCGGAGCGGATGTGGTCGTCGCGCTGCTGGGTGCCGGTGGTGATCGAGGCCGCGTCGATGGTGGCGCTGACCCGCGAGTCGGTGAGGTCCTGGCCGGTCACGATCTCGCCGGAGAAGGTCGCGAAGCTACCGCGTACCTTGCTGACCATCATGTGACGCACGGTGAAGGAGATGTCGGAGTGCACCGGGTCGATGTCCCAGGTACCGGCGACGTAGCCGGGGATGCGGGTGCTGGCGGGGCTGCTCATGTGCGTCTCCACAGATGTTTGAACTCTCAGGTTTTGACCGGACGTTACGCCACAACGACTTGAGGGCTCAACTATTCCCGGGGAGGGGATGTGCCGGTGCCCGACGAGGGGACGCGCTGGCTGACCGAGCGCGAGCAGCGCACGTGGCGCAGCTTCCTGACGGCCAACCGGCTGCTGTTCGACCAGGTCGAGCGGCAGCTGCAGCAGGGGGCGGGACTCCCGCACGCCTACTTCGAGATCCTGGTGCGGCTGTCGGAGGCCCCGGACCGGGCCATGCGGATGAGCGAGCTGGCCAGCACGTCGCTGTCCTCGCGCAGCCGGCTCAGCCACGCCGTCGCGCGCATGGAGGAGACCGGCTGGGTGCGGCGCAGGCCGTGCGAGTCCGACCGGCGCGGCCAGATCGCCGAGCTGACCGCGGAGGGGCTGGCCCAGCTGGAGGCGGCCGTGCCCTCGCACGTCGAGGAGGTGCGCTCGCTGCTGTTCGACGCCCTCACCGAGACCCAGCGCGAGGCCCTGCTGGAGATCAGCGACGCGATCGTCGACCACATCACCCGGGGCGACCCGCCGTGGCCGGTCGCGCCCGACACCCCCGGGCCGGGCCCGTCGCGCCGACCTGCGTAGGGCAGCCGGCCGGGCACCCGCCTAGATTGGGGACATGGCAAATCACGTCGACGTCCTGGTCCTCGGAGCGGGGCCGGGCGGGTACGTCGCGGCGATCCGGGCCGCCCAGCTCGGACGCAGCGTCGCGGTGGTCGAGGACAGGTACTGGGGCGGGGTCTGCCTCAACGTCGGCTGCATCCCGTCCAAGGCCCTGCTGCGCAACGCCGAGCTCAACCACCTGGTCACCAAGGAGGCCAAGACGTTCGGCATCTCCGGCGAGGTGTCGTTCGACTTCGGCGTCGCCCACGACCGCAGCCGCAAGGTCGCCGACGGGCGCGTCAAGGGCGTGCACTTCCTGATGAAGAAGAACAAGATCCAGGAGGTGGACGGGCGCGGGCGGTTCACCGACGCGCACACCGTCGAGGTCGAGCTCAACAAGGGCGGCACGCAGACCATCACGTTCGACGACGTGATCATCGCCACCGGCGCGGCCACCCGCCTGCTGCCGGGCACCAGCCTCTCCGAGCGCGTCGTCACCTACGAGGAGCAGATCCTCGACCGCGAGCTGCCGGGCAGCATCATCATCGCCGGGGCCGGCGCCATCGGCGTCGAGTTCGCCTACGTGCTGAGCAACTACGGCGTGCGGGTCACCATCGTCGAGTTCCTCGACCGGATGCTCCCGTTGGAGGACGTCGAGGTCTCCAAGGAGCTGCTCAAGCGCTTCAAGAAGTACGGCGTCGAGGTGCTGCTCTCGACCAGGGTCGAGTCGATCGACGACTCCGGCGACCAGGTCACGGTGACCGTCAGCAAGGACGGCCAGGAGTCCACCCTCACCGCGGACAAGGTCATGCAGGCCATCGGGTTCTCGCCCAACACCGAGGGGCTCGGCCTGGAGGAGATCGGCGTCGAGCTCACCGAGCGCGGCGCCATCGCCATCGACGACCGCATGCGCACCAACGTCGAGCACGTCTACGCCATCGGCGACGTCACCGCCAAGCTCATGCTCGCCCACGTCGCCGAGGCCCAGGGCGTCGTCGCCGCCGAGACCATCGCCGGCGCCGAGACCCAGGAGCTCGACTACGTGATGATGCCGCGGGCCACGTTCTGCTCGCCGCAGGTCGCCAGCTTCGGCTACACCGAGGCGCAGGCCCGCGAGCTGGCCGACGAGAAGGGCTGGAAGGTCGTCACCTCGACCTTCCCGTTCACCGCGAACGGCAAGGCCCAGGGCCTGGCCGAGCCCGGTGGGTTCGTCAAGCTGGTCGCCGACGCCACCTACGGCGAGCTGCTCGGCGGGCACATGATCGGCGCCGAGGTCACCGAGCTGCTGCCGGAGCTGACCCTGGCCCAGAAGTGGGACCTGACGGCCACCGAGCTGGCCCGCAACGTGCACGCGCACCCGACGCTGAGCGAGGCCCTGCAGGAGACCTTCCACGGCCTGGCCGGCCACATGATCAACTTCTGAGCCGGCGCAGCGCCCGGGCTGCGGCGGTCGCCGACGCGCTGACCTGCGCGCGACGCCCCCGGCGTCGAGGGCCACGCGCGGGGTCGTAGGCCGTCCGCCGGCTCGCACCTTCGGCCGAGGCCCGTACCCGGGTTCAGCCCGTGGGGGGACGTGCCGGGCCGGGTGAGCGGCCAGAGTGGACGGGTGAGTGATCGGGTGCTCCCCGCGCTGGTCGCCGTCCTGCTCGGCGGCCTCGTCGTCGTGCTCGGCGCGATACCGTTCGTCGCCCGCAGCTACCGCCGCGACGGCGAGCTGCGGGCCGGGCGGGTCGTGCTGGTCGTCGCCACCGCCGTCTACGCGATGGCGCTCGTGGCCTACGTGATCCTGCCGCTGCCCGCCGACGCCGCCGCGGCCTGCACCCGGTTCGCCGGTGCATCGGTGCCCCAGCTGCAGCCCTTCCGGTTCGTCGAGGACGCCCGCCGCGAGGCGGGCGGCACCGGGGCGGCCGCGTTGCTGGGCAACCCGGCCGTGCTGCAGGTGCTGTTCAACGTCGCGCTGTTCGTCCCGCTCGGGGCGCTGCTGCGCTACTCGCGACGCGTCCCGGTGCCGCTCGCCGGGCTGGCCGGCCTGGCGGTCTCGCTGCTGGTCGAGTTCACCCAGCTGACCGGCAACTGGTTCCTCCACCCCTGCCCGTACCGGCTGTTCGACGTCGACGACCTGATCGCGAACACCGCCGGGGCGCTGCTCGGGGCGCTCGCCGCGCCGCTGCTGCGGCTGCTGCCCGGCCAGCG
>NZ_JAHDTH010000367.1 GCF_018531445.1 Pseudonocardia lacus
GGGCCCTGCCCGCGGTCGCGTGCACCGTCGCCGCGCTCGGCGTGCTGGCCGTGCTGGGCGTCCTGCTGGTCGACGTGCGCCCGATGCCGTCGCCCGGCGGGCAGGCCGCCGCCGTCGGCATCCCGGCCGGCGGGCCGCGGATCGAGACCCCCTCGGTCCCGGTCGGGCCGGTGGCGGCCAGCATCGCCGTCCCGACCGTGCGCGGGCTGGTTCCGGTCGGCGCGACCCCGGGCGACATCGCGGTGGCCCCCGACGGGCGGACCGCGATCATCGCGCACCGCGCCGCCGGGTTCGTCTCCGTGCTCGACACCGCCATCGACAAGGTCACCGCGACGATCGCGGTGCCGGCCGGGCCGCCCCGGTTCGTCACCTTCTCGCCCGACAGCAGCCGCGCCTACGTCACCGTCTTCGACGACGCGCGCACCGTCTCCCTGGTCGCCGTGCTGGACACCGCCGACGGCGCCCTGCTGACCACGATCCCGGTGGGGCAGCGGCCGTTCGCCCCCGCCGTCACACCGGACGGCAGCAGGCTGTGGGTGCCCAGCCACGACGACGCCCGCATCGACGTCATCGACACGGCCACCGACGCGGTGACCACCTCGATCCCGGTGCCGGCCAGCCCGCACGGGGTGGCGTTCTCCGCCGACGGCACCCGGGCCTACGTCGCCAACCACGAGTCGAACGTGGTCAGCGTGCTCGACACGGCCAGCGCCACGCCGGTCGCCACGATCCCGGTGGGCACCAGCCCGCAGGCCACCGCGGTGGGCGGCGGGCAGACCGCGGTGGCCAACTACGACGGCGGCAGCGTGACGATCATCGACGCGGCCGGTGCCCCGGTCGCCGAGGTGCCGGTGGGCCGCACGCCGCAGGACGTCGGCTTCGCGCCCGACGGGCGCTACCTCTACACCGCCGACGTCGAGGCCGACACCGTCTCGGTCGTCGACATGGCGACGCGCGCGGTCACCGCGACGATCCCGGTCTGCGACGGACCGACCAGCGTCGCCGCCCACCCCTCGGGCCGCGTCGCCTACGTGACCTGCGTCAACAGCGGCGAGGTCATGGTCCTGGACACCACGGCGGACCAGTGAGAGCCGCGCCGCCACCGCGGCGGCGCGGCCCGGAAGAGGAAGGGACGGGGAGAGATGAGCACGACCAGGAGAGCCGCCACGGCGGCGGGGTGCACCGGCAACGGCCGCCCGGCCCAGCCCAGACCCGGCCGGCCGGACGGCCGCTGACCCGGGTCCACCGCCCCCGTCCCGAGCTCGCCGGAGCTCAGGGCGGGGGCGGCGGCAGTCCGGGCACCTGGCGGGTGCGCCCGCGGAACTCGGCCACGGCCTCGTCCCCCGCCCGCACGGTGACGTCGTAGAGCCCGGACCGGCCCACCAGCGCCCGCTCGACCGCCTCCGCCACCAGTTCGACGCCGTGCGGGACGGGGCGCAGGAACGCGATGTCCGCGCCCGCGGCGACCGCGGAGACGCCGTGGCTGTTCGACGCGTAGGCCAGCGCCGCGTCGGCCAGCAGGAACAGGTACCCGCCGTGGCAGATGCCGTGCCCGTTGACGTGCCGGTCCTGCACCGTCATCGCGACCCTGGCGCGCCCCGGCCCGATCTCCAGCAACCGCACTCCGGCGCCGGCCGCGGCCCGGTCGGCCCGCTCCATCGCCGCCGCCGCATCGCGCGCGATCTGCCGCTCGTCCAAGCCGGCGCCTCCCGGATCGTCCACGTCCGGACCATAAGCCGATCTCCTCCGGTCGTGCCCTCGACCACCCGGATAGGGTCGCCCAATGCTGCCCGCCTGCGTTCCGGACCGGCCGTCGTGATCGCCCCGACCGGCCCGTCCCCGCGCGTGCTGCTGGTGTGGGACGCCCCCAACATGGACATGAGCCTCGGCTCGCTGCTCGGCGCCCGGCCGACGTCGGCCTTCCGGCCCCGGTTCGACGCCGTCGGCCGCTGGCTGCTCGACGTGGCCGGCCCGGACTCGGTGGCCGAGGCCACGGTGTTCACCAACGTCGTGCCCGGCAGCACCGAGGTCGTGCGGCCCTGGGTCGAGGCGCTGCGCAACGTCGGGTTCGCGGTGTTCGCCAAGCCCAAGGTCACCGAGGACTCCGACGTCGACGACGACATGCTGGCGCACATCCAGCTGCGCGCGTCGGAGGGCCACCTCGAGCACGTCGTGGTCGCCTCCGGCGACGGCCGGGCGTTCCGCGAGCCGCTGGAGGAGCTGCAGCGCTCCGGCATCCCGATCACCGTGATCGGGTTCCGCGAGCACGCCAGCTTCGCGCTCAACTCCGAGGTCATCGAGTTCGTCGACCTGGAGGACATCGAGGGCGTCTTCCGGGAGCCGCTGCCGCGCATCACGCTCGACTCGCTGCCCGACACCGGCGCCTGGCTGCCGCCGTTCCGCTCGCTGCGCTCGCTGCTGGAGTCCCGTCGGTGACCGCCGGCGCGGTCCGGCTGGTCGCGCCGGTCCTGCTCCCCTGCGATCCGGCCTGCTCGGTCGTGCGGGACGGGGTCGTGGACATCACCGCGGAGGGCCGGATCGCGTTCGCCGGCCCCCGGGCCAGCGCCCCGGCCACCGACGCCGCCGTGCGCACCCTGCCCGGCGCGCTGCTGCCGGGCCTGGTCAACACCCACGCGCACACGCCCATGGCGGTGCTGCGCGGGTTGGGCGGCGACCTGCCGCTGCTGCGCTGGCTGCACGAGGTCATGTGGCCTGCCGAGGGCCGGATGAACGGCGACCACGTGCGCGCCGGCATGACAGCGGGCTGCGTGGAGATGCTGCGCAACGGGTGCACCACCAGCGTCGAGATGTACTTCTTCACCAGCGCCGTGATCGACGCCGTCAGCACCGTCGGATCGCGCGTGCTGCTGACCCCCGGCGTGATCGCGGCCCCCGGCTGGGACCGGCTGGGCAGCTGGGAGGCCATGCGCGACGCGGTGTCGCGGCGCATCGACCGCGACGGCCTGCGCTGCGGCCCGGGCGAGCGCATCGAGCTGGGCTACGGCCCGCACTCGGCGTACACGCTGCCCCCGCAGGCGCTGGCCTCGGTGGCCGAGCACGCCCGCGAGCGGGGCGCCCTGCTGCACATCCACGTCGCCGAGACCACGCAGGAGGACGCCGCGCAGCGCGCCGCGCACGGGTCGGTGCCGGCGATGCTCGACGACCTCGGCGTGCTGGGCGGGCGGGTGCTGGCCGCGCACGGCGTGCACCTGTCCGACGACGACATCGCCCTGCTGGCCGCGAAGGGCGCTGCCGTCGCGCACTGCCCCGGCTCCAACGCCAAGCTGGCCGCGGGAGTGGCCCGGGTGACGGCGCTGCGCCGGGCGGGGGTGCGGGTCGGTCTCGGCACCGACGGCCCGGCCTCCGGCGACGACCTCGACCTGTGGGCCGAGAGCCGCCTCGCCGGCCTGCTGGCCCGGGTGACCAGCGGCGACGCCGCCGCGCTCACCGCGGCCGAGCTGCTGCTGATGGCCACCCGGGAGGGCGCGGCGGCGATCGGGCGCGACGACATCGGCGCGCTGGAGACCGGCCGCTGGGCCGACGTCGTGCACGTGGGGCTGGACGAGTCGACGTTCGTCGACCCCGACGACGACGCCCAACTGGTGTCGAACCTGGTGTGGGCGGGCGGCTCGAAGCTGGTCCGCGACGTGTGGGTGGCGGGGGAGCAGGTGCTCGCCGACGGCGAGCCCACCCGGGTCGACCGGGCCGCGACCACCGCGGCCCTGCGCGCCGCCACCGCCGCCATCCGCCCCTGAGCCGTCCCCGCCCCGTCGAGTCCTCGACGGTCAGTGCGGGAGCCAGGCGGGGGCGCGGCGCAGGGCGTGCCGGCCGTGGGCCGGGCGCTCGGGCGGCGGCTCGACGCGCGCGTG
>NZ_JAHDTH010000368.1 GCF_018531445.1 Pseudonocardia lacus
CGGGATCGAGCTGTGCGGGCCGGCCGGGGCGGGCGCCGAGCGGGAGACCGAGCTGCGCATCGCGCACGCGTCGGCGCTGGCGCACGGCGGCGACATCCGCGGCGCGGTGCGCGCCCGCCGGACCGCGGTCGACCACGCCCGCGGCACCGCCCTCCTGGACCGGGCCCTGACCTGCTACGACGTCCCGGTGGCCTGGACGATCCGGCAGGACGTGCAGGTCGACGCCGACCTGGTGGCGCTGCTGGAGGAGCGCCTGGCCGCGCCCGACCCGGACCCGGCGATGCGCTGCCGGCTGCTGGCCGCGCTGGTCTTCGAGGTGGAGAGCCGCGACGACGAGCGCGTGCGCGCGGCCAGCGCCGAGGCGCTGCGGATCTCCGCCGAGCTGGGCGATCCGCGGCTGCGCTGCCTGGCGCTCAACGCCCGCGGCCTGATCGCCACCGGCCCCGACCTGCAGCACGAGCTCGGCGACCTGGGCGCCGAGCTGCTGGCGACCGCGCGCGCCGCCGGCCTGGTCGGCTACCCGTCGCAGGGTCACCACCTGCTGTTCCAGGCCGCGCTGGCCCGCCACGACCTGGACGGCGCCCAGCAGCACGCCGACGCGGCCATCGCCGCCGCTTCGGGGGCGCAGCTCGGCCACATGCTCGGCTGGAGCGCCATCTTCGCCGGGCTGCGCGCGCTCGTCGGCGGCGACACCGGCACCGCCGAGGCCGTCTACGCCGCGGTCGGCGAGCGCCTGGAGGCCGCGGGCGAGAGCAACGGGGCCCTGATCGGGCTGATCGGGCTGGTCGGGGTCCGGCACGCCCAGGCCCGGCTGGGCGAGCTGGCCGAGCAGCTCGCGAGGGTCATCGGCCCGATGCCGCACGGGCCCAGCGACCTCGCCGCGCTGGCGCTGCTGGCGGCGGGCGAACCGGATCGGGCCCGCGCGCTGTGGCGACCGGAGGAGCCCTACTCGCTGAACTACTACTGGCTGCTGTTCACCGCGCTGCGCGCCGAGGTCGCCGTCGGCTTCGGCGACCGCGAGCTGGCCGCGACGTGCTACGAGCGGCTGCTGCCCTGGGAGCACACCCTGGCCGGGCTGGCCAGCGGCACGGTGACGGTGGGCCCGGTCGCGCACGTGCTCGCCGACCTCGCCGCGCTGCTCGGCATGCCGCACGACGTCCGCGAGGCTCACCTCGCCCGCGCGGTCGAGGTGAGCGCCGAGCTGGGCGCGCCGCTGTGGGAGCGGCGCGCCCGCGCCGCGCTCGACGCCGTGGTGGGCACCCGCTGACGGCGGGCGCGGGCCCCGCTGTCAGCCGAAGACCAGCAGCTCGCGGCGCCGGTAGCCGGGGCGCACCAGCGGCAGCAGCAGCTTGAGCATGACCCCCGGGCCCTTGGTCAGCTGCGCGAACTCGGCCCGGTCGAGCACGTCGGCCGCCCGCGGGAGCATGAACGACATCGGCATCCCGCCGTCGCGGGCCCGCTTCTCGACCGCGTCCCACTCGGCGACCGTCAGGTACTTCTCGATCATCGGGAACATCGAGCGCTCCTCGTCCTCGATGTGCTCGTCGAGCTCGTCGCGCACCCGGGCCATGGCCCGGCCGAGCCCTGCCGCCGCGGCGCGGCGGTCCGCCGGGGAGGTCGCGGTGGCCAGCGCGGCGGCGCCGGCGCGGACGGCGTCGAGCAGCGGGTCGAGGGCGCGGTGGTCGTCGCCCAGCTCGGCGAGGTCGACGTCGGCGCCCGCGCGGGCGGTGAGCAGCGGCAGCAGGGCCTCGTCCTCGGTGGTGTGGTGGTGGTGGACCTCGTCGCAGACCATCTCGACCCAGCGGGTGACGGCGGCGGCGCGCTCCGGCGAGCAGGCCTCCCCGGCGGCGATGCGCTCGGCCGCCTCGGTGAGCCTGCGGGCGTCGCGGCGCATCATGCGGTGGGCCATCCGGATGCCCAGCAGGTCGGGGGTCTCGGTGCGGGTGCTCATCGTGGTTCCCTCCTCGGTTCGGGGACCACGATCGCCCGCGGCACTTGCCGGCGGCTTTCCGCGCACTTGCCCGGCCCGCGACGGGGCCGGCAAGTCAGTCCGGCAACGGTTCGAGGTGGCGGCGCACCTTGGTGGCGAGCGCGCCGATGCCCTTCGCGGTCGCGGCCTCCAGCGCGGCCTCCAGCACGTCGCGGCCCCGCCGGGCGTCGCCGGGGCGGCCCCTGGCCAGCAGCGCGCGGCCCAGGTGCAGGCGCAGCCAGGCCAGCTGGCCGGCCGAGCCGCCGACCCGGCGGATGCCCAGCTCGAAGTGCTCCACCGCGCGGTCGGGCTCGCCGACGGCCAGCGCCAGCAGCCCGCGGGCCCGGTGCACCGGACCGACCAGCAGCGTCGGCCACCCGCCCAGCGCGATCTCCTCGGTGTGCGGTTCGAGCAGGGCGTCGACCCGCCGCGCGAGGTCGTCGACGTCGAGGCGGTCGTTGCGGAACCCGTCGAGGCTGTCGATGGCCTCGGCGGCGACGGCCAGCGTCGGCACCGCGAGCCCGTGCGGCGGAAGCGCCCGCAGGTCGGAGGTCAGGTCGAGGGTGGCCGCGAGCTGGTCGACCGCGGCCGCGGGCGCGGCGACCTCGCCCCACATCAGCGCGATCGCCGGCGCCCACAGCACGAAGTACTGGCGCCGCTCGGCCAGCCGCAGGATGCCGGTCAGCTCGGGCATCCGGCCCTGCTGGTAGCGCAGCCAGGACAGCTGGCCCATCCAGGTCTGCTGGATCGAGTCGCTGACGTCCTCGGCCCCGTCGAGCAGGGCCTTCTGCGGGCCGAGGATGCGCGCCTCGGCGTCGGCGAGGTCGCCGTCCCACAGGTCGAACACCGTGTCCAGGGCCAGCTGCAGCCACGGCCCCATGCCGCTCGGGGTGTCCTCGACGAGCCCCCGGTGCAGCTCGCTGGTGCGGAGCGCGGCGGCCATGTCGCCCAGGCGCAGGTGGTCGACCACCGACTGCATCAGCGCCTCGCCGCGGAAGTGCACCGAGCTCGATGCCGCCGAGGCCTCCTCCATGCGGACGCTGATCCGGCGCAGCTCCGCGGGCGGGGCGTAGTCGAACAGCGCGTAGCGGCACTCGGTGAGCACCTCGCAGGCCACCTCGGGGTCGGTGCCCGGGGTGAGGGCGTCGAGGGTGGCGCGGGCCAGCCGCACCGGCTCCGGGTCCTCGACGACCGGCCCCTCGGGCAGCAGCCCCATCGTCATCCAGTGCGCCAGCGACGCGTTGAGCAGCAGCCACAGCTGGTGGGCCTCGCGGTCGGCGCCCAGGTCGACCGACGCGGCCAGTTCGTCGCGGGCGGTGCCGAGCATGTGCAGCAGGGAGCGGTCGACGCGGCCGGGGTCGGTCCAGCGCCGGGCGAGCCGGATCGCGGCCACCGCGCGCCGGCGCGGGCACCCGCCGGCCTCCTCGTACGCGGCCCGGAACGCGGTCTCCGCGGCGCGCATGTCGGCGCGGTCGTAGCGGGCGTCGCCCTGGGCGATGTGCAGTGCGAAGCGCACCTGGGGGTCGGCGGTGAGCGCGAGCCCCCGGGTGGCGAACTCGATGGCCGTGTCGAGCCGGTGGGCCTCCCGCTCGTCGCGGGCCGCGGCCAGGCACGCCCTCGCGATCTCGTCGTCGGCGACGTCGGGGCGCGCGGCCAGCGCGTGCCGGGCCACGGCGGCGGGGTCGGCGGCCGGTGAGTCGGCGGCGTGCCGGTAGGCGGCGGCGTGCAACCGCCGCGAGCGCCCGGGGTCGGCGGCCAGCTGGGAGAGCACGGCGTCGCGGTCGGCCGGGCCGGCGAAGCGGATGCCGTCGCGGTCCCGCCCGACCCCGGCGACCACGGCCCCGGAGCGCACGGCCGAGGCCAGCCCGGCGTCGGCCCGGTCG
>NZ_JAHDTH010000369.1 GCF_018531445.1 Pseudonocardia lacus
CGGCTGGTGGCCGAGCTGACGCCCGGGCAGCTGGCCGAGCTGGCCGCGGGCCGCGCCCGGTTCGTCTACGAGGCGACCGCGGCGACCGGCGACCCGACCCCGGCGGCCGCGCCGGTGCCGCCCTCGCCCCGGCGCCCGCCGGCGGCGCCCGATCCCGACGTGGTCGGCACGGCCGTGCGCGCCATCCGCGAGCTGCACACCCCGCGCGAGGTGGCCGAGCACCTCGACCGGCACCGCTACCCGGTGCCCGCCCTGAAGCAGATCGCCAGGGCGCTGGGGCCGACGGTGTCCACGGCCGCGCGCAACCGGGCCGACCTGGAGCGCAATATCGTCGAGGGCACCGCCGGCTACCGCGCCCGCTCGGCGGCCATGTCCGGCGGCGCGTGGTCCTGATCGGCCTCCGGCTCCGGCCGGGTGTCGTCCACCTCGGCGGCGCTGTCCTCGGCACCCCCGTCGGTGTCGTCGGTGCCGTCGCGGGGGCCGTCTTCGACGACCACCTCCGCCGGCTCGACGTCCTCGGGTCGTTCGATGCGGTAGCCCATGCCGGCCAGCAGCGCCGCCGCGGCCTCCGGGTCGCGCTGGACGGCGTCGACCACCCCGTGCGGCCGACCCGACGGCGTCGCCCCCTCCGGCTGCTGCCGGGCCACGATCTGGCCCCGCCTGCGCAGCACGGCGGGCCACTCGGCCTGGATGGCCGCGTTGACGTGCGCCCCGATCACGATGGCCAGCGCGATGAAGAACGTGGCCAGCAGGAAGGCGATCGGGGCCGCCAGCGCGCCGTAGGTGTAGCCGGTGCTGGTGATCCAGTCGAGGTAGGCGCGCAGGCCGGTGACCCCGACCAGGAACACCACCGCGGCCAGCAGCGCCCCGGGCAGCCCCCGCCACCACGGCGGCTTGTAGGGCAGGGCGATGCGGTAGAGCGTGGTGAGCGCGAGCACCAGCACGACGCCGAGGACCGGGGTGGTCAGCGTGGCCACCACCGCCTCGGCGGCCGACCGGAACTGGTCGGGGACCAGTGGCAGCAGCCGGTCGGGACCGATCGCCACGATCGGCAGCGCGATGATCCCGAAGACCAGCGCCACGGTGTAGAGCAGGATCGACAGCAGCCGCTGCCAGACGAGGTTGCGCAGCTCGTACTGGCCGTGCGCCCGGGTGATCGCGTCGACGAAGGCCGCCATCGCCGACGAGCCCGACCACAGGCTGAGCACGAACCCGAGCGAGACGACCTCGCCGCGGGCCGTGGTGAGGATGTCGCCCACGGTCGGGGCAATGATCTCCTCGACGGCGTTGCGGCTGAAGAACCCGCCGGTGGTCTGCACGATGTACTCCTGGACGGCGGTGACGGTGTCCGGGCCGAACCAGTCACCGACGAAGCCCAGGATGCCGAAGAGCCCCAGCAGGAGCGGGGGCAGCGACAGGGTCTGCCAGAAGCCGGCGTTCGCCGACTCGCTGAAGATGTCGTCCTCCCAGGCGCCGGCCAGTACCCGGCGCGCCACCCGCCGCACCGGTCCCGGTCTGCCGCCCTCGCCGCCCACGGCAACAGGATCCCCTGCGGCGGGCACGCTGTCCTGCGGGGACATCCGGATCTCCCCGCTCTCGGCCATGGCTCAGCGACTTCGGACGGACATTCCTAACGACGTCTCAGTCTGCTCCCAGGTTGAGCGCCCATATTCGGTGTCATGAGCGACGAGCAGAGGGAGCAGGGCCGGGACACGGGTGCCGGCTCCCGTCCCCACCAGCACCCCGTTCCGCCCTACAGCGGCGGGCCGTCCACGACGACCTACCCCACCTCTGTCTACCCGCCGGGCGATGCCGGTGGCCACGGCACCCCCGGCTACGCCGGCCCGCCGTCGCCCCGCGACCCGAGCTGGGGCGAGAACCGGGTGGACGCGCAGCCGCCGCGGCCGAAGCGGCCGATGGCCGCGGTCGTCACCGCGGCCCTCATCGCCGGCCTGGTCGGCGGCGGTGGCGGCTTCGCCGGCGCCTACGCGCTGCTCGACGGCGGCAACGCCCCGGCGAGCTCCGCCCTCACAACGGCGCCGTCGGCCAACAACGCGGCGAACGCCGTCCCCGGTTCGGTGGCGGCCGCCGCCCAGACCGCGACGCCCAGCACCGTCGACATCCGGGTGAGCCTGGCCCAGGGCACCGCGGAGGGCAGCGGCGTCATCCTGACCGCCGACGGCAACGTGCTCACCAACAACCACGTCGTCGCCGGCTCCACCGGCCCCATCACCGTGACCCTGGCCGACGGCACCGAGTACCAGGCCACCGTGGTCGGCACCTCCCCCAGCTACGACCTCGCGGTCATCAAGCTGCAGAACGCCTCCGGCCTGACCCCCGCCACCCTGGGCAACAGCGCCGACCTGCAGGTCGGCCAGCAGGTGGTGGCGATCGGCTCGCCGCAGGGCCTGTCCGGCACCGTCACCACCGGCATCGTCAGCGCCTTCGACCGCACCGTGCAGGTCCAGGGCGAGGACGGCTCGGCGGTCGTCTACAACGGCATGCAGACCGACGCCCCCATCAACCAGGGCAACTCCGGCGGCGCGCTGGTCAACCTGCAGGGCCAGGTCGTGGGCATCAACTCGGCCATCGCCACCGCGGGCGACAGCTCCGGCAGCATCGGGCTGGGCTTCGCCATCCCGATCGACCAGGCCGAGCGGGTGGCCCAGGAGATCCTCGACTCCGGCTCGGCGACCAAGCCGGTCCTCGGGGTCCGCGGCAATGCGGCCGCCCCGGCCAGCGGCGCCGGCGCCATCCTGGCCGAGGTCGACCCCGGCTCCCCCGCCGCGAGCGCGGGCCTGAACGCGGGCGACGTGGTCACCAAGGTCGACAACGCCTCGGTCGAGAGCTTCGCCGACCTGATCGCCCGCATCGGCGCCCACGCACCGGGCGACACGGTCACCCTGACCGTCGGCGAGGGCTCCGCCGCCCGCACCGTCGACGTGACGCTGGGCAGCGTGACCGACCAGGCCGCGACCACCAGCAGCGGCGGCCAGAGCGAGAACCCGTTCGGCAACGGGGGGCCCTTCGGCGGCAACGGCGGCGGCAACCCGTTCGGCAACTGACCCACCACCACCCCACCGACCCCGACGCCCCCGCGCCCCCTCCGCGGGGGCGTCGGCCTGTCCGCCCCTCTTCGCAGAGTCGCCGTGGTCTTCACAGGGTCTACGGCACCTGCGAAGACCCGACTGCCCCTGCGAAGACGCCCCTGAGCCCGGGCCGGGACTGGTCGGTCAGAGCAGTTCGAGGATGGTGGCGTTGGCCTGCCCACCGCCCTCGCACATCGTCTGCAACCCGTACCGGATGCCGTTGTCCCGCATGTGGTGCACCAACGTCGTCATGATCCGCGCACCCGACCCACCCAACGGGTGCCCCAACGCGATCGCCCCACCGTTCGGGTTCAACGCCTTCGCATCCGCCCCCAGATCGGCCAACCACGCCAACGGCACCGGCGCGAACGCCTCGTTCACCTCGAACGCCCCGATCTCCCCGATCGAGAGCCCGGACTTCTTCAACGCCTTCTGCGTCGCCGGGATCGGCGCCGTCAACATGATCACCGGATCGGCCCCGGCCAACACCGCCGTGTGCACCCGCGCGATCGGACGCAACCCCAACTCGGCCGCCTTCTCCGAGGTCATCATCAGCAACGCCGCCGAACCATCCGAGATCTGCGACGAGTTCCCCGCGGTGATCACCCCACCCTCGGGCTTGAACACCGTCTTCAGGTTCGCCAGCGTCTCCACCGAGCTCCCCGGGCGGATGCCCTCGTCCCTGCCGACCACCGTGCCGTCATCCAACCTCACCGGCGCGATCTGACCCTCGAAGCGACCCTCCTGCTG
>NZ_JAHDTH010000370.1 GCF_018531445.1 Pseudonocardia lacus
GCCCTGCTCGACGACGACCCGCTCGCCCAGCGCCGGCGGGCCCGCCTCGGGCGCGGTGCACGACGCCGACAGGGCCGCCGCCGCGACCGCGGCGGCGACCCCGAGGCGTCGGGCGGTCACCGGGTCGCGGTCAGCCGATCGTGGCGGTCTGGATGGTGACCGCGGACACCGGCGCGCCGTCGCTCGGGCTCCCGCTGGAGCCGTCCGAGCCCGCGGCGGCGACCGCGTCGAGCGCGGCCAGGCCCTCCTCGCCGATGGTGCCGAACACGGTGTAGTCGGGCGGGAGCAGCGAGTCGGCGTAGACCAGGAAGAACTGGCTGCCACCGGAGTCGGGGGCCGAGGTCTTGGCCATCGCCACGGTGCCGCGCGGGTAGATCGAGGCGCCGGACTGCGGGTCGGTGGCCAGCGACGTGGGCGGCTCGTCGTTCATGGTGTAGCCGGGGCCGCCGGTGCCCAGCCCGGTCGGGTCGCCGCACTGCAGCACCTTCAGGCTCTCGCTGGTGGTCAGCCGGTGGCAGGGCGTCCCGTCGAAGTACCCGGCGCCGGCCAGGCTGACGAAGCTCTCCACGGCGCACGGCCCGGTGGCGCGGTCGAGGGTCAGCGGGATGGCGCCGCGGTCGGTCTGCAGCGTCGCGGCCACCGTGCCGGTCGTCTCGGTCTGCCCGGACGGCGGCACCGGGGCCGGCTTGGCGGCGGGCTCGTCGGGCGTCGGGGTGAAGGCGCAGTCGCCCAGGGCGCGGGCCGGCGCGGCCTCGGTGGTCGGGGCCGCGGTCGGATCGGCCGCAGCGGGGTCGGCCTCCCCGCCGGTCAGGGTGCTGAGCAGCACGATGCCGACCACGACGACCACGACGACGGCGGCCGAGGTGATGATGGCGACCTGCTGGCGGCGCTTGGCCTGGGCGGCGCGCCGCTCCTGCTGGCGCTCCAGCTTGCGCTTGGCCGCCTCCCGCCGCATCTGATTGGTCGCCACCCGCACGCTCCTCACACCCGTCACGCCGTCGGTCGACGTTCGACCGGGCCGCAGGATAGCCAGCGCACCTGAACGGTCCCTGTGAGGGGACGCCGCCGACCAGCCCTTCACCGCCCGAATACCGGTCGGGTCGACCGCCTAGGCTGGTCGGGTGCTTGTCGCAGGATTTCCGGCCGGGTCCTTCCAGACCAACTGCTACGTGGTGGCGCCCGCGGCCGGCGAGGCGTGCATCGTGGTCGACCCCGGCCAGGGCGCCGTCGAGCCGCTGGAGGAGCTGCTGGCCGAGCACCGGCTCACCCCGGTCGCGGTGCTGCTGACCCACGGCCACTTCGACCACACCTTCAGCGTGGCGCCGGTCTGCGACGGCCACGACGTGCCGGCCTGGATCCACCCCGGCGACCGGGAGATGCTGGCCGACCCGATGAAGGGGCTCTCGGCGCAGGCCACGGCGATGTTCGGTGGGCGGCTGGAGCTGCGCGAGCCGCGCGAGGTCCGCCACCTCGACGACGGCGCGGCGCTGGAGCTGGCCGGGCTGACGTTCACCGTCGACCACACCCCCGGGCACACCCCCGGCTCGGCGGTGTTCCGCACGCCCACCGAGGACGGCGTCGAGGTGCTGCTGGCCGGCGACACCCTGTTCGCCGGCTCGATCGGGCGCACCGACCTGCCCGGCGGCGACTTCGCCCAGATGCAGGTCAGCCTGCGCGACAAGCTGCTGGTGCTGGACGACTCGACGCTCGTGCTGCCCGGCCACGGCCCGACCACAACGGTCGGGCGGGAGCGGGCGTCCAACCCGTTCCTGCAGGACCTCGGCGACGCGCGGGCCCCGGCGAAGGGCCGGGGCCTGTGAGCACCCCGACCGGTACCCAGACGAGCCCACCGAGCCAGCCGACGGAGTCCGAAGTGCCCTCCGAACCCCGCCCCCCCGCGCTGTCGGCGCCGAAGGGCGTGCCCGACTACGCGCCCCCCGCGTCGGCGGGCTTCGAGCACGTCCGCGACACCCTGCAGCGCGCGGCGGCCCGGGCCGGCTACGGGCTCGTGGAGCTGCCGGTCTTCGAGGACACGGCGCTGTTCGCGCGCGGCGTCGGCGAGTCCACCGACGTCGTGTCC
Source organism: Pseudonocardia lacus (assembly GCF_018531445.1). GTDB lineage: Bacteria > Actinomycetota > Actinomycetes > Mycobacteriales > Pseudonocardiaceae > Pseudonocardia > Pseudonocardia lacus. Next base: position 2,081 of record NZ_JAHDTH010000370.1, read on the forward strand.
AAGGAGATGTACACCTTCACCGACCGCGGCGAACGCTCGGTGACCCTGCGCCCGGAGGGCACCGCGGGCGTGGTGCGGGCGGTGATCGAGCACGGCCTCGACCGCGCCGGGCTGCCGGTCAAGCTGCGCTACGCGGGGCCGTTCTTCCGCTACGAGCGCCCGCAGGCCGGGCGCTACCGCCAGCTGCAGCAGGTCGGTGTCGAGGCCATCGGCGTCGACGACCCGGCGCTGGACGCCGAGGTCATCGCGGTGGCCGACGAGGGCTTCAGGGCGCTCGGCCTGACCGGCTACCGGCTGGAGATCACCTCGCTGGGCGACGCCGAGTGCCGCCCGGCCTACGCCGAGCGGCTGCGGGAGTTCCTGGCCGGGCTGCCGCTCGACGAGCCCACCCGCGCCCGCGCCCGGCTCAACCCGCTACGCGTGCTCGACGACAAGCGCCCCGAGGTGCGGGCCCTGCTCGCCGACGCGCCGCTGCTGAAGGACCACCTGTCGGCGGCGTCGGCCGAGCACCACGCCGCGGTGCTGGCCCACCTCGACGCGCTCGGCGTGGCCTACGTCGAGAACCCGCGGATGGTGCGCGGGTTGGACTACTACACCAAGACCACCTTCGAGTTCGTGCACGACGGGCTCGGCGCCCAGTCCGGCATCGGCGGCGGCGGGCACTACGACGGGCTCATGGCCACCCTCGGCGGCCAGCCGCTGCCCGGGGTCGGCTTCGGCCTCGGGGTCGACCGCACCCTGCTGGCCTGCGGCGCGGAGGGCGTGGCGCCCTGGTCGCAGGCGCGCTGCGAGGTGTTCGGGGTGCCGCTCGGGCAGGCGGCGACGGCGGAGCTGGTCACGGTGGCGGCTCGGCTGCGCCGCGCGGACGTGCGGGTCGACCTGGCCTATGGCGGTCGAGGGCTCAAGGGTGCGATGAAGGCCGCCGACCGCTCCGGCGCCCGGCTGGCGCTGGTGTTGGGCGAGCGCGACCTGGCCGCCGGCACGGTCGGGGTCAAGGACCTGGCCAGCGGCGAGCAGGTGTCCGTCGCCCTGGCCGACGTCGTGGACGTGGTGCGCGACCGGCTGGGCTGAGGGCCCAGCCCGGTGGGCCCGTCACGCCCGCCGGGTCCACGGCAGGGCGGCGAACACACCGACCGCGGCCAGCGCCACCAGCAGCGTGGCCCCCGCGCCCAGCCCGCCCGCCCCCGCCGTCCAGGTCGCGGCGGCCATGGCCGGGCCCAGGGTGAACGCGGTGGTGCGCACCAGCGAGCTGAGCCCGCTGCTGGCCCCCATCCGCCCGGGTGGGGTGGCGTCGAGCACCCGGGCGGCGTTGGGGCCGGCGAACAGCCCGTTCCCGACGCCGATGAGGGCCAGCGGCACGACCAGCGCGGCCGGGCCGGGCCGGGCGCCGACGGTCAGCAGCCAGCCGGCCCCGCCCAGCACGAGCACCGTGCCGGCCAGCACGACGGCGGTGGTGCCGATGCGGTCGGCGAGCACGCCGGCCGGGGGTGAGGTCAGCGCCATCGCCGCGGAGAGCACCAGCAGCACGAGCCCGGTCGTGGCGGCGTCCACGCCGCCGTCGGCCAGCGCGTAGGGGACCAGGAAGTTGACGGCGCCGACCCCGGCGATCGTGACCAGCAGCGCGAGCAGCGACCAGCCGATGCGGGGGTGGCGCAGCAGGGCCAGCACGGGCCGCGAGCCGGGTCGGCGCGCCCAGACCGCGACCGCGACGGCGCCGGCGACGGCCAGCAGCGCGGCCGGGCCG
>NZ_JAHDTH010000371.1 GCF_018531445.1 Pseudonocardia lacus
CGCTGCGGGCGCTGCGTGTTGACCCCGGGGTCCCGACGCCTGCTCGAAAACAGCAGGTCGCAGGCCAAAAGCGGCCCGAGACCGCTTCCACCCCCGGGGTTGACAAGACCGTTCCACATCAGTCGAACGCGGGGTCCTCGGTGCGGGTCCGCTTCAGCTCGAAGAAGTGCGGGTAGTTGGCCAGCAGCCGGCTGCCGTCGAACACCCGGCCGGCGTCCTCGCCGCGCGGGATGCGCGAGATCACCGGGCCGAAGAACGCCACCCCGTCGATGTGGATGGTGGGCGTGCCCACGTCCAGGCCGACCGGCTCCATGCCCCTGGCGTGGCTCTCGCGCAGCTCGGCGTCCAGGTCGGTGCTGGTGGCGGCCTCGGCGAGGGACGCCGGCAGCTCCAGCTCGGCCAGCGACTCCTTGATGACGACCTCGAAGTCCTTGTTGCCCTGGTTGTGGATCCGCGTGCCCATCGCCGTGTAGAGCGGCTCGAGGATCTCCGGCCCGCGCTCCTTGGCCGCGGCGACGGCCACCCGGACCGGGCCCCAGGCGCGGTCCATCATCGCCCGGTAGTTCTCCGGCAGGTCGCGGCCCTCGTTGAGCACCGCGAGGCTCATCACGTGCCAGTCGATCCGCACGTCGCGGACCTCCCGCACCTCCAGCATCCACCGCGAGGTGATCCACGCCCACGGGCAGAGCGGGTCGAACCAGAAGTCCACCTGGGCGGTGCCGGAAGGTGTCGTGCTTGCGTCGGTGCTGGTCACAGCGTCTCCGTTCGAGAGAGTGCTCACTCGTCAACGCCAACCCGCGACCGTCCGCGAGGATTCCCGCCCTCCGCGAGGCCGCCGCTGGATCTCACCGGCATCCGCCGCCGGGTCGTGGTTGGATCGCGGACACCGACGACCACCCGAAGGAGCTCGGACAGCGCATGGCCCCGCCCAACCTGACCCGCACGGACGCCGAGCGGCGGGCCGCCCTCCTGTCGGTCGACGACTACGTGGTCGAGCTCGACCTGACCGACGGCGGCGGCAAGCCCGGTGACGCCACCTTCGCCACGACCACCACGGTCCGCTTCACGTGCCGCGAGCCGGGCGCCGACAGCTGGATCGACCTGGTCGCCGCCGACGTGGCGTCGGCGACGCTGAACGGCGAGCCGCTCGACCTGTCCGGCTACCGCGAGGAGGACGGCATCGCGCTGCCCTCCCTCGCCGCCGAGAACGAGCTGCGCGTCGAGGCGACCGGCCGGTACATGAACACCGGCGAGGGCCTGCACCGCTTCGTCGACCCCCTCGACGGCGGCGTCTACCTGTACTCCCAGTTCGAGACGGCCGACGCCAAGCGCATGTTCGCCTGCTTCGACCAGCCCGACCTCAAGGCCCGCTACACGGTCACCGTCGCCGCCCCGGCCGACTGGCGGGTGGTCTCCAACGCCGCCGTCGAGTCCACCGGCGACGGCGAGGGCGGCGCCGTCGTGCACCGCTTCGCGACCAGCGAGATCATGTCGACCTACCTGGTGGCGCTCATCGCCGGCCCGTACGCGGCATGGCACGACGAGTACCGCGACGAGCACGGCAGCATCCCGCTGGGCATCTACTGCCGGGCATCGCTGGGCCAGTACATGGACGCCGAGCGCCTGTTCACCGAGACCAAGCAGGGCTTCGACTTCTACCACCGCAACTTCGGCGTCCGGTACCCGTTCGGCAAGTACGACCAGCTGTTCGTCCCGGAGTTCAACGCCGGGGCGATGGAGAACGCCGGCGCGGTCACGTTCCTGGAGGACTACGTCTTCCGCTCGCGCGTCACACGGTCGGTCTACGAGCGCCGGGCCGAGACCGTGCTGCACGAGATGGCCCACATGTGGTTCGGCGACCTCGTGACCATGCGCTGGTGGGACGACCTGTGGCTCAACGAGTCGTTCGCCACCTTCGCGAGCGTGCTGTGCCAGGCCGACGCGACGGAGTACAAGCAGGCCTGGACGACGTTCGCCAACGTCGAGAAGTCCTGGGCCTACCGGCAGGACCAGCTGCCCTCCACGCACCCGATCGCCGCCGACATCCCCGACCTGCAGGCCGTGGAGGTCAACTTCGACGGCATCACCTACGCCAAGGGCGCCTCGGTGCTCAAGCAGCTGGTGGCCTACGTCGGGCTGGAGCCGTTTCTGGCCGGGCTGCGCGCCTACTTCTCCGCGCACGCCTGGGGCAACGCCACCTTCGACGACCTGCTGGGCGCGCTGGAGGAGGCGTCCGGGCGCGACCTGTCCGGCTGGGGCGCGCAGTGGCTGCGCACCACCGGGCTCAACCTGCTGCGCCCGTCCTTCGACGTCGACCGGTCCGGTGCGTTCGCCCGGTTCGAGGTCGTGCAGGGCGGCGCCCGGCCGGGCGCGGGCGAGCTGCGCACGCACCGGCTCGCCGTGGGCGTCTACGACGACGACGGCGCCGGCAGGCTGGTGCGCACGCACCGCGTCGAGGTCGACGTCAGCGGCGAGCGCACCGCGGTGCCCGAGCTCATCGGCGTCCCGCGCGGCAAGCTGGTGCTGGTCAACGACGACGACCTCACCTACTGCGCGCTGCGGCTCGACCCCGACTCGCTGACCACCCTGGTCGACCGGATCGGCGACATCGCCGAGCCGCTGCCGCGCACGCTGTGCTGGTCGGCGGCCTGGGAGATGACCCGCGAGGCCGAGCTCAAGGCCCGCGACTTCGCCACCCTGGTGGCCGGCGGGTTCGCCGCGGAGACCGAGGTCGGCGTGCTGCAGCGGCTGCTGCTGCAGGCCCAGACGGCGACCGCGTCCTACGCCGACGAGCAGTGGGCCGCCGAGAGCGGCTGGCCGATGATCGTCGACGCGCTGCTGCGCAGGCTGGCCTCCGCGGAGGCGGGCTCGGACACGCAGCTGGCCACGGTCAACGCCCTCACCTCGTGCGTGCTGTACACGACGGTGCTGGAGCAGTTCCGGCTCTGGCTCGACGGGCGGGACGTCCCGCCGGGGCTGACCGTGGACACCGACCTGCGCTGGCGGCTGCTGCACGCGCTCGTCGCGCACGGCCACGCCACCGAGGCCGACATCGACGCCGAGCAGGAGCGCGACCCCACCTCCACCGGGCAGCGCCAGGCCGAGCGGGCCAGGGCGTTGATGCCCAGCGCCGCGGCCAAGGAGCGGGCCTGGAACCGCGCCGTGCACGACGACGACATCCCGAACGCCGTGCAGGAGGCGATCATCTCGGGGTTCGCCCACCCGTCGCAGCGCGGGCTGCTGGGCGGCTACGTGGAGCTGTACTTCGCCCAGGTCGCCGAGGTGTGGTCGCGGCGGACCAGCGAGCGGGCGCAGTCGGTGGTCGTCGGGCTGTTCCCGTCCTGGGCGGTGGACAAGTCGACGGTCGAGGCCGCCGACGCCTGGCTGGCCGACGCCTCGCACCCGCCCGCACTGCGCCGGCTGGTCTCCGAGGGCCGCGCCGGGATCGTCCGGGCCCTGGGCGCCAGGGAGTTCGACCGCAGCTGACCGGCGTGCGCGGGGGTCGCGGTCCTGATCGCGGCGCCCGCGCACGGCCCGGCTGGTTCACGTGCTGTGACCGGACCCGCCCGGGTGTCACTCGATGCGGTTGTTCGACGACAGCGCGTTAACAACCCGCCCCGCGGCGGACGAAACTCCCCGGTGACGGCCGCGCGGCCGGGACGGGGGCAACGGCTGTGTCGCAGGGGCGGGGTTCGGCGGACGGCGCGACCGCGCTGGCGGAGCGGCCCTACGGCGGCCCGCGCGGCGGCGAGGCGCTGGCCGCCCGGGTCGCCCGGGACCCGGGCGCCCCGCTGGCC
>NZ_JAHDTH010000039.1 GCF_018531445.1 Pseudonocardia lacus
CGAGCGCCGCGCGGACACGGCCGCCGCGGTCGCCGCGGGCGCCGAGTTCGTCTGGGGCGCCGTCCTGCCCGACGCCGACGGCCGCCGCGGCGGGGCCGAGCTGCTGGTCCGCGTGCCGGAGGGCGGCTACGTGCCGGTCCTCGTCGTCCGCCACCGCATCACCGACCCGGGCGACGGCGCGGCCACCTCCCCGCTCACCGACCCGCGCCCCGGCGCCGCCCGCCCCGACCCGCGGCGCAAGGTCCGCTCCCAGCCGCGCGACCTGCTGCGCCTGGCCCACCTCAACCGCATGCTGCGGGCGGCCGGCTGGGCCCCGCCGGCCGGTGCCGCCCACGTCGACGTCGGCGGTGTCGTCGGCCTCGACGCCGACGTCGTCGTCTGGCACGACCTGCGCGCCGGCCACTGGCCGGGCGACCGCTCCACCCTCGCCGAGTACGACGCCCGCTTCGCCGACCGCACCGCCGTGGCCGAGGCCGCCGCCGAGCAGCGCCCGGCGCTGGCCCACCCGTCCCGGATCATGGAGTGCCGCCGCTGCCCGTGGTGGCCCACCTGCGCCGCCGAGCTGGAGCGGGCCGGCGACGTCAGCCTGGTCGTGCGCGGGGAGGCGGCGGTCGCCCTGCGGGAGGTCGGCGTGCGCACGGTCGCCGAGCTGGCCGCGTGCGACCCGGCCGTCGAGCCCGTCCCGCTGGCCGGTCCGCCCTTCGCCGACGTGGTCGCGCTGGCCAGGGCGTGGTTGCGGGGCCTGGCCGTGGTGCGCCGGGTGCCGTCGGTGCCCGTGCTGCGCGCCGACGTCGAGGTCGACGTCGACATGGAGAGCTTCGGCGAGTCCGGCGCCTACATGTGGGGCGTGCACCTGTCGTTCCCCGGCGGCCGCCGGCCCGGCGACGAGCAGGAGGGCTACCGCGCCTTCGCCACCTGGGTCCCCGTGCCCGACGCCGACGAGGCCCGGTCGTTCGCCGAGTTCTGGGGCTGGCTGTCCGGGGTGCGCGCCGCCGCCGCCGCGAGCGGGCGCACGTTCGCCGCCTACTGCTACAACGAGCAGGCCGAGAACCGCTGGCTGCTGGCGTCGGCCCGGCGCTTCGCCGGCCACCCGGGCATCCCGCCGGTGTCGGAGGTCGAGGAGTTCATCGCCCACCCCGGCTGGGTCGACATCTACGCCGTGGTCGACGAGTGGTTCCTGTGCGCGCACGGCAAGGGCCTCAAGCGCGTCGCCCCGGTCGCCGGCTTCAGCTGGCGCGACCCGGAGGCCGGCGGGGAGAACTCGATGCGCTGGTACCGCGACGCCGTCGGCATGGACGGCGGCCCGCCCGACGCCGACCAGCGCCGCCGCCTGCTGGAGTACAACGCCGACGACGTGGCCGCCACCCGCGCCCTGCGCGAGTGGATGACCTCGCCCGCGGTCGAGCAGGTCCCGCTCGCCGCCGACCTGTAGCCGGGAGGGCCCATGGACATCACGTCGATCAACCGCGCGGTGATCGAGCAGTTCCGGGCGGGCGGTGAGGTCGAGGGCATGCACCGCGACCGCCTGCTCCTGCTCACCACCACCGGTCGCCGCTCGGGCGAGCCGCGCACCAGCCCGATGATGTTCCACCCCGACGGCGAGCGCCTCCTGGTCATCGCCTCGAACATGGGCGCAGCGGTCCACCCCGCCTGGTACCTCAACCTCACCGCCGACCCGCACGTCACCGTCGAGGTGGGCGACGAGACGTACCCGGCGCTGGCCGAGACGACGACCGGCGCCGACCGGGAGCGCGTCTGGGCCGAGCTGAAGCGGGCCTACCCCTTCTTCGCCGACCACGAGGAGAAGGCGGGCGAGCGGGAGATCCCGGTCGTCGCGCTCACCCGCGCCTGACTGGCGAGGATCGATCCGGTCCGCGGAACCCGGGCTGCCGGCGCGGCCGCGATCGGTGAGGATCGGGGGATGACCACCGGAGGCGGGGCCCCGACCAAGCACGAGCGCCGCGGCGTCCACGGCGCCGCGTCCAGCACCCACTACCTCGGCACCGCCACGGCGATGTCGGTGCTCGCCCGGGGCGGCAACGCCTTCGACGCCGCGGTGGCGGCCGGGTTCGTGCTGCAGGTGGTGGAGCCGCACCTCTGCGGGCCGGGCGGGGAGGTGCCGGCCGTCTTCGTCACGGCGGGCGACCCGTCGCCCCGGGTGCTGTGCGGGCAGGGGGTCGCCCCGGCGGCGGCCACCGCCTCCCGGATCCGCGACGACCTCGGGTTGCCGATCGTCCCGGGCACCGGCCTGCTGGCCGCCACGGTCCCCGGCGCGTGGGACGGCTGGCTCACGCTGCTGCGCGACCACGGCACGTGGGAGCTGGTCGACGTCCTGGAGCCGGCGCTCGGCTACGCCGCGGGCGGCTTCCCGCTGGTGCCGCGGATCCCGGTGACGATCGCCGCCGTCGCCGACCACTTCCGCGACCACTGGACCACCTCCGCGCGCACCTGGCTGCCCGACGGCGCGGTGCCGACGACGACCCACCGGCTGCCGGCACTCGCCGCGACGTGGCAGCGGCTGCTGGACGAGGCCGCGAAGGCCGGCGGCGACCGCGAGCACCGCATCGACGCCGCCCGCGGCGCCTGGTACCGCGGGTTCGTCGCGGAGGCGGTCGACCGGTTCTGCCGCACCCCGGCGCGCGACGAGTCCGGCCGCGACCACGCCGGCCTGCTCACCGCCGACGACCTGGCCGGCTGGTCGGCGACCTACGAGGAGCCGCTGCTGGTCGACGTGGGCGGCGGCTGGTCGCTGGCCAAGCCGGGGGCGTGGTCGCAGGGCCCCGTGCTGGCCCAGGCCCTGCAGTTGCTGCGCGACGCCGACATCGGCTACGCCGACGGCGTCGCCACCGCCGACACGGTGCACGTCGCCGTCGAGGCGGCCAAGCTGGCCTTCGCCGACCGCGAGGCCTGGTACGGCGACAGCGCCCCGGTCCCGCTGGCCGCGCTGGTGTCCGCCGAGTACGCGGCGGCCCGGCGCGCCCTGATCGGCGAACGGGCCTCCCTCGAACTGCGCCCCGGCTCCCCGGACGGCCGCACCCCGCGGCTTGCCGACTACGCCACCCACCCGGGCCGGGCCCGCGGCGACGGCGTCACCAGCCTCGGCCTCGGCGAGCCCACCGTCGACCGCACCGGCGCGGTGCGCGGCGACACGGTGCACGTCGACGTGGTCGACGCCGCCGGCAACATGGTCTCGGCGACCCCGTCGGGCGGCTGGCTGCAGTCCTCCCCGACGATCCCCGAGCTGGGCTTCTGCCTGGGGACGCGGGCGCAGATGTTCTGGCTGGAGGAGGGCCTGCCCTCGTCGCTGGTGCCCGGGAAGCGGCCGCGGACGACGCTGAGCCCCTCGCTGGGGCTGCGCGACGGGGAGCCGCGGATCGCGTTCGGCACGCCGGGCGGCGACCAGCAGGACCAGTGGCAGCTGTGCTTCTGGCTGGCGCACACCGTCGGCGGCCTCGACCTGCAGGCCGCGATCGACGCGCCGGCCTGGCACTCCGTCGCGTTCCCGTCGTCGTTCGCCCCGCGCGGCTGGGAGCCCGGCGGCGTGGTCGCGGAGTCGCGGCTGGGCGAGCCCACCCTCGACGCGCTGCGCCGCCGCGGCCACTCGGTCGTCGACGCCGGCCCGTGGGCGCTGGGCCGGCTGTGCGCGGTCGGCCGCGGCGACGGCCCCCTGCTGCGTGCGGCCGCCGACACCCGCAGCGGGGTGGGCGCGGCGGCGGCGCGGTAGCCGTCAGCGTCCGTGATCGGCGGGACACCGGGGTCCGTCAGGGAAGACCGAACGGCTCCCGTTCGTCGAACGGCCGCTCGGCGGAGCGCACCAGACGTTCGGCCAGCTCCCGCACGTGCTGCCGCAGCGCGTCCGGTTGCTCGACCACGAACGGCCGGTCGATCCAGGCCAGCAGCGACGGGACCCAGTCGAGCTCCTCGACCTGCAGGCGGAGCCGGACCCACCGCCCGTCCCCGACGGGTTCCACCTCCACCAGGCCGGGCGGGGTGCGGTGCTCGATGTGGTGGCGGTCGGCCCGCACCAGCACCCGGACGGCGTGCCGGCGCGGCGCCCCGGCCAGGGACGAGAGCAGGCGGTCCCGGGGGTCGCGGTCGTCGACGGCGGGGAAGGTGTCGGGCAGCAGCACCGCCGTGCGCACCCGGTCCAGCCGGAAGGTGCGGTCCTCGCCGCTGGCCGAGTCGGCGCCGGTGACGTACCAGTGGCCGGCGTGGGCGACCACGCCGTCGGGGTGCAGCGTCCGCTCGCTGGTCCGCCCGCTGCCGGAGCGGTAGCCGATCGCGACCGCCCGGCGCTGCCTGGCGGCCTGGGCGAACAGCAGCAGCACGTCGGTCTCCGGTGCCGCCCGCGACCGCCGGGACTCGGGGAACCCGGTGACCTCCAGCAGCGCGTCAAGCCGCGCGCCGAGCTGCGGCGGCAGCACCCGGCGCACCTTCGCCGCGGCGCTGTGGGCGGCGGCCGCCGAGGACGGGACGAGGCCGGCGCGGTCGGCCGCCACGATCCCGGCCAGCGTGGCGATCGCTTCGTCATCGGTGAGCATCAGCGGCGGCATCCGGTAGCCCTTCGCGAGCCGGTAGCCGCCGTAGCGCCCGCGTTCGGACCGCACCGGCACGTCGAGGTCGACGAGGTGCTCGACGTAGCGGCGCACGGTGCGCTCGTCGACGCCCAGTGCGGCGGCGAGCTGCGCCGCGGTGCGGGTCCCTCCCGTCTGCAGGATCTCCAGCAGGGCGAGGACGCGGCTGGTGGGTCGGGCCACATCGGGAAGGATCGCAGCCGATTCCGGGCGGATCCTGCCCGGTATCCGGGCCACGGTCGGGTGTGCGGCCCGCGGTGGGCCGCGGCGCCCCCGCGGGCGCGCGATCACTGCCACCCGGCGTGGCGGTGGGAGGAGGAACGCCATGAGGTTCGTCTCGACCCGCATCATCACCGCGGACGTCCGTCGCCTGGTCGGCTTCTACGAGGAGGTGACCGGGACGGGCGCGATCTGGGGCAACGAGCTGTTCGCCGAGATCCCGACCCCGGCCGGCACGCTGGCGATCGGTAGCGACCGGACCGTGCCGATCTTCGGGGAGGGTTGCGCCGAACCGGGGGTCAACCGCAGCGCCATCGTCGAGTTCCTCGTCGACGACGTCGACGCCGACTTCGCCCGGCTCCGCGACGGGCTCACCGACGTCGTCGCCGGGCCCGCGGACATGCCGTGGGGCAACCGCTCGCTGCTGTTCCGCGACCCCGACGGGAACCTGGTCAACCTGTTCACCCCGGTGACCGCGGCGGCGCGCGCCAGGTTCGGGGTCTGACGCCCGCCCGGTCTCAGACTGCGCGCGACGGCGAGGAGCGGGCCCGGAACAGCGCGGGGATCAGCAGCAGCGCGAGGACGCCCCCGCCGAGGGCGAGGGCGGGGAAGCCCGCCCCGGCGACCACCACGCCGGACAGGGCGCCGCCGCCCGCGCCGCCGAGGGCGATCAGCACGTCGACGGTGCCCTGGACGCGGGCCCGGTTGTCGGGCGTCGTGGCGTCGACCAGCAGCGCGGTCCCGGAGATCAGCCCAAGGTTCCAGCCCAGCCCCAGCAGGGCGAGTGCGGTGACCAGCAGCGGCATCGAGTCGGGCGGGGCGAGCCCGGCGAGCAGGCCGGCCAGCAGCAGGACCACCCCGGCGGCCGCGGCCATCGGGACCCGCCCGAGCCGGTCGACGAGCGGACCGGTGATCAGCGACGGCAGGAACATGGCGGCCACGTGGATGCCGATGACCAGGCCGATCTCGCCGAGGCCGTGCCCGTGCGCCCGCATGTGCACCGGGGTCATGGTCATGATGGCGATCATCGCGATCTGGGTCAGCACCATCACCGTCGCGCCCACGATGACCCCGGGCCCGGTCGCGCCGCCCGTCGTCGTGGCGACGCCGGGGTTCGCGCGGTGCAGGTGGGCGGCCACCAGGAACGGGTCCGGGCGCAGCAGCGCGAACAGCACGGTCCCCGCGGCCAGGAAGGCGGCCGCGGCCAGCAGGAACGGCCCGGCCAGTGGCGGCAGCCCGAGGGCGCCGGCCAGCGAGCCGAGCGGCTCGACCAGGTTCGGGCCGGCCACGGCGCCGAACGTGGTGGCGACCAGCGCGGCGCTGATCGCCGTGCCGCGCGCGGCCGGTGCGGCGAGGTCGGTGCCGGCGTAGCGGGCCTGCAGGTTGGTGGCGGTCCCGGCGCCGTAGACGAACAGCGCCGCGAACAGCAGCGCGACGCTGTCGGTCGCCGCCGCCGCCACGACGCCGATCGCGCCGACGCCTCCCGCGGTGAAGCCGATGCCGATGCCGACGCGCCTGCCGTGGCGCTGGGTGATCCGCCCGATCAGGAACGCCGTCAGGGCCGAGCCGAGGGTGAACAGCGCCGTCGGCACCCCCGACAGGTCGTCGGAGCCGAGCATCTCCTGGGCCAGCAGGGCGCCGACGGTGATGCCGGCGGCGAGCCCGGCCCCACCGAGCACCTGTCCCAGTACGACGACGGCCAGCACGCGGCGCTGCAGCCGGGCGCGGGCGTCGTCGTCGGTCGCGAGCGCCTCGGCGACCCGTGCGGTGTCCACGGGTGTCATCCGTACCAGTCGCGGACCGCCGTGTCGCCGCGCCGACCGGTCAGGAGGGGATCAGGGCGGCGTCGAGGTACGGGGTCACGTTGCGCAGAGCGCGCTCGACGTGCTCCTGCTTCTCCCCGACCGGCGCGACGTAGTGCATCGCGGCGCGGGCCGCGTCGAGGCCGCGCAGCCGGGCGATGACCCAGGTGGCGAGGTAGCCGGAGGCCAGGCAGCCGCCCGCGGTGGCCACGTTGCCGCGGGCGAAGAACGGCTGGTCGAGCACGTCGACGCCGGCGGCGACGACCCACGGCCGGGTGGTGAGGTCGGTGCAGGCGGGCACGCCGTCGAGGAGCCCGAGCTTCGCGAGCACGAGCGTGCCGGAGCACTGAGCGGCCAGCAGTTGGCGGGCGGGGTCGAGCCGACCCAGCGCGGCCATGACGGCGGGATCCTCGACGACCTCGCGCGTCCGCGCGCCGCTGCCGACGATGACGGCATCGGCGGTGCAGGCCTCGTCGAGGTCGACCATCGCCTCGATGGTGACGCCGTTCATCGACCGCACCCGCGGGGCGGGGCTCGCGATCGACACCCGCCATCCGGGCTCGGCGACCCGGTTGAGCACGCCGAGCGCGATGAGGGAGTCGAGTTCGTTGTAGCCCTCGAAGGTGAGGATCGCGGTGTGCATGGCCGCGGACGCTACGACCGCCGATCCATGACTGTCGAAGAATTGTCATGCCTACAATTCGGCGGTGCGGGTGCCGCGGTACAGGGGCGTGGTCGACGCGTTCGCGGCGCAGATCCGCGGCGGGCGCTGGCCGGCGGGCGCGCGGCTGCCCACGCACCGCCAGTTGGCCGCGGACGAGGGCATCGCGCTGGTGACGGCGTCGCGGGTGTACGCGGAGCTGGCGGCGATGGGGCTGGTCAGCTGCGAGCAGGGGCGGGGCACGTTCGTCCGGGACCCCGCCACCGCGCCGGGCACGGGGATCGACCAGCAGTCGGTCGCCGTCGACGCCACCGACCTGAGCTTCAACTCGCCGTCGGTCCCGGGCCAGGCCGACCTGCTGCGCCGGGCCCTGCGGGACCTGTCGACGTCCGGGGACGTCGACGCGCTGCTCGGCTACCAGCCGCACCGCGGGCGCGTCGACGACCGGGCGGCGGTCGCCCGCCACCTGCGCAGGCGGGGGCTCGACGTCGGCCGCGACCGGGTGCTGATCGTCAACGGCGCCCAGCACGGTCTCGCGGTGGCGGCCACCGCGCTGCTCCGCCCCGGCGACGTCGTCGCGGTGGACGCCGTCACCTACCCCGGGTTCGCGGTGCTCGCCCGCACGCTCGGGCTGGAGCTCGCGCCGCTGCCGGCGGACGGGTCCGGGCCCGATCCGGACGCGCTCGACCGGCTGTGCGCCCGGCGTCGCGTCCGGGCCGTCTACGCGATGCCGACCCTGCACAACCCGCTGGGCTGGGTCCTCGACGACGCCCGGCGGGCGCGGCTGGTGTCCGTCGCCCGCCGGCACGAGCTGTCGATCATCGAGGACGCCTCCTACGCCTACCTCGTGGAGGACGCGCCGCCGCCGCTGGCGGTGCTCGCCCCGGAGCGCACCACCTACGTCTCCGGCCTGTCGAAGAGCGTGGCGACCGGGCTGCGGATCGGCTTCGTCGTCGCACCCGGCCCGCTGGTGCCGGCGCTGGAGCGCGCCATCCGGGTGACGGCGTGGAACACCCCCGCCCTGACCATGGCCATCGCCCGGCGCTGGCTCGACGACGGCACCGTCGACCGCCTTGAGGAGCGCAAGCGCGCGGACGCCCGCCGGCGCCAGGAGGTGGCCAGGGAGGTGCTGGACGGGCTGGCGCACGTGGGCCACCCGTCGTCGTACTTCCTGTGGCTGCCGCTGCCGGTGGGGGCGCGCCCGGACCGGATCGCGGCGGCCCTGGCCCGCAGGCGGGTCGCGGTCTCCACCGCCGAGCCGTTCGCGACCACCCGACCCGCGCCGCCGGCGCTGCGGCTGGCCCTCGGCTCGGTCGGGCTGCCCGAACTGCGGGACGCGCTGGGGGCGGTCCGCAGCGAGGTCGAGCAGGACGCGCACCGCTGAGGGCCGGGGTCCGGCTCCTCAGCCCGCGAGCACCGGCGTGGTCTGGGCGAGCGCGATCCGCCAGCCGTCGGCCGAGCGCACCGCCGTGTAGGTGATCTGGCCGGTCGACGGGACGGCGTCGACGGCCGCGCCGGGCTCGTCCGAGACGTGCTTGCGCGCGCTGACCAGCGCCACGTCGGGTCGGGGGAAGCGCACGTCCAGAACCTCGATGCGGGTGAGCACCTCGGCCAGCGGGGTGTCCAGCGCGGACGCCATGGCGCGGCGCAGCGCGTCGCGGCCCAGGACCCGGCGGCCGGCGAGGTTGACGACCACGGCGTCGGGGTGGTGGAGCGCGACGAACCGGTCGACGTCGCTCTGGTACCGGTCGGCCGCGGCGATGAGCTCCCGCACGGTGTCCTCGTCGGTCATGTCCACTCCCTCGTCAGTTTGCGGAGCGAAACGCTCCGTTTACAACCGTAGACCGGAGCGGAACGCTCCGCAAGGGCCCTATGCTGCTCCGGTGACCGAGCCCCGCAGGGCCCCGCGGCAGGCGGAGGCCGAGGCCAACGACCGCGCGCTGCTCGCCGCGGCCCGCGAGGTGGTCGCCGTCGACGGCGCCCGCGCGTCGGTCGCCGCGATCGCCGCCCGCGCGGGCGTCGGCATCGGCAGCCTCTACCGGCGCTACCGGACCAAGCAGGAGCTGTTCCAGCGGCTGGTCTCGCTCACGCTCGACCGCTGGATCGACGCCGCGGAGCAGGGGTTGGCGCACGCCGATCCCTGGGAGGGCCTGGCGCACTACCTGCTGGCCGGGTTCGACATCGGCCAGGGCTCGCTGGGGTCCGTCGCCGGGACGATCGAGCTCACCGAGGAGATCGCGGACAAGAACCGGCGGGCGGACGAGGCCGTCGACGCGCTGGTGGCCCGGGCCCGGGCAGCCGGGGTCCTGCGCCCCGACGTGACGACGACCGACCTGCACCTGCTCGTGGAGCAGCTGGGCAAGTCGCCCATGATCGACCAGTTGCGGCAGCAGGGCCGCACGGACCTCGTGCCCGCCGCGGTGAACGCGCGGACCAGGATCACCGCGATCGCGCTCGACGGGTTGCGCGCACCCGCTCCGCACCCGCTGCCCGGCGAACCCCCGGCCCCTGAGCTGCTGTCCGGCCGCTGGGAGACCTGACCGCGGACGGGCTGTCGAGATCGGCCCGGTGGCACCGTCCCCGCAGCGACGCGACCGTACGACACCGAGGAGACCGATATGGCGCTCAAGCGGATGGACAACGTCCTCATCGTCGTCGAGGACATCGACGCGGTGATCGGGTTCTTCGTCGAGCTCGGCATGGAGCTGGAGGGCAAGGGGCCGGTCGAGGGGAAGTGGGTGGAGCGCGTCATCGGGATCGACGACGTCCGCCAGGACGTGGCGATGCTGCGGACCCCGGACGGCTCGGGCCGGGTCGAGCTGGTGGTGTTCCACCAGCCGGCGGCGGTCCGCGGCGCGCCCGTGGACGCGCCGGCGAACACGCTCGGCATCCGGCGCATCATGTTCGCCGTCGACGACATCGACGACGTCGTCGCCCGCCTGCGCGCTCACGGCGGCGAGCTCGTCGGCAGCGTGGAGCGGTACGGCGACGTGTACCGGCTCTGCTACGTCCGCGGCCCGGAGGGCATCGTCGTCGGGCTGGCCGAGGAGCTCGGCTGAGGCTTTGCCGATGCGGCAAGGATCCTCGCCGATCTGCTCCGGCCGGCGGGACACTCCGGCCGGAGGTGGTTGCGGATGTCGATCGAACCGGACTACGAGACCGACCGCGGGCCGTTCGCCGTCGACCAGGAGGCCGCGCTGTGCCGGCAGGTCATGGGAGGGCGAGCGCACGGCCTCGACACCCTCGTCGAGGTGGACGGCTATCGCTGAGGCGCTCGTCGGTGACCTGGCCGCGCGGATGGGGGGCGACCGGCCGGATCAGCCCGCGGCCCGGTTGACCAGTTCCCGAAGCGGCCGGGTCCCGTCCTCGGTGCGGAGCGCCTCGGCGACGGCCGCCGCGCCGCTGCGCAGGTGCTGGGCGGTGCGCGCGGTGTCGATCGCGGCGGCGAGCGCGTCGGGGCGCAGGCCCTTCGCGGGGAGCGGGGCCGTGCCGGCGCCGAGCGCGGCCAGCCTGCGGCCCCAGAACGGCTGGTCGGTGTGCACCGGCACGGGCACCGAGGGCACGCCGGCCCGCAGGGCCGCGGCGGTGGTTCCGGCGCCGGCGCTGTGGACGACCGCGGCGGCGCGGGGGAGCAGCAGGTGGTGCGGTGCCTCGCCGATGCGCAGCACGTCCGGCCCGTCGAGGGGTACCTCGTCCATGCCCTGGACGACGGCGCGCACCCCGCTGCGCAGCAGCGCCGCCGCCACCACGTCCTGACCGGCGGGGATGCTGCCGAGCGCGACGACGACGGGCGCCGGGCCGGCGTCCAGGAACGCCTCCAGCTCGGCATCGAGCCCGCCGGCGTCCGGGCCCCACCAGTACCCGTCAAGGGTGAGGTCGGCGGGCCAGTCCGCGGGCCGTGGGAGCACGGCGGGGCTGATCCCGTGGTGCACCGGCAGCCCCGCGTCCCGGCGCCGCCGCCGGCCCGCCGCGCGGCTCTCCGGCGGCAGCCCCAGCTCGGCGCGCACGCGCGCGCAGGCGGGGTCGTACGGGGTGGGCACCCGGGCGGCGATCCGCCCGGCGATCCGGTTGCCCACGCGGCCGAGGTCGCGACCCGCGAAGATCATCGGCGGGTGGTCGGCGCTGGGCTCGGAGGGTTGCAGCAGCGCCTCGACGGAGGGGACGCCGAGCGCCTCGGCGATGTCGTGGCCGTACGGGGAGATGGCGTTGGTCAGCACGATCCCGGCGCCGGGGGCCGCGGCCAGCGCGGCGGTGGCAGCCCGGTCCATGTAGGTGCGGAGCACGGCGAGGTAGCCGCGCACGCCCCCGGGTGCGCCCGCCGGCGGGGTCAGCGGCGCGTCGATGGGGGCGTGGGTGCAGCCGGCCGC
The DNA here is from genome assembly GCF_018531445.1 of Pseudonocardia lacus. Taxonomy (GTDB): domain Bacteria; phylum Actinomycetota; class Actinomycetes; order Mycobacteriales; family Pseudonocardiaceae; genus Pseudonocardia; species Pseudonocardia lacus. Next base: position 11,624 of record NZ_JAHDTH010000039.1, read on the forward strand.
GGTGACGAGGTGCTCGTACTCCGCGTTCGCCACGATCGTCACCTCGTGGCCGTCGGCGCGGAACGCCGTGGCGAGACCGGTCGCGGGGACGACGTCGCCGCGCGTGCCGGGAGCCAGGACGAGGACCTTCATGTTCCACCCACCTTATTCGCATCCACTGTTCGCGAACGTTGAACTCGAAGGTACGGAACGGATACGCTGTTCGCAAACGCGGGAGGGTGGATGGCGTCGGACGAGCTGATCTGGATGCGGCCCGAGCGGGCGGGCGTCGGGCGGCCCGCGGGGCGCAGCCGGGCCGAGATCACCCAGGCCGCCGTGCGGGTGGCCGACCGCGACGGGCTCGCCGGGGTCTCGATGCGGCACGTCGCCGCCGAGCTGGGCACCGGCGCCGGCTCGCTCTACCGCTACGTCGACACCCGCGAGGACCTGCTCGACCTCATGGCCGACCACGTCGCCGGGGAGTACCGGCTGGACCCCCCGACCGGCTCCTGGCTCGACGACCTCGTCGACGTCGGCCTGCAGGCCCGCGAGATCTACCGCCGCCACCCGTGGCTGCCGGAACTGGTCCTCACCCGGCCGGTCGCCGGCCCGAACGGGATCGACCTGGCCGAGCACGTACTGGCCGTGCTCGCCGACCACCCCGCGCCCGACGGCGACAAGCTGGTCGCGCTGGCGATGCTCAACGCCGTGGTCGCGGCGAACGCGCAGTCCGAGGCCTCCCCGGTCGACGTGCTGCGCGGCGCCCGGTACCTCGCCCACGTCGTCGCCCGGGGCGGGCACCCCCACCTGGCCGCGATCGAGCTCACCCCCGACGACGGCGATCCGCTGCCGACCGCGCTGCGCCGGATCCTGGGCGGCCTGCTCCCGGTCAGTCCGACGTCTTGATCCGCTTCATCGTCTGGTGCGACACCACCCGAGAGACGGCCGGCAGCCCCAGCAGCTTCATGTGGTGCGCCTCGTAGGCGGCCGGGTCGGCCACCAGCACGCGCAGGAAGTAGTCGGGCGTGCCGAAGCACCGGCGGAACTCGACGACCTCGTCGAACGCGGCGACGGCGGCCTCGAAGTCCAGCAGGGTGTCGCGGTCGGTCATCCGGATCTCCACCGAGACCACCACCTCGAACCCCCGCCCGACCGCCTCCGGGTCGAGCACCGCCCGGTACCCGGTGATGACGCCCTCGTCCTCGAGCCGCTTGACCCGGCGCAGGCACGGCGGTGGGGTGAGGCCGACCCGGCGGGCCAGCTCGACGTTGCTCAGCCGGCCATCGCGTTCGAGGTGGAACAAGATGTCGCGATCGATGCGATCGAGTGCCCGAGGATTGCGCATCGCCGGATGATATCGAAATGATCCGCAACCATATGTCGAGTGGATCGACATAAAATTTCTCCGTGCATGACGTCCGAGCGGCCGCGCGCGACTCGCTGGCGGTGGGGGTCGCCGCCGCGGCCATGGGAGTGGCGTTCGGGGTGCTCGTCGGGCAGTCCGGGCTGGCCTGGTGGTGGGCCACGGTCTTCGCCTCGGTGATCTTCGCCGGCTCGCTGGAGTTCGTGCTCCTCGGCCTGGTGACGGCGCTCGCCCCGCTCGGGCAGATCGCGGCGGCCGCCCTCGTGGTCAACTCCCGGCACGTCTTCTACGCGCTGTCCTTCCCGCTGCACCGCGTCCGGGGCCCGCTGGCCAAGGCCTACAGCACCTTCGCCCTCACCGACGAGGCCTACGCGCTGACCGCGACACCGGCCGCCCGGGGCTGGAGCCGCCGGCGGATCCTGGCCGTGCAGGCCTTCGTGCAGCTGTACTGGGTCGGCAGCGTGACGCTCGGCGCGCTGGGCGGAGTGCTGGTGCCGGCCGGCGTCGTCGGGCTCGACTTCGCGGTCACGGCGCTGTTCGTCGTGCTGGGGATCGACGCGTTCCGGGCGCGTCGGGACGTCCCGAACGCGCTCGTCGCGGTCGGCTGCGCCGTCCTCGGGGTCGTGCTGGCCGATGCCCGGTCGATGCTCGCCGGCATGGGCCTGTTCACCGCGTACCTGCTGGTGCGCCACGCGGTCGCGGGTGGTCGGCGTGCCTGAGCCCGGCTACCTGCTCGCCGCGGTGGCGGTGAGCGCGGCGATCACCTGGACCCTGCGCGCGCTGCCGTTCGCGCTGCTGGCGCCGCTGCGCCGCAGCCCGCTGGTCGCGCACCTCGGCGCGACGACGCCGGTGGGGGTGATGGCGGTGCTCGTCGCCCACACCCTGCGCGACGTGCCGCTGACCGCGCCGTCGTACGGCGTGCCGACGGCGGTCGCGCTGGCCGTCACGGTCGGGCTGCACCTGTGGCGGCGCGACATCGTGCTCAGCATCGTCGCCGGCACCGCGGTGCACGTCGTCCTGCTCAGCGGCGTCGCGGGCTGACGGGCCTCGGCCCGGCACCGGGGTCCGGTCCGGTCCGGTGCCCGGCCTCGGCGAGGACGGAGCCGTCGACGTGGTCGACCAGCAGCCCGGCGGTGCCAGCCCGGTCGGCTCCGCCGGCCGTCAGTACCGCTGGCCGCCGGAGGCGCCACCCTGCTGCGGCCAGCCGCCCTGCTGCGGGTACTGCTGCGGGTATCCGCCCTGCTGGGGGTATCCGCCCTGCTGGGGGTATCCGCCCGGCTGCGGGTATCCGCCGCTCTGCGGGTAGCCGCCCGGCTGGGGGTACCCGCCCTGCTGCGGGTAGCCGCTCTGCTGCGGGTAACCGGGCTGCGGGTAGCCCGCGGGCTGCGGGTAGCCACCCTGCTGGCCGTAGGCGCCCTGGGCGACCGGGAAGCCCGGGTCCGGGCCGTACTCGGCCTTCGGGTCGGGCCCGTACTGGTTGGGCCCGCGGGTGCCCTCCTGCGCGGCGAGCACGATCAGGATGATGCCCCCGACCGCCGGGATGAACGAGACCAGCAGGAACAGCCCGGACTTGTCGATGTCGTGCATCCGGCGCACGGCGACCGCGAGGCTCGGCACGATGATCGCCAGGCCGTAGAGGCCCAGCAGGACCGCGCCGATGATGAACCCGGCGTTCCCGATGATGCTGCCGAGCAGCGTCGTGACGAGGCCGAACGCGAAGCACACGCAGGCGTGGATCAGGACGAACATCCAGTACTCCTGCCGGCGTGCCCGCCCGCTGAAATCGGCGTACTGCCGGAGCACCTTCACGTACCAGTTCACTGAACCCCCTCGACGCGATCGCCCGCGACGTCCTCATCGGCCGTGAGCATCTTGAACAGGAGATCGTGCCTGGTCGCGCGGGTGTGACAGATATTTCCGAGATGCGCGCAATTTCGAGTGGAATGTCCGTTTTTCCGGCGATTCTGGCCGGAGTACGCCACCGGACGCCGGAGAACCGGGCCGCGCACCGCACCCGGATCGCTACTCTCGGTCGCGGGCGGCTCCACGGGACGATCCGCCAGGTCGGCCGGGCGTCACCCCGGTGGTCGCTCGGCGCGCAGCGCGCGGGGCAGGGCGATCGCCACGGCGAGCGTGGCCGCGGTGCCCGCGGTCCCGGCGATCAGGAACGTCGCCGGGGCGCCCACCGCGTCGAGCAGCAGGCCGCCGCCCAGGTAGGAAGCGCCCGCGGCCACCCCGATGGCGCCGTACAGGTTGCCGAAGACGCGGCCGAGGAGGTGGTCGGGCACCAACCGCTGCAGCAGCGTCACGTGCGCGACGTCGATCGCGGCGATCCCCAGCCCGCGCACGGCCTGCAGCGCGAACGCCGCGGCCACCGCCCAGGCCAGCCCGGTGAGCAGGTTGCCGACGCTGCTCACCGCGAACCCGGCGACGAGCAGAACCGCGGTCGGCACCCGGGCGGCCCCGCGGGCCAGCAGGAGGTAGCCGACCAGCAGCCCGATCCCGACCGCCCCCAGCAGCACCGCGGTGGCCGACTCGCCGGCCCGCAGGTCCGCGGTGGCCAGCACGAGCAGGGCCACGTCGTCCACGGCCGTCGCCGCGACGACGGCGCAGAAGCCGAGCACGACGATCCGCACCGGGCGGGCCGCCGCGATCCAGCCCAGGCCCTGCCGGGCGCGCCGCAGCAGCGACCCGGGCTCGACGTGCGGGTCGGCGGATGGGGGCAGCGCCGGTAGCCGGGTCAGCAGCAGCGCGGACACCAGGAACGACGCCGCGTCCACGAGCAGCACCCCGGCGACCCCGAGCACGGGCAGCAGCGCGGCGGCCACCAGCGGCCCGAGCGCCTCGGCCCCGTTGGCGCCGAACCCCACGGTGGCGTTGGCGCCCTCCAGGTCGCGGTCGCGCACCAGCGCCGGGACGGCGGCCCTCGACGCCGGCGCGAACACCTGCCCCGCGACCGCCCGCGCCCCGACCAGCACCAGCAGCAGCGGCAGCGGGGGCAGCAGCAGCGCCATCGCCAGCAGCGCCGCGCCCTGCACGACCTCACAGACGATCATCACCCGGCGCCGGTCGAACCGGTCGGCGACCGCCCCGGACAGCGGCCCGAGCAGCGCGGGCACGAAGTCGCCCACCAGCAGCAGCGAGGCGACCGCGACGGCCTGCCCGCTGGTCGCGGCCACGTGCAGCATGAGCGCGACGAGGCTCAGCGAGTCGCCGACGAAGGAGACGAGCCTGGCCAGCGCCAGGCTGCGGAACGCCGGGTTGGCCCGCAGCAGCGGCAACGCCCCACCCGTCCCGCCGTCGTCCCCCGCCACGCGGGCACTATCCCCGTCCGGCCCCACGCCGCGCCTCCGAGTTCGGGTGGATACCGCCGGCGGGCGAGCCGTCAGGGAGCTTCGCCCGCCGACGGCCGTGTGTGGGGGGAGTCGCCGACGGGTTCGAGAGTGCCGGTCGCACGGCCGCGCGTCGCTCGCGTCGTGCACACCGGGACCGGCACTACGACGCGTATCAGGACACGCGCCGTCGCCTCCGCGGCATCGGTGTAAGACCGTGCTGTAATGCTGTGATGGAACGGCATTCCAGCGTGGCACTCCAGCACGACGTCCGCCCGAAAGATCGTCACCGTGCCGTCCGCGCACAGCGCGCGGAGCAGACGCGGCAGCGCATCCTGGCCGCGGCGGTCCGGCTGTTCGTCGAGCGGGGCTACCTCGACACCACCGTCTCGGCCGTCGCCAAGGCGGGCGGCGTGGCGGTGCAGACGCTCTACCTGTCGTTCGGCAGCAAGATCGCCATCCTGGAGGCGGCGCTGCTCGGGGTCGCCGACCCGGCGGGGCCCCGGCTCGACGACCTGCGCGCCGAGCCGGACGGCCGGGCCGCGCTGGCGCTGCACGTGGCGAGCGCGGCCGCCGCGGTGGACCGCGGCTACCCGCTGGCCGCCGTGCTGCGGGCCGCCGCGGCCGACCCGGAGCCCGCCGTGCTGCTGGAGCGCGAGCGCGTGCAGGCACTGGCCGCGCACTCCCGCGCCGTCGACGAACTGGCCGACAAGCCCGGGTTCACCGACCGGATGTCGCTGCAGCGGGCCACGGACGTGCTGGCGGCGGTGTGCTCACCGGAGACCTACGGCCTGCTGGTCGTGAACCAGGGCTGGACGTTCCCGGACTGGCAGGACTGGGTCACCCGGCACGCCGCCGCCGACCTCTTCCCCTGCCCCCGCTAGCGACCACCCAGGTCCACCGTCTTCGCAGGGGCGGTGTGGTCGACGCAGAGTGCACAGCACCTGCGAGGACGACGGGGACTCTGCGAAGACGGCCGGTCGAGTCAGGAGCCGAAGGCCAGCACGTTGCAGACGTCGCCGCGCGGGCCGGTCCGGGTGAGGCCGCGCTGCGACCGCACCCGCTCGGCCAGGTGCTCCGCGTCGCGCGCGACCCCGGAGAACCGACCCGAGCCCCAGGTCCACTGCCAGGGCAGGCCGAGGAAGTAGAGCCCGGCGGAGTCGGTGACCCCGCGCCGGTGGGCGGGGTAGCCGTGGCCGGAGAACACCGGCACGTCGACCCAGGAGAAGTCGGTGCGGAAGCCGATGCACCAGACCACCGACGTGATCCCGGTGTCGGCGAGCCGCAGCTCGGTCGTCTCCCGCTCCGGCGCCCAGACCGGGGTGTAGCGCTCCTCGGCGGGCGCGTCGATCCCGGCCCGGGTGATGTACGCGTCGATCGTGTCCTTGATCGACTCGGCGACCTCGTCGGCGTGGTCGAGGTGCTCGGCCAGGTCCGGCTTGAACCGCAGCGTCGGCTCGCCGGGGCGGTCGAGGTCGAGCAGGCTGCCGTAGAGGCGCATGCCGTCGCGGGCGTGTGCGCGCAGGTCGATGTCGCGGCCGCCGTCGCGACCGGTCACGTAGTGGTTGGCCTGGGCGCGCACCGCCTCCCGGCGCGGGTGCTCGGTCACCGGCATGTCGTAGTAGCCCAGCTCGTCGAGCCAGTCGGTGACGTCGCGGCCGCGGTAGAACCGGGAGACCCGCGGCGCGCTGCCGGTCGACAGGTGCACGCGGCGCCCGGCCAGGTGCAGGTCCTCGGCGATCTGGGCGCCCGACTGCCCGGAACCGACCACCAGCACCTCCCCCGGCGGGAGCAGGTCGGGGGAGCGGTAGTGCGACGACTGCACCTGCACCACCGACGGCGGGAACGGCGCGGACAGCTCCGGGCGCACCGGGCGGTGGTAGCCCCCGGTCGCCACGACCACCTGGTCGGCCGTCGCCGTGCCGGCGGTGGTGACCAGTTCGTACCCGGCGGACGCGCCCCGGCTCAGCCGGGTGACCGCGACGCCCTCGACCAGCGGCGGGTCGACCAGCGCGCGGTAGGCCTCCAGGTAGGCCACGACCTCGTCGCGGACCATGAAGCCGTGCGGGTCGTCGCCGGGGTAGGGGTGGCCCGGCAGCCGGCACTGCCAGTTCGGCGTCACCAGGCAGAACGTGTCCCAGCGCTCGTGGCGCCAGGAGTGCGCGACGGTGTCGCGCTCGACCACCAGGTGGTCGATGCCCGCCCGGCGCAGGCAGTAGCTCATCGACAGGCCGGCCTGCCCCGCACCGACCACCACCACCGGCCAGTGCCGTCCGTCCAGCTCCCCAGTCATGGCACCGAGGTTCTTCCGGCCGGATGACCGAACGGTTTCATCCGGACGAACGGGGTATTTCCCAGGTTTTCCCGGTGTTACGAAACCGGCCGGCAACACCGGACCCACGCTGCTAGTCCCGATGAAACCGAACGGAAATGCGGCGTTGGTGTCCTTGCTCCGTGGGAATGATCGCCGTGCACGACGCGCACCGGCACATCGGCGTGCTCCCGGCCCACCCGTTCTACGCCGGGCCGCCGGTCAACCCGGACACCACCGCCCGGGAGACGGTCGCCCAGCTGCGCGCCGACCTGGACGCCGAGGGCACCGAGCTGGCCGTCGTCATGCCGAACTACGGCGTGCCGAAGGCCGAGGTCTCGTTCGCGCTGAACGCGCTGGCCCTGGAGGCGGCGCAGGCCGACGGGCGCATCCGCGCCGGCCTGTGGACCTCACCCCGCCCGCAGGACGCGGCGGCCACCGCGGAGGCGCTGCGGCTGGCCGCCGAGCCCGAGGTGCGGGTGCTCAAGCTCAGCTTCCTGCTCGGCGGCAGCGCGTCCGACCCGCGGTGCCGGCCCCAGCTGGACGCCATCTTCGGCACCGCGCGCGAGCGCGGCCTGGTCGTCCACGTGCACACCTCGCCCGGCTCGACGTCCGACATCGACCAGGTCGGCGAGCTCGTCGAGCGCTACGCCGACGACGTCGCCGTGCACCTCGTGCACCTGGGCGGCGGCATGAGCGGGCACATCAAGCTGATCGGCGGGCGGTTCTTCGACTGGATCGCCGCCGGCAAGCGCGTCTACACCGACACCAGCTGGGCGATCGGCTTCGCGCCGCGCTGGCTGGCCGCCGAGATCGAGCGCCGCGGCATCGGCCACGACCGCGTCCTGTTCGCCAGCGACGAGCCATGGGGCGACCGCGACGGCGAGCTGGTGCGCCTGCGCGCGGCCGCCGGCGACGGCGAGCTGGGCCGCGCGGTGCTGCACGGAAACGCCGAATCCCTCTACGCGTGACCCCCGAGAAGGAATACGAGAGGACCGAGAAATGGCCGAGCTGACCGACGTCGAGAAGAAGAGCCTCGAGGAGATCCCGCACCCGTCGCTGCCCGAGGGATCGAGCATCTACGGCGGCACGAAGGTCTTCCCCGATCTGCAGGCCGAGGACGGCGAGTCGTACTTCACGCTCGTGCACGGCATCGCGCACGAGTCCTCGGTGAGCTTCGTGGCCGTCCTGCAGGCCACCCGCGCACTGCGCAAGGGCTTCGAGGCCGCCGTGTACTTCTACGGTCCCGGCTCGCTGAACTGCCTGGCCACCCGCGGCTTCCCGACCACCGGCACGTCCGCGTTCCCGGGCGAGCACAACATCAACGACCAGCTCAAGACGTTCATCGCCGAGGGCGGGAAGGTCTACTGCTGCCGGTTCGGGCTGTCGCTGCACGGCGCCCGCGAGGAGGACCTGATCGAGGGCGTCATCCCGACCCACCCGCTCGACGTCCAGGACGCGATCATCCACTACGCCCGCAAGGGCGCCATCATCAACTCGACCTACCAGCTCTGATCCGCCCCGGGTGGGGCGGCGCGGCCCGCCCCACCCGGCCACCGGCTGGGAGGCCGATCTTGGACGAGCTCGCAGTGCGCTCCGACGTCGCCGTGCGCGGCATCGCGGTGGACCTCGGAAGCGTGATCCCGCTGCGCCGGCCGGGTGGGGCCGGCCCGTCCGCCGACGGGCACGTGCTCGTCGACGGCAGGCGCACGACCATCCCGATCGTCGCCGACAGCCCCTACCGGCTGCGCGACGGCCGGCTCCTGCACGACGGCACCGACATGGGCGTCGAGGTGACCACGATCGCCCGGCCCCGCTTCTACGACCTGACCACCGCCGACGGCGTCCGCTACGAGCAGCTCGCCCGCCTGCACGGCTCCGACGTGCTGGCCACGACCGTGGTGCAGACCTGCGTGCGCTACGGCGAGGCCGACCGGTGCCGGTTCTGCGCGATCGAGCAGTCGTTGGAGTCCGGCGCCACCACCGCGGTGAAGACGCCCGAGCAGCTCGCCGAGGTGGCCGAGGCCGCCGTCCGGCTCGACGGCGTGCGCCAGATGGTGATGACCACCGGCACGTCCAACGGGCGCGACCGCGGGGCCCGGCACCTGGCCCGGTGCACCCGGGCGGTGAAGGCGGCGGTGCCCGGGCTGGCGGTCCAGGTGCAGTGCGAGCCGCCCGCCCCCGACGACCTGGCCGCCCTGACCGCGCTGCGCGACGCGGGCGCCGACGCCATCGGCATCCACGTCGAGTCCCTGGACGACGCGGTGCGCAGGCGGTGGATGCCGGGCAAGGGCGCGGTCCCGCTGGAGCAGTACTGGGCCGCGTGGGACGAGGCCGTGCGGCTGTTCGGGCCGAACGCGGTGTCCACCTACCTGATCGTCGGCCTCGGGGAGGACCCGGACGAGCTGGTCGCCGGGGCCGCGGAGCTGATCCGGCGCGGCGTCTACCCGTTCGTGGTGCCCTACCGCCCGATCCCGGGCACGCTCGCCGCCGCCGCCGGCGACCCGCCACCGTCGGGCACGCTGCTGGCCGACGTCACGTCCCGGGTGGCGGCCCTGCTGCGGGCCGCCGGCATGCGCGGCGCCGACCAGGCCGCCGGCTGCGCGGCCTGCGGGGCGTGCAGCGCGCTGGCCGCGGCGGGCGGGTGAGCCGCGCCGTGACAACCCTCGACCCCCGGACCACCCCGGTTCAGGAAAGCCACGATGCTGAACTGTGGGGGCAGTATCGTGGCTTTCCTGAACTCCGCGCACGGGGTGCGTTGACCTCGGCGGAGGAAATCCTGGCCGGCCGGCCGCCCGGGGCGCGCCCGCACCTCATGATCGAGGAGGCGCGGGCGGCGGACGCCTCGCACCCGGCCGTCGTGGCGTACCGGGCCCTGCGGAGGCGGGTGTTCGTCGACGAGCAGGGCCTGTTCGCCGGCTCCGACCTGGACGACGTCGACGCCGACCCCAGGGCGCTGGTGCTGCTGGCCCGCGGCCCGTCCGGCGAGGCGCTGGGCGGGGTGCGGCTCGGGCCGGCCCGTCCCGGCGAGCCCGACATCGGCTGGTGGGCCGGCAGCCGGCTGGCCGTCGACCCGACCGCCCGGCGCGGCGCCGTGCGGGTCGGGGCGGCGCTCGTCCGCGCGGCCTGCACGCGGGCCGAGGCGGCCGGCGTGCTGCGCTTCGACGCCACCGTGCAGGCGGCGGGGGAGCGGATGTTCGCCCGGCTGGGCTGGGAGCGCGTCGGCGACGTCGAGCACATCGGGCGCGCGCACGTGCTCATGCGGTTCCCGATCGGGCGGGTCGCCGCGCTCGCCGCGGCCACCAAGTCGCCGCTCGGCGGGCTGCTCGGCGGGTTCCACCTCGGCGGCCCCGGCTTCGTCGGCGACGACGGGGCGCCCGTGCCGGGCACCGACGTCGTGGCCGCCTGCGACGCGATCCTGCCGTCGATGGTCGAGCGCGACCCGCGCTGGGCCGGCTGGTGCGGGGTGCTGGTCAACGTCAACGACCTGGCCGCGATGGGGGCGACCCCGGTGGGCCTGCTGGACGCCGTCGGCGCGCGCGACGCGTCGTTCGCCCGGCGGGTGCTCGCCGGCCTGGCCGATGCCGCCGACGCGTACGGCGTGCCGGTGCTCGGCGGGCACACCCAGCTCGGCGTGCCGGCCGCGCTGAGCGTCACCGCGCTCGGGCGCACCGCGCACCCGGTGCCGGCCGCCGGGGCCGGACCGGGCGCCACCGTCCGGCTCACCGCCGACCTCGGCGGCGGCTGGCGGCCCGGCTACACCGGCCGGCAGTGGGACTCGACCTCCGGGCGCCGCCGCGAGGAGTTGGCCGCGATGGTCTCCGCGGTGGGCCGGGCCCGCCCGGCCGCGGCCAAGGACGTGTCGATGGCCGGCGCCGTCGGCACCCTCGGCATGCTCGCCGAGGCGTCCGGCTGCGCCGCCGTGCTCGACGTGGCCGCCGTGCCGCGCCCGGCCGGGGCCACCGCGGGCGACTGGCTGACCTGCTTCCCCGGCTTCGCCGTGCTCACCGCCGATCCCGACCCGCAGCACGCGCTCGACGCGGGCCCCGCCACCGGTGCGGCCTGCGGCGAGCTGGTCGCGGGCGCCGGGGTGGCGTTGCGCTGGCCCGACGGGGTCACCACCACCGCGCTGCCCGGCGCGGTCACCGGGATGGGACGTGCCGCATCATGACCGTGTTCGCCGCCGCGTCGGCCGGCTTCGTGCGCGACCTGGAGGAGGACTTCACGCGCATCGGCGCGATCCTGGCCGAGGCGCGCGCCCGCGGCGCCGAGCTCGTCGCGCTGCCGGAGGCGGCGCTGGGCGGCTACCTCTCGTCCCTGCACGGCGAGCCCGACGACCGCCCGCCGCGGCTCGATCCGGACGGCCCGCAGATCCGCCGGTTGGCCGCGATGGCCGGCGACCTCGTCGTGTGCGCCGGGTACTGCGAGATCGGCGACCCGGATGAACGACCGTACAACAGTGCGGTGTGCGTGACCGGCGACGGCGTGCTCGGCCGGCACCGCAAGGTGCACCAGCCGCTGGCCGAGCACTCCTCGTACGCGGCGGGCGACCGGTTCACCGCTTTCGACACGCCGGTGGGCCGGATCGGCATGATGATCTGCTACGACAAGGCGTTCCCGGAGGCGGCCAGGTCCCTCGCGCTGGACGGCGCCCGGGTGGGCGTGTGCCTCTCGGCCTGGCCGGCCAGCCGCACCGATGCGGCGCCCGTGCTGGCCGACGACCGGTGGACCCGCCGGTTCGACCTGTTCGACCGGGCCCGCGCGCTGGAGAACCAGATCGTCTGGGTCTCGGCCAACCAGGCCGGCACGTTCGGCACGATGCGGCTGGTCGGCAGCGCGAAGGTGGTCGACCCGGGGGGCGACGTGCTGGCCACCACCGGCACCGGCGCCGGCCTCGCGGTGGCCGCGATCGACGTCGACACGGCCGTGGACGCGGCCCGCCGGGCGATGGGGCACCTGCGCGACCGCCGGCCGGACGCCTACCCCGGCCCGGTCGCGGCCTCGGCCTGAGCTTCACGCATGAGCGCGTCAGCGTTCCCCGCAGGGGCCGCGCCGAAGGCGCCTGGAGCCACAGCATGACCCGGATCGCCGCGGCCGCGGCGCACTTCACCCGCGACCTCGCCTTCGACCTCGACCGCGTCCGGGCGATCATCGGGCACGCCCGGCAGGCCGGCGCCGACCTGCTGGTGCTGCCCGAGGGCACCCTCGGCGGCTACGTCACCGACATGCGCGCGCCCGACCCCGACGACCTGCCGCCCGCGCTCGACCCGGACGGCGACGCCGTGCGGGAGGTCGTCCGCGCGGCCCGCGAGATGGTCGTCTGCTTCGGGTTCTGCGAGGCGGCCGGCGCCCGGCGGTACAACACCGCGCTGGCCGTCTGCGGCGACGGCGTGCTGGGCCGGCACCGCAAGGTGCACCAGCCGGTCGGGCTGGCCCCGGTGTTCGCCGCGGGCGACGGCTTCCACGCCTTCGACACCCCGGTCGGCCGGATGGGCCTGCTGATCGACCACGACAAGACCTTCCCCGAGGCCGCGCGCACGCTGGCGGTGGACGGCGCGCGGGTCATCGCCTGCTCGTCGGCCTGGCCGACCAGCCTCACCGACCGCGCCCCGCGGATGGCCGACGACCGCCAGGCCCGCCTGTTCGACCTCTACGACCAGGCCAGGGCGGCGGAGAACCAGGTGGTGTGGGTGTCGTCGAACCTGACCGGGCGCACCGGCAACCTGCGGTTCCTCGGCCGGGCCAAGGTCGTCGGGCCGGGCGGGGACATCCTGGCCCGCACCTGGTCCAAGGGCGGCCTGGCGGTCGCCGAGGTGCAGACCGAGGCGCTGCTGACGGCGGCCAGGGCCGTGCTGCACCACCTCGACGAGCGGCGGCCGTCGACCTACCGGGGGGTGTGAGCGTGCGGATCGCCCTGCTGACCTACTCCACGAAGCCCCGTGGGGGCGTCGTGCACACGCTGGCGCTGGCCGAGGCGCTCGGCCGGGCCGGCCAGGACGTCGACGTGTGGGCGCTGGGCCGCGGCGGCGACCCGGGCTTCTTCCGCGCCGTCGACCCGGCCGTCGGGCTGCGGATCGTCCCGTTCACCGACCGCGCGGGCGAGGGTGTCGGCGAGCGGATCGTGCGCTCGATCGCGGAGCTGGGCGCGGCCTTCGACGGCGAGGGCTACGACGTCGTGCACGCCCAGGACTGCATCACCGCCAACGCGGTGCGCGGGCGCTGCGTCCGCACCGTGCACCACCTCGACGCCTTCACCACCCCCGAGCTGGCCGCCTGCCACGAGCGGGCCATCGTCGAGCCGCACGCGCACGTCTGCGTGTCGGCGGCGGTCGCGGCGGAGGTGCGGGCGGGCTGGGGGATCGAGCCCGTCGTCATCCCGAACGGCGTCGACGGGGCGCCGTTCGCGCGCGCCGCCGGCCCCGGCGGGACCGCCGCCCGGGACGCGTGGCGGTCCCGGCTCGGTCGGTACGTGCTGGCCGTCGGCGGCATCGAGCCCCGCAAGGGCACCCTCGACCTGGTCGCCGCCATGGCCCGGCTGCGCGCGCCCGGCGTGCGGCTGGTCGTCGCGGGCGGGGAGACGCTGTTCGACTACCGCCCCTACCGGGCGGAGGTCGACGCGCTGGTCGAGCGGCTGGGGGTGCCGGTCGAGGTGCTCGGCCCGGTGCCCCAGCCCGACCTGCCGGCGCTGGTGGCGGCGGCCGGCGCGTTCGCGTTCCCGTCCACCAAGGAGGGCTTCGGGCTGGCCGCGATGGAGGCGCTGGCCGCGGGCGTGCCGGTCGTGGCGCGCGACCTGCCCGTGCTGCGCGAGGTCTTCGGCACGGCCGTCCGGTACGCCACCGACGCCGCGGCCCTGGCCGCCGGCCTCGACGCCGCGCTGGCCGCGCCCGACGCGGCCACCGCCGACGCCGGGCGGGCGCTGGCCGCGTCCTACTCCTGGGACACCGCGGCCGCCGCCCACCTCGCCCTCTACCGCTCGCTCAGGCCAGCACCAGCCGCCGCGCGCCCGGCCCGCTGACCCCGGCCAGGCCTGCGGTCCGCCCCGTGGCCACCAGCAGCAGCTCGGACACCGGTCCGCGGATCTCCTCCGGGCCATCGCCCGCCGCCCAGCCGACGTCGGTGGCGACCAGCCGGGTGCCGCGGAAGCGCCGGCGGGCGCCGTAGAAGGCGCTGGTCCGCACGTGCTCCAGGGCCGCGACGGCCGGCCGCGGCGGCATCGACCGCGGGATGTCCAACGCGCGGGCGAGGTCCTGGCCGTGCACCAGCGCGTCGACGAGCGGGTCGAGCGGGCCGGCACCCGGTGCGCGGCGGGCCGAGCCGGCCGTCTCGCGCAGCTGGGCGACCAGTTCGTGGCGGTCGAACCGGGCCGCCCGCTCCCGGGCCAGCACGAGCTCCATCCGGTCGAAGCTGCCGCGCGCCCGCACCGCCTCGCGCACGACCATCCCCAGCGTCGTGCGGGTCGAAAGGGTCAGGTGGGCGGCGAGGTCGTGCACCGTCCACCCGGCGCACAGCGACGGCGCCCGCCACTGGTCGTCGTCGAGGCCGTCCAGCAGGTCGGCGAGGCCGAGCCGCTCGGTCCGCGTCCAGTCGAGGATCTCGTTCCCGTCCATGCCCTGCTCCCGTCGTCGTCGGCTCCGGGATGACCACGAGCGGGCCGGGAGCCGATGGACAGCTCCTCGTATGACCGCCGTCACAGATCGTTCTCGACGGCGGCGAGCCGACGGCGCAGGAAGGCGCGTTCGGGCTCGGTGCCGGCCAGGGCGAGCGCCGCGCGGAACGCCTCCGCGGCGTCCCGGCGCCGGCCGAGGCGGGCGAGCAGGTCGGCGCGGGCCATCGGGTACGGGTGGTACTCGCGCAGAAGCGGGTCACCGGCGAGCTCGTCGAGCAGCGCGAGCCCGGCGGCCGGCCCGTCGCGCATCGCGACGGCCGCGGCCCGGTTCAGCGCCACCACCGGCGAGGGCACGAGCCCCAGCAGCACGTCGTAGAGCGCCACGATCTGCGCCCAGTCGGTGCCCGCGACGTCCGGTGCCTCGTCGTGCAGGGCCGCGATCGCCGCCTCCACCGCGTACGGGCCGGGTGGCCCACCGGTCAGCGCTGCCGTCAGCACGGCCCGGCCCTCGTCGATCATCGGATGGTCCCAGCGGGTGCGGTCCTGCTCGTCGAGCAGCACCGGCTCGCCGCCGGGGCCGGTGCGGGCGGCGCGCCGGGCGTGCACCAGCAGCACCAGCGCCAGCAGCCCGTCGACCTCCCGCTCGCCCGGCAGCAGCCGGTGCAGGATCCGCACCAGCCGGATCGCCTCCTCGGCGAGGTCGAGCCGCTGCAGGCTCGGTCCGGCGCTGGCCGCGTAGCCCTCGGTGAAGATCGAGTACAGCACCTGGAGCACCCCGGGCAGCCGCTCCGGGAGCTCATCGGGCCCGGGCACCCGGAACGGGATGCGCGCCCCGCTGATCTTCCGCTTGGCCCGGGTGATCCGCTTGGCCATCGTCGCCGTGGGCACCAGGTACGCCCGGGCCACCTCCGCCGTGGTGAGGCCGGCGAGGCAGCGCAGGGTCAGCGCGCCGCGGTCCTCGGCGGCCAGCGCCGGGTGCGCGCAGGTGAAGAACAGCTGCAGCCGCTCGTCGGGCAGGTCGCGGCCGGGCTCGACGGCCGGCACCGGCCCGGCCCGGTCGGCCTCCACCTGCAGCACGGCCAGCCGCGCCGCGTAGGCCTGGTCGCGGCGCAGCCGGTCGACGGCCCGGCGACGGGCCGTGGTCATCAACCAGCCGCCGGGGTTCGGCGGCACGCCGTGCACCGGCCAGTGCGCCAGCGCCGCCTCGATCGCCTCGGCGGTGACCTCCTCGGCCAGGTCGAGGTCGCCGAACCGGCGGACGAGCGCCGCCAGCAGGAGGCCGTGCTCCTCGCGGAACACCGCCGCCACCGAAGCGTGCGCCCCCTCGCCTGCGGCCCGCCCGTCCACCGCGGTCAGCCGCCGAAGTCGGCGACCGGCCGCACCACGACCGCGCCGTCGCGCGCCCCCGGGCAGCGCGCGGCCCAGTCCAGGGCGGCGTCCAGGTCGGGCACGTCGACGACCAGGAAGCCGCCCAGCAGCTCCCGGCCCTCGGCGAACGGGCCGTCGGTGACGGTGCGCCGCCCGTCCCGGTCGACCCGCACGGTGGTGGCGGTGACCAGGTCGGCCAGCGACTCGCCGGACACCTTCACCCCGGCCTCGGTGACCTCCTTGTCGAAGGCCGTCCAGTCCTCCACCGTGCAGTCCGCCGACACGCCGTCCTCGCCGGCCGCGTTCGCCTGGATCAGCAGCAGGTACTTCATCTGGGTCTCCTCCGTCGGGCGCGGCAGGGGCGCCGCACAGCCTCCCCACGAACGGCGTCCGCCCGGAAGGACACGGCCCGGTAGAAAGTCTCACCAGCGATCCCACCATCCGGAGCGACGGGAGCCGGTTGGTGTGTCCTCGCAGGGCTGGCGTGGTATCGCAGCGCTGGTTGGACGGCCAGGCGCCCGCGGGGCCGTGCTGGTTGGACGAAAGCCGCTTTCGTCCAACCCGGCCGCACGAGAGCGGCTCTCGTCCAACCCGACGGCGTCCCCCGGGGGCGCGCTCCGGGCATGCCATGGAGGACTGTCGGTGGGGCGGGGCACCATGTGGGGGTGGCGCTGGCGCAGCAGGTGGTTCCCGTCCCCGGGCCGATGGGTGCGCTCACCGTCGGCGTCACCGATGGGGGGCTGGCGCTGGTGGTGTTCGGCGACGAGCCCGACGTCGTCCTGCGCGCGGGCGAGCGGCTCGGCGAGCCGGTGGTCACCGACCCCGATGCCACGGCCGTGGCGGCGGCGCAGCTGCGGGAGTACGTGGCCGGCGAGCGCCGCGCCTTCGACCTCCCGCTCGACTGGCGGCTCACCGCGGGCCGGCAGCGCACCGTGCTCGAGGTCCTCTTCGACACGGTCCCGTTCGGCGCCACCGTCAGCTACGGCGAGCTGGCCGCGCGCTCCGGCCTCGGCCGGGGCTACACCGGGGCCCGCGGCGTCGGCTCGATCATGGGGTCCAACCCGATCCCGGTCGTCGTGCCCTGCCACCGGGTGCTCGCCGCCGACGGGCTCGGCGGGTTCGGGGGCGGGCTCGCCCGCAAGGAATGGCTGCTGGCCCTCGAAGGGGTGCTCACGCCCACCCTCGACTTCGGCTGACCACTACGGCTAAGCAGGGTCCATGCCCGCCGACGTGATCGACGTCTTCGACCCCCGCACCTTCGCCCGCGGCGTCCCGCACGAGGCGCTGCGGACGCTGCGCGACACCGCCCCGGTCAGCTGGCAGGACGAGCCGGAGGTGGGGATCTGGCCGGCCGGGTCGGGGTTCTGGGCGGTGACCCGCTACGACGACGTGCGGCACGTGCTGCGCTCGCCCGCGGACTTCTCCTCCGCGCTCGGGGCCACCCAGATCCGCGACCCCGACCCCGACGACCTGCCGTTCATCCGCCGGATGATCCTCAACATGGACCCGCCCGAGCAGCTGCGGCTGCGCAGGCTGGTCACCCCGGCGTTCACCCGGCGCAGGCTGGAGCGCTCGGCCGAGCTGATCCGGGCCCGGGCGGCGGAGCTGCTGGCGGCGGCGCGGGAGCGGGGGGAGTGCGACCTGCCCCGGGAGGTCACCGACGACCTGCCGCTGCAGAACCTGGCCGATCTGCTGGGTGTGCCGGCGCAGGACCGGGCGCTGCTGCTGAAGTGGACCAACCGGGTCATCGGCTACCAGGACCCGGAGCACGGCGAGGTCGTGCTGGACGAGCGCGGCAGGCCGGTGAACCCGCGCTCGCCCGCCCAGCTGGCCGACATGTTCGGCTACGCCCAGGAGCTGGCCGAGCGCAAGCGCCGGGAGCCGGCCGAGGACCTGATGACGGCGCTCGTGCAGGCCGAGTCCGACGGCGAGCGGCTCACCGAGGCCGAGCTGAACATGTTCTTCTTCCTGCTGGTCGTCGCGGGCAACGACACGGTCCGCAGCGCGCTGCCCGGTGGGGTGCTGGCCCTGGTCGAGCACCCGGAGCAGTACCGGCTGCTGCGGGAGCGCCCGGAGCTGCTCGACGGGGCGATCGAGGAGATGCTGCGGTTCCACCCGCCGGTGCTGACGTTCCGGCGCACGGCGACGCGCGACCTGGAGCTGGCCGGCACGCGGATCGCGGCAGGCGACAAGGTGGTCGTCTACCACGTCTCGGCGAACGTCGACGAGCGCCGCTTCGCCGACCCGTTCCGCTTCGACATCACCCGCTCGCCCAACGACCACGTGTCCTTCGGGCAGGGCCCGCACCTGTGCCTGGGCGCGGCGTTCGCACGCCTGCAGATGCGCGCGTTCTTCACCGAGTTCGTCCGGTTGCCCGAGGCCGTACTCGGCGGTCGGCCGCGTCGGCTGACGTCCAACTTCATCAACGGGATCACCCACCTACCGCTGCGCTGGTAGCGCCGTCCGCCCGTCGCGCGAGTCAACCGCCATGAGGCACTACGAGTCGTCCGTGCTCATCGAGGCGGCGCCGGAGTCGGTGTGGGCGGTGCTGGCGGACGCGTCGCGGTACCCGGACTGGGACTCCGGGGTGACCGCTGTGGACGGTGACATCGTGGACGGTGGGCGGATCACCGTGCGCACGGAGGTCGGTGGGGGTCGGGCGTTCCCGGTGCTGGTCGCGCTGGACCCGCCCCGGTTGATGGTGTGGAGCGGGGGGCTGCCGTTCGGGCTGTTCCGCGGCACGCGCACGTTCGGCCTGGACGACGCCCCCGGCGGGGCCACCCTGTTCACGATGCGCGAGGAGTACACCGGTCCGCTGCTGGGGCTGTTCTGGCGGGCGATGCCCGACCTGCAGCCGTCGTTCGACCGGTTCGCCAACGGGCTGAAGGCGCGCGTGGAGGAGTCCCGACCAGGGCTGTGACGCCCGGGCGTGCGGGCCGCCCGCGATTTCGGCCGGACGGGCCCGCCGTATGGGAAACTGGCCGGGGGAACGGCCCTTCTCACGACGGCGGGGTTCAATGGCGCGCAAGACGGTCAACGGTGTCGACGGGCGGACGTGGTCGGTCCGCCGCAGCATCGAGTGGTCGCTCCCGGCCACCGGCGACGACTTCGAGCACGACGTCGACGGCGGCCGCGGGGCCGCCTTCCTGATCCTGTCGTCGCTGTTCGTCTTCTGGCTGATCCTGGTCGTGTGGGCGCCGGCCGAGCTGCACATCCCCTGGTGGATGTGGATCATCGCGGTGCTGGTGGTCGGGTTCTTCCCGATCCGCTGGCTGCTGCGCAGGCCGTGGACGATCGTCGCGGAGACCACGGGCAGCTACGATCTGCCCGCCGAACGGTGGACGGGGATGATCCGAGGGGGCTCGAAGGCCAAGGAGGAGTTGCGGATCGTGATCCGCCGGCTCCGCACCCAGGGCACTCCGGGCCACGCCGACAGCCCGCTGCAACCGGTGAACTAGCACCGGGAGAACCGTCTAGAGGTACCGCCGATGCCCGAGCTCCCCGAGGTCGAGGCCCTCGCCCACCACCTGCGCGAGCACGCCGTCTACCGTCCGGTCGCCCGGGTCGACGTGGCGAGCATGAGCGCGGTCAAGACGTTCGACCCGCCGATGGGCGCGCTGGTGGGGCGGGTGGTCACCGGGGCGGCGCGGTACGGCAAGTTCCTGGCCGTCGAGTTCGCCGACCGTCCCGACGAGCCGCTGCACCTGATCACCCACCTGTCCCGGGCCGGCTGGCTGCGCTGGCACGCGACGGCCTCGACGACCCCGCCGAAGCCGGGGAAGGGGCCGCTGGAGCTGCGGGTCCACCTCGACGAGGTGGGTGGGCCGGGCTTCGACCTGACCGAGGCCGGCACCCAGAAGCGCCTCTCGATCTACCTGGTGGCCGACCCGGCGCAGGTGCCCGGCATCGCCCGCCTCGGACCAGACGCGCTGGCCGTGAGCCGCGACGAGTTCGGCGAGCTGCTCGCCGGGCACACCGGGCGGATCAAGACGCTGATCGTCGACCAGGCCTGGCTGGCCGGGATCGGCAACGCCTACAGCGACGAGATCCTGCACACGGCCCGGCTCTCCCCGTACGCGGTGTCCGGCCGGCTGCGCCCCGAGCAGGTCGACGACCTGTACGCGGCGATGCGCGCGGTGCTGACCGACGCGGTCGACCGCTCGGTCGGCCAGGGCGCTGCCGAGCTGAAGGGCGAGAAGCGCTCCGGCCTGCGGGTCCACGCCCGCACGGGCATGCCGTGCCCGGTGTGCGGCGACACCGTGCGGGAGGTCTCCTTCGCCAACCGGTCCTTCCAGTACTGTCCCCGCTGCCAGACCGGTGGCAGACCACTCGCCGACCGGCGGCTGTCGCGCCTGGTGAGGTAGTAGCTGACGTGAGTGAGTGGATCCAATCGCCGACCACGGTGATCGTCGTGGGCGCGCTGGTGGTGGCCCTGATCGGCCTCGTCGTGGCCCTCGCGCTGCGCAACCGGCGCAACACGTTCGCCACCCCGCTGGAGAAGGCGACGTTCGCGACCCTGCACACGGTCGCGCTGGCCGCGCCCGCGCTGCGCGAGGGGCTCTCGCAGACCTCGGCCGCGTTCGCGCTGCCGTACCTGCGCCAGCTGCTCGACACGTGCGCGCTGACCATGACCGACAACAAGGGCAACCCGCTGGCCTGGGACGGCGAGTCCGACCGCCACCAGCCCGACGTGCGCACCCTCGCCGAGACGGTGATCTCCACGGGGCGCCAGCAGGTGCTCTCGCACACCGCGATCGACTGCGAGCGCCCCGACTGCGTGGTCCGCGGGATCGTCGCCGTCCCGCTGGAGACCGACGGCAACATCGTCGGCACGCTGGCCGCGCTCACCACGTCCACGGCCGGCCCGGTGCTGCTGCGGGCCACCGCCGAGGTCGCCCGCTACGTCTCCAGCCAGCTGGAGCTGGCCGAGCTGGACGAGTCGCGGGCCCGGCTCAACCGGGCCGAGGTGCGGGCGCTGCGCGCGCAGATCTCGCCGCACTTCGTCTACAACGCGCTGACCACGATCGCCTCGTTCATCCGCACCGACCCGGTGCGCGCCCGCGAGCTGCTGATCGAGTTCGCCGATTTCACCCGCTACTCGTTCCGGTCGGCGGGTGAGTACACGACCCTGCAGGACGAGCTGGCCAACATCGAGCGCTACATCCGGCTGGAGAAGGCCCGCTTCGGCAACCGGCTCAACATCAAGCTGCAGATCGCCCCCGAGGTGCTCTCGGTGGTGCTGCCGTTCCTGGCCCTGCAGCCGCTGGTGGAGAACGCGGTGCGGCACGGCCTGGCCAGCAAGCCCAACGGCGGCACGATCACCATCTCGGCGGAGAACGCCGGCGCGGAGTGCGTGGTCATCGTCGAGGACGACGGCATCGGCATGGACCCGGCCCGGCTCACCGAGGACCTCGACGACGCCCACCTGTCCGGCGCGCACGTCGGCCTGGGCAACGTCGACGACCGCATGCGCTCGACCTTCGGCGACGACTTCGGGCTCGTGGTGGACACCGCGGTCGGCGCCGGTATGAAGATCACCCTTCGGGTGCCGAAGTTCCGCGCGGGCATCCGGGCGTGACGGTTTCCCGACACGGTGGTCGTACCGTTCGTCGCACACCCGCGGACGTCCGACTACCGTGACGGCATGGACGGGCTGAGATTGGCCGACCGGCTGACCTCCCGGTTGCCGGGCAAGCTGGGCGACCGGGCCGACCGGCCGGTGGTGTCGATGGTCCGGCTGCACGGCGTCATCGCCGCGTCGGCGTCGCCGGTGCCCCGCAGCGTCATCAACATCGGCGCGGTGGAGAAGACGCTCGAGCGCGCGTTCGCGCCGGAGCGGTTGGCCGCGGTCGCGCTGCTGGTGAACTCCCCGGGCGGGGCGCCGACCCAGTCGGCGCTGGTGGCCGACCGGATCCGCGGCCTGGCCGAGGACAAGGGCGTGCCGGTGCTGGCGTTCTGCGAGGACGTGGCGGCCTCCGGCGGCTACTGGCTGGCCTGCGCGGCCGACGAGATCTACGCCCACCCGACCTCGATCGTCGGGTCGATCGGCGTGATCAGCCAGGGGTTCGGCCTCGACGGGCTGATCGAGCGGCTCGGGGTGCGGCGCAGGCTGTACACGGCGGGGGAGTCGAAGTCCCGGCTCGACCCGTTCCTGCCCGAGAAGCCCGAGGACGTCGACTGGTTGCGCGGCCTGCAGGACGAGCTGCACGGGCTCTTCCGCGACTGGGTCACCAGCCGCCGGGGCGACCGGCTGGCGAAGGACGCCGACCTGTTCAGCGGCGAGGTGTGGACCGGTGCCCGGGCCGCGGAGCTGGGCCTGGTCGACGGGGTGGGTTCGGCCAGGGCGGTGCTCACCGAGCGCTTCCCGGACGCGGAGCTCTCGCAGGTGGAGGGGCGCAAGCCGCTGCTGGCCCGGCTGGGCCTGGCCGGGTCGCCCGCCGCGGCGGCCGGGCAGGGGGCCGATGTGCTGCTGGGAGTGGTGCAGGCGGCCGAGGTCAGGGCCACGTGGGCGCGGTACGGTCTGTAGCCGGGATGTGGTCCCAGGCGACTCGATCGGTGCGGGCCACTTGGCACTCGGATGGATTCACCGTCACCATGGTCGGGCGGTCGGGATGGGACCCCGACCTTCGGGTGATCCCGGGACACGCAGGATGAGGAGATCGTGGACAGCAACGACAGCTCCGGTGGCCTGGTCGTCCTCGCCGTCGACGACGAGGAGCCGGCCCTCGAAGAACTGGCCTACCTGCTGAGCGAGGACTCCCGGGTCGGGATGGTGCTCAAGGCGTCCGACGCGACGGACGCGCTGCGCATCCTCAACAGCCGGCAGGGCGTGCGCGAGGCGGCCCCGGCCGGGCCCCCCGGGCGCGGCATGGCCAACCCCATGACCGGCACCCGCGTCGCCGAGCGCACCGACATCGAGGTCGTCTTCCTCGACATCCGGATGCCCGGCCTGGACGGCATGGAGCTGGCGAGGGTCTTCTCGTCGATGGCCGTGCCGCCGTCTGTGGTGTTCGTCACAGCCCACGACGACCGCGCCGTCGACGCCTACGAGGTCGGCGCCGTCGACTACCTGCTCAAGCCCCTGCGCGCCGAGCGGCTCGCCTCGGCGATCGACCGGATCCTGGCCAACCGGGCGGCGGGCGTCGCCGAGCCGGTGCAGGAGCAGGGCGGCGAGGACGAGGTCATCCCGGTCGAGCTGGCCGGCACCACCAAGCTGGTGCCCCGCTCCGCCGTGCGGTACGTGGAGGCCCAGGGCGACTACGCCCGCCTGCACACCCACGAGGGCAGCCACCTGGTCCGCATCCCGCTGTCGGTCCTGGAGGACCGCTGGCGCGACGCCGGCTTCGTGCGCATCCACCGCTCCTTCCTGGTCTCGCTGCCGCTGGTCACCGAGCTGCGGCTGTCCGGGTCGGGCTACGTGGTGCGGGTCGGCAGCGGCCCGGACTGCGCCGAGCTGCCGGTCAGCCGCCGGCACACCCGCGAGCTGAAGGACCGCCTGGTCCGCGCGACCAAGCAGGCCTGGAGCCAGCGGTGAGCGTCACCGGCGAGCGAGCTTGCGAGTGAGCCCGTCAACACAGCGTCCTGCGAAGCGTCGACCGAGCGCTAGCGAGGGAGTGCGGTGAGTACCTCCATCGACGGCGACTCGCCGTCGATGCGACCGGGACCCGAGGACGACGGCGCGGGCGACGACTACGACGCCGGTTACGACCTCGAGGGCAACCGGGTGGGCGACCGCGACGACGACCTCGGCCCCGAGGACAGCGGCGCGGTGTGGCTGCACGAGGAGATCCAGCGCCGGATCGCGGCCGGGCGGCGGGCCTCCAAGGGCCGGCACTCCCGGCACGAGGTGGCCAGCTCGACGACGTCGATCAGCTACGTGCCGCGGCACTCCACGGCCACCCCGGGGCCGGGCGCGCTGCCGCCCGAGCCGGTGTCCACGCCCGCCCGCGGGCTGCCGCGGGTGCCGGCGGCCTGGTCCAGTCCCGATCCGACCACCCGCATCCCACCGGTCCGCCCGACCGCCGGGCCCGGCGCGACGCCGGACGCCCGACCCGCCGCCGAGGGCCCCGCGCCGCGCGTGGAGGGCCACCGGCGCACCATGCTGGCCGGCGGGGTGGCGAAGGTCCCGGTCGACGACCAGGGCGCGCCGCCGCCGTACCGCTCCGGCGACCTGCACGGCGTGCGCAAGGCCCGCCTCGACGCCGTCCCGATCGTCCCGGGCGACCCGGACGCCCCCGACCCCGACCCGCACGAGTCGATGGACAGCAGGCGCGTGCGCGTCGTGCTGTCGGAGCGCCGCGGCGGCGCCCGGCCGGTGCGCACCGTCGTCGACGTCCAGGAGGGCACCGGGGTCGGGGAGCTGCTGCGCAGCAACCTGATCGGCGCCCAGCTGGCGGTGGCGCTGCGCTTCGCGGTGGGCACCGCGCTCGCGCTGGGCGCGCTGCCGGTGCTGTTCGCGGTGTTCCCGGAGATCGGTCGCACCGAGCTGCTGGGCCTGCGGGTGCCGTGGCTGCTGCTGGGGCTGCTGGTGTACCCGTTCCTCGTGCTGGTGGGGCTGTGGCACACCCGGACCGCGGAGCGGGTCGAGCAGAACTTCGCCGACCACGTGCAGGACTAGCCCCCGCATGAGACCCCCTGCATGAGACCCCCTGCATGAGATCCCCCGCATGAGACCCCACGGATGAACGCCCCGATGACCACGCCCGCGCTGCTCGGGCTGCTGGCGATGCTGGCGGTCGGGGTGGCCTCGGCCATCATCGGCATGTTCGGCATCCGGATGCGCCGCAGCACGTCCGACTTCCTGGTCGCGTCCCGGCGGGTGGGCCCGGTGGCCAACGCCAGCGCGATCTCCGGCGAGTACCTGTCGGCCGCCGCGTTCCTGGGCATCGCCGCCTCGATCCTGCGGGACGGGGCCGACGGGCTGTGGGCCGCCGTCGCCTACGTCGGCGGTTACCTGGCCCTGCTGCTGTTCATCGCGGCCCCGCTGCGCCGCTCGGGGGCCTACACGGTGCCCGACTTCGCCGAGGCCCGGCTGCCCTCGGCCGGCCTGCGGCGGGTGTGCACCGCGGTCGTGCTGCTGATCGGCACCCTCTACCTGCTCCCGCAGCTGCAGGGCGCGGGGCTCGTCCTGCGGACGGTGACCGGGCTGCCGGCGTGGTCGGGCGCGGTCGGCGCGGCGGTGATCGTGCTGCTGACCGTGATCGGCGGCGGGATGCGCTCGATCACCTTCGTGCAGGCGTTCCAGTTCTGGCTCAAGTTCGCCGCGCTGGCGATCCCGGCGATGGTCATCCTGTCGCTGTTCATGACCGACAACCGCACGCTCGACCGGCCGGCCCCGCCGCGGTTCCCCGCCGACGCGGTCGTCGACATCACCGTCGACGCGAAGCTGCAGACCGTCGAGCCGGTCACGTTCCGGGCCATCGGCGTCGTCGACGGCGTGGACCTCCCGGCCGCGAAGATGATCACCTGGGAGCCGGGGGAGCACGTGGTGGCCAGGGGGAGCCGCCTGGAGTTCGACGCCGGCAGCCCCGTCCCGGCCGTCATCAACCGCCCGGCCACCGACCAGGCTTGGATCGAGCCGATGTCGCGCGGCGACGACCCCAGCCAACTGCTGACCATCTACTCGACGCTGATCGCCGGTTTCCTGGGCACCATGGGCCTGCCGCACGTGCTGGTGCGCTTCTACACCAACCCCGACGGGCGGGCCGCCCGCCGGACGACGATCGTGGTGCTGGCCATGATCGGCTCCTTCTACGTCGCGGTGGTCCTGCTGGGTGCGTTCTCGCGCCTCTACACTCCGCAACTGATGATGAGCGGATCGGATGCGGCCGTGCTGCTGCTGCCGACCGCCGCCCTCGGCGACAACGTGTTCGGCTGGTTGCTCGCGGCGCTGGTGGCGGCGGGGGCGGCGGCCGCCTTCCTGGCGACCTCCTCCGGGCTGGTGGTCAGCCTGGCCGGTGTGCTGTTCACCGACGTGATGCGCGGGCGGTGGCACCACTTCCGGCTGGCCGCGGTGCTGTCGATGGTGGTGCCCCTGGCGCTGGCGATCTCGGTCACCCGGCTCGACTTCGCGCTGACCATCCCGCTCGTGTTCGCGGTGGCCGCCTCGACGTTCTGCCCGCTGCTGGTGCTGGGCATCTGGTGGCGCGGGCTCACCGCGCCGGGGGCGATCACCGGGGTGGTGGTCGGCGGGCTGCTGTCGATCACGTCGGTGGTCGCGGCGATGTTCACCGTGCTGCCGGACAACCCCGTCGGCATCCTGCTCTACCGCCCGGCCCTGATCTCGGTCCCCGCCGCGTTCATGACGATGGTGCTGGTCAGCAGGCTGACCCGGTCGAAGGTCCCGCCGGACGTCGACCGCACCCTGCTCACGCTGCACGCCCCGGAGCGCCTCGGGCTCGGCAGCGACCGGCTCGAACGCCGATCCCCGGGCTGACCCGATGCCGGTGATGTCGATCGAGGCGATCTCCGCGCTGGTGGCCATGGCGCTGGTGGCCATCGCCTCGGCTGTCATCGGCTCGCTCGGCGTGCGCGTGGCCCGCAGCACGTCGGACTTCCTGGTCGCCTCGCGCACCGTCGGCCCGACGGCGAACGCCGGGGCGATCTCGGGGGAGTACCTGTCGGCGGCCTCGTTCCTGGGCATCGCCGGGCTGATCCTGCGCGACGGCGTCGACGCGCTCTGGTACCCGGTCGGCTTCACCGCGGGCTACCTGGCGCTGGTGCTGTTCGTCGCGGCCCCGCTGCGCCGCTCGGGGGCCTACACGGTGCCCGACTTCGCCGAGGCCCGGCTGCGCTCGCGCACGCTGCGCAAGATCTGCACCGTGTTCGTCGCGGTGATCGGCTGGCTCTACCTGCTGCCGCAGCTGCAGGGCGCGGGGCTCACGCTGACCACGGTGACCGGGCTGCCGTCCTGGGTCGGGATGGTCGCCTCGGCGGTCGTCGTGGTGGCCACGGTGGTGCTGGGCGGGATGCGCTCGATCACCTTCGTGCAGGCGTTCCAGTACTGGTTGAAGCTCACCGCGGTGGTCGTCCCGGCCACCATCGCGGTGATCTTCTTCGTCAGCGACGCGCGCACGTTCAACCGGGAGGCGCCGCCGCAGTTCCCGGAGCGGACGACCGTCGACGTGCGCACCGACGTCACGCTGCAGGTCGAGGAATCGGTGCTGGTCATCTACGACGGCATCCCGGTCAGCTGGGAGCCCGGCAGCTACGTCGTGGCGGCGGGCTCGCGGCTGGAGTTCGGGGGTGGGGCGAAGGTGCCGGTGGTGGCCGGCGCCCCGGTCGAGGACGCCGACTGGCTCGTCCCCTACGCCGGCGACCGGGAGGGCGGCCTGCTCGGCACCTACTCGCTGATCATCGCGCTGTTCCTGGGCACCATGGGCCTGCCGCACGTGCTGGTGCGCTTCTACACCAACCCCGACGGCCGGGCCGCGCGGCGCACCGCGGTGATCGTGCTGGCCATGCTCGGCGTGTTCTACGTCGCGGTCACGCTGGTCGGCGCGCTGTCGCGGCTGTACAACCCGCAGCTGCTGGTCAGCGGCGACACCGACGCCGCGGTGCTGCTGCTGCCCGCCGCGGTGCTGGGCAGCGGTTGGGCGGGCGCGCTGCTCGGCGCGCTGGTGGCGGCGGGGGCGTGGGCGGCGTTCCTGTCCACGTCGTCCGGGTTGATCGTGAGCATCGCGGGTGTGCTGTCCACCGACGTGCTGCGCAGCGGCAAGGTGCGCGACTTCCGGCTGGCCGCGGTCATCGCCGGGGCGGCGCCGCTGGCGCTGTCGCTCACGGTGACCAGGCTCGACTTCTCCGAGGCCGTCGGGTTGGTGTTCGCGGTGGCCGCGTCGACGTTCTGCCCGCTGCTGGTGCTGGGAATCTGGTGGCGCGGGCTGACCGACCGCGGTGCGATCGCGGGCGTGCTGGTCGGCGGGCTGCTCTCGGCCGGGGCGGTGGCGCTGGCGCTGACCGGGCGGGTCGGCGACGGCACCCTCGCGGTGCTGCTCTACCGGCCGGCGCTGGTCACGGTGCCCGCGGCGTTCCTGGTCATGGCCGTGGTCAGCTCGTTGACCCGCAAGCGCCGCCCGGCCGACACCGAGCAGGTCATGCTGCGCATGCACGCCCCGGAGCGCCTCGGGCTCAGCCGCGACCGGCTGGCCGAGCGGCTGCGCTCCGCAGGCCGCTGAGGCGCGCCGCGACACGGTCGCGCGACCCCGATCCACCATCGGGTGAAACCGGCGCATACCGGGCGATAACGACGCCGTGACCGACGCCGTTCGTGGACCGTTCATCGGCCGTTCGTCGTGCGGTTCGACCGCTGGTCAGAAGCTTGACGAGGGGTTTCCGCCCCTCTCGCGTTCACTCGAACGGCGTATTCCGAAACACGTGTGTCACTCATCTATCGTTCGCTGCGTTGTGACCCCGACGACACGGCGAAGGTGCTGTGCGCGCAGCGGTCCGAAGCGGGGAGGACGCCGTGAGTGCGTTGAACGAGCGATCTAGCGAGTCCACGGGCGGGACGGTCTACGAGCAGGTGCAGGCCAGTCCCGAGTTCGCCGACCTGCGATCCCGGCTGCGCCGGTTCGTCTTCCCGATGAGCGCCGCGTTCCTGATCTGGTACCTCGTCTACGTGCTGCTGGCCTCCTACGCGCCGTCGTTCATGGCGATCAAGGTGCTGGGCAACATCAACGTCGGGCTCATCATCGGTCTGCTGCAGTTCGTCACCACGTTCGCCATCACCACGATCTACGTGCGCTACGCCAACAAGCACCTCGACCCGGCGGCCGAGCGCATCCGCGAGCGGATCGAGGGGGCGGCGTGAACGTCATCGCGCAGGCGCCCGCCGGGGGCGTGGGCAACCCCGCCCTGAACATCGGCATCTTCGCGGCCTTCGTCGTGGTCACCCTCATCGTGGTGTTCCGGGCGAGCCGCAACAACAGGACCGCGGCCGACTACTACGCCGCCGGCCGGGCGTTCACCGGCCCGCAGAACGGTGTCGCCATCGCCGGCGACTACCTGTCCGCGGCGTCGTTCCTGGGCATCGCCGGGGCGATCGCGGTCAACGGCTACGACGGCTTCCTCTACTCCATCGGGTTCCTGGTCGCCTGGCTGGTCGCCCTGCTGCTGGTCGCCGAACTGCTGCGCAACACGGGCAAGTTCACGATGGGCGACGTGCTGGCGTTCCGGATGCGCCAGCGCCCGGTCCGGGCCGCCGCGGCCACCTCGACCCTGGTCGTGTCGTTCTTCTACCTGCTCGCCCAGATGGCCGGGGCCGGGGCGCTGGTGGCGCTGCTGCTGCAGATCCCCAACGAGAACGTGCTCGGCCAGGGCATCGTCATCGCCATCGTCGGCATCCTGATGATCGTCTACGTGCTGGTCGGCGGGATGAAGGGCACCACCTGGGTGCAGATCATCAAGGCCGCGCTGCTGCTCGCCGGCACCGCCGTCATCACGGTGTGGGTGCTGGCCATCTTCGGCTTCAACCTCTCGGCCCTGCTCGGCCAGTCCGTCTCGGCGAACCCGTCGCTGACCACGGCGGCCGGGGCGGAGAAGCTGCTGGGCGAGAACCTGCTGGCCCCGGGCCTGCAGTACGGCGCGACCGCCACGGCGAAGATCGACTTCCTGTCGCTGGGCCTGGCCCTGGTGCTGGGCACCGCGGGCCTGCCGCACATCCTGATGCGCTTCTACACCGTGCCCACGGCCAAGGAGGCCCGCCGCTCGGTGGTCTGGGCGATCTGGCTGATCGGCATCTTCTACCTGTTCTCGCTGGTCCTGGGCTACGGCGCGTCGGCGCTGGTGCCCGGGGGCGCGCAGCGGATCAGCACCGCGCCCGGCGGCACCAACTCCGCGGCTCCGCTGCTGGCCTTCGAACTGGGCGGGGAGATCCTGCTCGGGCTGATCTCGGCGATCGCCTTCGCCACGATCCTGGCGGTGGTCGCCGGCCTGACGATCACCGCGTCGGCGTCGTTCGCGCACGACGTCTACGCCAACGTGATCAAGAAGGGCGAGACCGCGCCGGACTCCGAGGTCAAGGTGGCCCGGATCACCGCCGTGGTGATCGGTGCGGTCGCCATCGCGGCCGGCATCCTGGCCCGCAACCAGAACATCGCGTTCCTGGTCGCACTGGCGTTCGCGGTGGCCGCGTCGGCGAACCTGCCGACCATCCTGTACTCGCTGTTCTGGAAGCGGTTCAACACCACCGGCGCGCTGTGGAGCATCTACGGCGGACTGCTGTCGTGCGTGCTGCTGATCGTGTTCTCGCCGGCGGTCTCCGGCCGCCCGACCTCGATGATCAAGGACGCCGACTTCGCGATCTTCCCGCTGGCCAACCCCGGCCTGGTGTCGATCCCGCTGTCGTTCCTGCTCGGGGTCATCGGCACCTACGTCGGCGCCCGGCACCACGTCGAGATCGCCAAGTACTCCGAGATGGAGGTCCGGTCGCTGACCGGCGCCGGCTCGGAGAAGGCGGTCACGCACTAGGCCACATCGCACCACTTCGCACCAGCCACCGAGAGCAACCCCTCGGCTCTCGGCGCGGGGGCGGGACCGGAAACCCCGGGACCGCCCCCGTCGGCGTGTCCGGGGTGCGCCGCTCACGGCGGGGTCACGGGGGCGGTGCCAGGATGGTGACCATGACAGGACCAGGTGTGCCGACGATCGCGGTGGCCGACCTGCCCGCCGACGCCCCGGTGCTCGACGTGCGCGAGGCCGACGAGTGGGCCGCGGGCCACGCGCCCACCGCCCGCCACCTCCCCATGTCCGAGCTCACCGGCCGGCTCGGCGAGATCCCCGCCGACGACCCGCTCTACGTCGTGTGCCGCTCCGGCGGCCGCTCGGCCCGCGTGGTCGCCTACCTCGCCGGCCAGGGCTACCCCGCGGTGAACGTCGACGGCGGCATGCAGTCGTGGGCGGCGCAGGGCCGCGACGTGGTGGCCGACAACGGCCGGCCCGAGATCATCTGAGCCGTGCAGCCCAGCCCGGACGCGCTGACCGGAGCGCCGTGCCCGCGCTGCGGGCGCCCGGCGCCGCCGGGGGCCGGCCGGTTCTGCCCGTACTGCGGCCGCTACCTCGCCGCGCTGACCTGGGTCGCCGAGCCGCCGCCCGGGGCCGGGCCGGAGCCCTCCGAGCCGCCCCCTCCGCCGTACTCGGGCCCTCCGCGCTACCGCTACCTGCCCCGCTGGGGGTTCCCGGCGCGGGCGTGGCAGCCGCCGGGTGCGGACGGCACGCCGCCGCCCGACCCGGTGTGGCGAGCGCGGTCGACGGCCGCGAGCGTCGTGCCGGTGCTGTGGGCGACCGCCGCCGTCGCGCTGCTGGCCGCCGCGGCCGAGGCCTGGCGCTACGCGCTGCTGCTGGCCAGCCGTGACGGCGCCCTCGACGCCGCCACGGTGGCCGCGTCCGACGCGTTCGTCGACGCGGCCGGCACGGTCGCGCCGATCCTGACGGTGCTGGCCGGCGGGCTGCTGGTGCTGTGGAGCGTGCGCGCCCGGCAGGCCGCGGCCGAGCTGGCCGGGGTGCGGCCGTCCCGCTCGACGGCCGCCGTCGTGCTCGGCTGGCTGGTTCCCGGGGCCAACCTGGTCGTCCCGGGCGCGGTGCTGGCCGAGGTCGAGCACACCGCGCTGCTGCTGCCGGCGGCGCGGCGCCCGCGGCCCTCGCGGCTGCTGCTGGCGTGGTGGGTGGCGTGGGCGGTCGGCGGCGTGCTCACCGTCGTCGTGCTGCTGTGGTCGTTCCGCACCGGCGTGCAGGCCCGCGCCGACGGCGTCGTCCTGCACGCGGCGCTCGACCTGCTGGCCGTGGTCACCGCCGTGCTCACCGCCCTGCTGGTCACCCGGATGACGCGGATGCTGGCCCCGGTCGGGCGCGCCCGCCGGGAGATCCTGGTGTCCGCCACCGCGTGACGCGCAGCTCGGTCAGCCCGCGCATGACGAAGTCGGGCCGGCGCGGCGGCTCCGCGGCCAGCCGCAGGTCGGGCAGTCTGCGGCGCAGCGCGTCCAGCGCGGCGGCGACCTCCAGCCGGGCCAGCGGGGCGCCCAGGCAGTAGTGCACCCCGGCGCCGAACCCGAGGTGCGGGTTGCGGGTGCGGCCGATGTCGAGCTCGTCGGGCCGGTCCACGGCGGCGGGATCGCGGGCCGCCGCCCCCAGCAGCGCGGCGATCTTCGTGCCGGCCGGGACCGGGTGGCCGGCCACCTCGGTGTCGACGACCGCCGTGCGCTCGAACAGCTGCAGCGGCGGGTCGTAGCGGATGAGCTCCTCGACAGCCGTGTCGAGGACGTCGGGCTCGCCCACCAGCCGCTCCCACTGGTCGGGGTGGCGCAGCAGCGCGAGCACGCCGTTGCCGAGCACGTTGACCGTGGCCTCGTGCCCGGCCATCAGCAGCAGCGCGGCCGTCCCGACCAGCTCGTCCTCGTCGACCCGACCCTCCTCGCCGCCGGCCAGCAGGTCGGTGACCAGGTCGTCGCCCGGGTGCCGGCGGCGGTGCCCGGCCAGCTCGCGCAGCGCGTCGACGAACTCCGCGGACGCGCGCTCCGCGCCGGCGCGGCGGGCGTCGGCGTCCGGTCCGGTGGCGGGCTCGTACATCGTCACGATGGCGTTGGACCAGCCGCGCAGCCGCGAGCGGGCCGGCTCCTCGACGCCGAGCAGCTCGGCGATCACCTCGACCGGCAGCACGGCCGCCACGTCGCCGAGCAGGTCGGCGCTGCCCTCGTCGTCGACGCGGCGGGCCAGGTCGGCGACCATCCGGTCGGCCAGCTCGCGCACCCACGGCCCCAGCCGGGCGACGTGCCCGCGGGCGAAAGCCCCGGCCACCAGCCTGCGCAACCGGTCGTGCGGCTCGCCCTCGCGCTCCAGCAGCGAGTTGCGGTGCAGCAGGTTGAACGCGCCGAACTCGTCGGCCGGCTGCGCGTCGGCCCAGATGCGGCCCAGGTCGCGCCCGCGCAGCAGCTGCGAGCAGGCCGTGTGCGAGACCGCCACCGGCATGCCCAGCAGCGGGTGGTCGTGCACGGGCCCGGCCGCGCGCATCGCGGCGAAGACCGGGTACGGGTCGGCCAGGAAGCTCGGGTCGGCCGGGTCGAACGGGTGCACCGGGCGCCTCCAGCTGCTCTCTCGGCGGTGCGCGCGCACCAGCTGCCTCCGGCGGCGGAATCGACCCGCTACCGTCTGCCGCATCATGGCGAAGAAGACACGCGCCCGCGGCGCGGCCGGGACCGGTGGGGACAATCCCCGCCGTCCGTGTCCGTGCGGTTCGGGCAAACGCTACAAGGCCTGCCACGGCGCCGGCGACGACGTGATCGTCACACGGCCGTTCAGCGGGCTCGCCGCCGAGTGCGACCTGGTCGCGATGCGCGAGTTCCTGCCGTCGGCGACCGCCCCGCTGCCGCTGGCCTCGCCGGTCGAGCGCACCGTCACGCTGGCGACGGTGCTGCCCGGGGCGTCCGCGGCGCTGGTCCGCCCGGACGGCGAGGTCGTGCTGGGCATGCAGGTGCAGACCCGCTCCGGCGACCTGTCGGCCGACCTGGCCAAGGCGCTGGCCTGGGCGCTGGAGGCCGAGCCCGGTTCGGCGCTGCCGGTCGTCGGCCCCGGGTTGGCCGGCGAGCCGACCCGCCTGCAGGACGTGCTGGACACCGGGGCCACCCTCGACCTGACGGTGCACGGCGACTTCGGCTGGTGGGTCCCGCCGCCCGCGGACGGCTCCGAGCCGGCCGCCGACGTCGTGGCCACCCTGGAGCGGGCCAACTCGGTCGTCCTGCCGACCGAGCCCGTCGCCGCCGACGGCGTCCGCTCGGCGTACTGGGTGGACACCGGCGCGAAGGCGCACCTGCGCTGGGTGCGCCCCGAGTCGGAGGACGCGCTGCAGGCCGCGCTGGCCCGGCTGCAGGCCCGCGACGAGCTCAACCTGACCCCGGAGACCCGCTACGCCGGCGCCTTCCGCGCGCACGGCCTGCTGGTCCCGGTGTGGGACCTCGACCGCGAGCAGCACGCCAAGGAGTGGGCCGAGCCCGCCGCGGCGTTCGCGAAGCGCCTCGACAAGGCTCTGGCCGAGACGTCGCCGCTCACCGACGCCGAGCGCCGCGCCCGCGACGCCCTCGCCGGCAAGCAGGTCACCCTCCGCTGACCCCTCCCGGGTTCCCCGCGACCCGCTCGTCGCGGGGACCCGGCCGGGTGCCCTCGCAGAGGGTTGTGCGTCCTCGCAGCGCTGGTGGGGGACGTCGCAGCGCTGGCTGGGTGGTCGCAGCGCGCCGGCGGGCTGCGAGAGCGCCGCTGGTGCTGCGAGGACGCCGGCTGGTGTGGTCTCGCAGCGCTGGTGGGGGACGTCGTAGCGCGGGCGCCGCAGGCGCTACGCCGTGTGGGCCGACGTGACGGCAGTGCCCTCCTCGCAGGAGGTGCGGCCGCACGAGCGCGGCTTTCGTCCAACCTGGTCGCACGAGAGTGACTCTCGTCCAACTCGGCGGCGTCGCCGACGACGCACCCGGCCCGTCTTCGCAGCGTGTGTGGTTCTTGAGGACCGCGCGTTCAGCGGTGAAAATTCCGTGTTGGCTGCCCGTTGACGCCGAGTCTCTTTGATCGTGGGAGGTCGTTTCGCAGCGGGGCGCTGAGGGCC
>NZ_JAHDTH010000372.1 GCF_018531445.1 Pseudonocardia lacus
CAGCCCCGGCCCGGCGTCGCCGATGCCCAGCACGGCGCCCCCGCCCGCCGCCGGCTCCAGCACCACCTCCACGGCCGTGCCGTCGGGGGTGTGGGCGAAGACGTTGCCCAGCAGCGCGTCGACCGCCGCCTCCAGGTCGGCCCGGCCGATGCCGACCGGCAGCGGACCGTCGGCCACCCGCACCGTCGTCTCCCGGTCGGTGTCCTCGGCCAGCACCGACCAGAACGCCGTGCGCTCGCGGACGGCGGCGGCCGCGTCGCAGGACGCCGACGACGACACGCCCGGCCCCGAGCCGCGCCTGCGGGCCTGCTCGATGGCCAGCGTGACGGCCCGCTGGACGCCGTCCACGCCCGCCCCGACGCGGGCGGCGTCGTCCGGGTCGGCGAGCGCCTCGGCCTCCAGGCGCAGCGCCATCAGCGGGGTGCGCACGCGGTGGGCCAGGTCGGCGACGGTCTCGCGCTCCTCGCGCAGCAGCTCCACGATCCGCCCGGCCAGGCCGTTGAGCGCCCCGGCGACGACCCCCAGCTCCCCGGGGCCGTCGGTCGCCGCCCTGGCCGCGAGGTCGCCGGCGGCCAGCCGGTGCGACACCGCGGCCAGCTCGGTGGAGGCCCGCACGAGCCTGCGGCCCAGCCGGTCGGCGACCACCAGGCTGATCGTGAGCAGGCCGAGCGCCAACCCGGCCAGCAGCAGCCACGACCGCCCGACGCCGGCGCCCAGCTGGTCGTCCGGGACGAACGCCCTGGCCACCGCGTAAGCGCCGGTCCCGCTGTCCACGGCGATCACGACCTCCCGCCCGCCGTCGACGTCGCCGGTCTCGCTGAACCCGCGAGCGGCCAGTTGGACCAGCGGCGTGCGGGCGGCGGGCGAGCCGAGCACCGCGCCGTCGGGCAGCAGGACGCTGATGTCGGCCGGGGAGACCGCGTCGGCCTGCACGACCGCCACGGCCAGCTGCGCGCGGTCGGCGGTGGCGACCAGCGTGCTCAGGGTCTGCGCCGCGTCCGTGGCCGACTGGGTGGCGCGCTCGACGGCGACGGTGCGCAGCAGCAGCGCCAGCGGCACCAGGAACGCCACCAGCACCACGGTCGTCGTCGCCGCGACGAGGACCAGCAGCCGCCTGCGCACCCTAGTGGCCGTCCGGCGCCGACACCCTGACCCCGACCCCGCGCACGGCGTGCAGGTAGCGCGGCTCCTGCGCGGTCTCGCCGAGCTTGCGGCGCAGCCACGACAGGTGCACGTCGACGGTCTTGTCGGCCCCGCCGTAGGGCAGCCGCCAGACCTCGGTCAGCAGCTCGCGCTTGCTCACCACCTGGTCCCGGCGCGCCGCCAGGTAGTGCAGCAGCGCGAACTCCCGCGGGCTCAGGTCCAGCACGACGCCGTCGAGCTGCGCCCGCTGCGCGCGTGGGTCGATCCGCAGCCCGCCCACGACCACCGTCGGGTCGGCCTCGGAGACGGCGCCGCGGCGCAGCACCGCCCGGATGCGGGCGTCGAGCTGGGCCGCGCTGAACGGCTTGACCAGGTAGTCGTCCGCGCCGGCGTCCAGCACCGCGACGATCTCGGCCTCGTCGTCGCGGGCCGTCGCCACGATCACCGGCACCCGGCTGGCCCCGCGCAGCATCCGCAGCACGGTGGTGCCGTCCATGTCGGGCAGGCCCAGGTCGAGCACCACCAGGTCGGGCCGGTCGGCCATGGCCTGCCCGAGACCGGCCAGCGCGGTCGGCGCCGAGGCCACGGCGTGGCCACGCTCGCCGAGCCCGCGCACCAGGGCGGAGCGGATCGCCGGATCGTCCTCGACGAGGAGCACCTGGGCCACGCGCGAACGGTAGGCCACCGCGGCCGCCGGCGCGGGGACCGCAGCCCACCCCTACCGGTGCGTTAGCCGCGCCTTAGCGAACGGGCGGGCATGCTGGCCGGGTGCCTCCCACCGCCCGCACCGTCACCGGCGTCCTGGCCTGGCTCGGTGCCGTCGTGGTGGCCACCGGGGTCGGCCTGGCCGCGGTGAGCGCGATCGGGGTCAGCATCGTGGGCGCCGACCAGCAGGTCCTCAGCCCGTCGGACGTCGAGGGCAGGTTGGCCGCGGCCGGGGCGCCGTCGACCGCGGCGCCCATCGCGCCCCCGGCTCCCGCGGCGGAGCCCGCCGCCGCGCCGAAGGCGTTCCCCACCGACGGGGGGACCGTCGTCGCCCGCTGCGTGGACGGTCGCGTCGAGGTCGTCACCGCCTCGCCCGCCCAGGGCTGGCGCATCCACGACGAGGCCGAGGAGGACCGCGGCCGGGTCCGGTTCGAGGCCGGCGGCCGCCGCGTCGAGCTGCGGCTGTCGTGCTCCGGCGACGAGCCGCGGGCCGAGATCAGGAACTGACGCGCACGGCGTACACGTCGCCGGAGGGGGCGTCGGGCGGCAAATCGGCCAGCACCCGGCGCATGCCCTCGCCGTCGAGCCAGCGGCGGTGCAGGAGGCGGTGGTCCTCCCCGGTCGCCCGGTTGAACCGGTAGCGGCCCAGCTCCCCGATCTGCTCGAGGCACTCGTGGGCGACGGCGCGGGTGGCCGGCAGGTACTCGAACGACAGCGCCTTCACCGGCGTGCTCAGCCCGCCCAGCACCTCGGCCTCGAAGCCCTCCACGTCGACCTTCACGAACCCCGGCACGCCGTGCTCGTCGATCAGCGACTGCAGGGTGCGCACCTCGACCGGCGTGCCCGCCGACCAGCGCACCCAGGAGAAGCCCGGGTCCTCGCGCACGTCGTCGAGGAACGACGAGGACATCGTGGTCACCGTCGGGGTGCGCTCGCTGATCATCAGCGAGGCCTCGCCCGGGGTGCGGCCCAGCGCCGCCGGCACGATCGTGACGCCCGGGTCGCGGCCGTAGAGCAGGCGCAGCAGGCGGACGAAATCGGGCTGCGGCTCCACCGCGACCACCCGGGCCCCCAGCTTGCGCCAGGCGCGGACCCGGTTGCCGGCGTGCGCTCCGACGTCGATGGCCAGCGAGCCCGGCTCGACGACGTGGGAGTAGAAGCGGCGCATCCGCCCGGCCCGGAACGGCACGCCGTAGTACATGCCCAGCGACCGCGCCATGCCCCATGCCCTCGCCCGACCGCTCACCCGGACAGGCTATCCCGCCGCCGGGGCAGTGATCGCCGGCTCCGCCCGCCCACTCCCACCTCCCGCAGATGCCGGGGCGGGGCGGGGCGCGCGGGCGGGCGGGCCGCGGTGATCGGTGGATGATGGGGGCATGAGCGAGCTCGCGAGCGAACCATCGACGCTGCGCGAGCGGCTGTCCTGGGACGAAGCGCGGCTGTGCGCGTACTACGCCGCGGCCGCACTGCCGGCCCGTTCGGTCCCCCTCGACCGGGCGCTGGGCGGCGTGCTCGCCGAGCCGCTGACGGCCCCGGTGGCGCTGCCCA
Organism: Pseudonocardia lacus; assembly: GCF_018531445.1. Lineage (GTDB taxonomy): Bacteria > Actinomycetota > Actinomycetes > Mycobacteriales > Pseudonocardiaceae > Pseudonocardia > Pseudonocardia lacus. Next base: position 3,397 of record NZ_JAHDTH010000372.1, read on the forward strand.
CGGCCGACACCTCGGCGATGGACGGCTACGCGGTCCGCGGTGAGCCGCCGTGGCGGGTCGTCGAGACGGCCCACCCGTCCCTGGAGGACGGCCAGGCGTGCGCCGTGGTGACCGGCGCCCCGGTGCCCAAGGCGACCGACGCGGTGCTGCCGGTGGAGCACGCGCAGCGCTCCGGCGATGTGCTGCGCGCCCCGTCCGCCCCCATCGCGGGCCAGCACATCCGCCCCGTGGGCGAGGAGTGCGCCGCGGGCGACTACCTGGTGGCGACGGGCACGGTCATCGGCCCGACGCTGCTCGGCCTGGCCGCCGCGCTGGGCCACGACACCCTCCGCGTGCACCCCACGCCCGCGGTGTGCGCGCTGATCAGCGGCGACGAGCTCGTCGCCGCCGG
>NZ_JAHDTH010000373.1 GCF_018531445.1 Pseudonocardia lacus
AGGTCGAACAGCACCGCGGCCGGCACGATCGGCACGACCGCGCCGGGCACGGGGAACCCGCGGCCGCGCTCCTCCAGCCAGTGCATGACGCCGTCGGCGGCGGCGAGCCCGAACGCGCTGCCGCCGCTGAGCACGACGGCGTGCACGCGCTGGACGGTGTTGCGCGGGTCGAGGAGGTCGGTCTCGCGGGTGCCGGGCGCGCCGCCGCGCACGTCCACCCCGGCCACCGCGCCGTCCGGAGGGGCCAGGACGACGGTCGTGCCGCTCAACCCGCCGGCGACCTCGGCGTGCCCGACGGCGATCCCGGGCACGTCGGTCAGCGCGTTCTCCGCTCCGCTGCGCACCGGCCCATCCTGCCGCCGCGGGCCGGCGACGGCGGCGCGTCGTGACACGGATCGCGCCGCTGCACGTGGCATTTGCATCGCCGGGTCGTGACCGCCCGACCACCCCGGGTGATCCTCCGGGGTGCCGCTGACCTGCTCCGATGGGCTTGGCAGGATCCGGGCCCATGACCAGCCTGAGCAAGGGTGCGAACGTGCCGGTCGCGGCGGCCGCGGTGCGGGCGGAGCTGTCCTGGGCCGCGGGGGCCGGGACGCCCGACGTCGACGCGTCGGCCCTGCTGGTCACCGACGCCGGCAAGGTGCGCGACGACACCGACTTCGTGTTCTACAACCAGCCCGGCCACCCCTCCGGCGCCGTGCGGCACCTGGGCAAGCAGGGCACGCGCGACGCGCTGCACGTCGACATCGCCCGGCTGGAGGGCGGCGTCGACAAGGTCGTGTTCGCCGCGTCGGCCGACGGCGGCACGTTCGGCCAGGTCCGCGACCTGCGGCTGCGGCTGCTCGACGCCGGTGGGCACGCCGTCATCGCCGACTTCGCGATGACCGCCGACGCCGAGACCGCGTTCATCGGCGGCGAGCTCTACCGGCGCGGCGGGGGCTGGAAGTTCCGGGCCGTCGGGCAGGGCTACGCGTCCGGGCTCGCCGGGCTGGCCACCGACTTCGGGATCAGCGTGGCCGAGGAGGCCCCACCCGCCGCCGCACCTGCTGCGCCGCCCGCGCCCGCGCCGTCGCGGATCCGGCTGACCAAGGGGGAGGAGAAGCTGCCGGTCGACATGCGCAAGCGGCTCTCGCTGCGCAAGGAGCAGGTCGCGGTGTCGCTGGAGAAGCGCGGCGCGGCCGGGCTCACCGCCCGCGTCGTCCTGGTCCTGGACGCGTCCGGCTCGATGACCGGGCTCTACGCCGACGGCGTCGTCGGCCGCGTCGTGGAGCGGATGGCCGCCGTCGCCGCCCAACTCGACGACGACGGCCAGATGCAGGCCTGGACGTTCGCCTCCCGCCCGGCCCGGCTGCCCGACGTCGAGCTGGGCGAGCTGCCCGAGTGGATCCGGCTGCACGTGCGGGTCGGCTCGATGATGAAGCAGCGCAGGCTGGAGCCGGGCCAGCTGGACATGAAGACCGTCGGCATCCAGAACGAGGAGCAGAAGGTCATCGCCGAGGTGCGGAACTTCGTGCAGTTCCACCCCGTCCCGGAGCCCACGCTGGTGCTGTTCTTCTCCGACGGCGGCGTCTACCGCAACAAGGAGATCGAGCAGCAGCTGACGGCCGCGGCGACCGAGCCGGTCTTCTGGCAGTTCGTCGGGCTGGGCAGCGCCGACTTCGGGGTGTTGGAGCGGTTCGACACGCTGCCCGGGCGCAAGGTCGACAACGTCGGCTTCTTCGCCGTCGACGACATCGACCGCGTGCCCGACGCCACCCTGTACGACCGGCTGCTCTCGGAGTTCCCCAGCTGGGTCACCGCCGCGCGCTCGGTCGGCGTCCTGCGGTAGCGGCGTCCGAAACCCGCCAGCGCCGCCGCCCACCCGCGACGACCCTGGGCCCCGTGTTCGATCTCGACTGGACCGGGCTCGGCGCCCGGCTCGACGCCGACGGCGTGGCGGCCACCGCGCCGCTGCTCTCCCCCGACGAGTGCGCGGAGGTCGTCGCGATGTTCGACGACGACCGGCGCTTCCGCAGCACGGTGGTGATGGCCCGGCACGCGTTCGGCGAGGGCACCTACCGGTACTTCGCCGATCCGCTGCCGCCGCTCGTGCGGGAGCTGCGCGAACGGCTCTACCCACCGCTGGCCGCGATCGCGAACCGCTGGGCGGGCCTGCTCGGCGAGCGCGCGTTCCCGGAGCGCCTCGACGACCTGCTGGCCGAGTGCGCCGACCTCGGCCAGACCCGGCCGACCCCGCTGGTGCTGCGCTACGGCCCCGGCGGCCACAACTGCCTGCACCAGGACGTCTACGGCGAGCTGACGTTCCCGCTGCAGTTCCTGGTCATGCTCAGCCGCCCGGACGAGGACTTCACCGGCGGCGAGAGCGTGTTCGTCGAGCAGCGCCCGCGCCAGCAGTCCCGGCCGCTGGTCGTGCGGCCCCGGCAGGGCGAGGCGGTGGTGTTCCCGGTGCGGCACCGGCCGCGGCGCGGCACCCGCGGCCACCACCGGGCGGCGATGCGGCACGGGGTGAGCGCCGTGCACAGCGGCCAGCGCCACGTCCTCGGGGTCATCTTCCACAACGCGCGATGATCTGTGACGCACGCCACTGCGAGTGTGTGACGGGTTCGCGGGCCGGGGCGGGTCTCGACAGGGAGCAATGACCCAGCACCCCGGGAGCGTCCCATGCCCGATCCCCTCCGCACCGCCGTCGTCACCGGCGCCGGGCGCGGCTTCGGCCGCGCCGTCGCGGCCGCGCTCGTCGCCGCGGGCACGCCCGTCGTCGGCATCGCCCGCAGCGCCGACGACCTGCGCGCCGTGCGCGACCAGCTCGGCGACGGCTTCACCGCGCTGCCCGCCGACGCCACCGACGAGGACCTCGCCCGCCGGGTGCTCCACGAGCACCGCCCCGACCTGCTCGTGCTCAACGCCGGCGCCCTCCCGCACATGGCCCCGGTGCACGAGCACACCTGGGAGAGCTTCAGCCGGCACTGGCAGGTCGACACCCGGCACGCGTTCGGCTGGATCCGCGCGGCGCTGCGCGAACCGCTCGCGCCGGGCAGCCGGGTGGTCACGATCTCCAGCGGGGCCGCCCTGCACGGCTCCCCGCTCAGCGGCGGGTACGGCGGGGCCAAGGCGGCGGTGCGGCACCTGTCGAGCTACGCGGGCGGCGAGTCGGAGCGCGCCGGGCTCGGCATCCGGTTCGTGGCCCTGCTGCCGCAGCTGACCCCGGCCGGCGGGGTCGGGGCGGTCGGCGTCGCCGGCTACGCCGCGCGGCAGGGCGTCGACCCGGACGCCCTGGTCGCCACGATGCAGCCCGTCCTCACCGCGGAACGGGTCGGCGAGGCGGTGCTGGAGGTGGCCGCCGATCCCGCGGCGGCGCCGGAGCACGTGCTCGACGCCGCCGGCCTGCACCCGGTCGGCTGATGCTCCCCGACGCCGAGTTCGCCGAGCTCACCGCACCGTTCCGGCGGGAACTGCTCGCGCACTGCTACCGCATGCTCGGCTCGATCCACGAGGCCGAGGACCTGGTCCAGGAGACCTACCTGCGGGCGTGGCGCGGGTTCGGCGGGTTCGAGGGCCGCTCCTCGGTGCGCCGCTGGCTGCACCGGATCGCCACGACCGCCTGCCTCACCGCGCTGCAACGGCGCTCCCGCCGCCCCCTGCCCTCGGGCCTCGGCGCGCCGGCGGACGACCACCGGGTCGCCCTCGGCGCGGCCGACCCGTCGGTGCCCTGGCTGCAGCCCGCGCCCGACGCGGCGCTGGGCGCCGACGACCCGGCGGCGGTGGTCGCCGGCC
>NZ_JAHDTH010000374.1 GCF_018531445.1 Pseudonocardia lacus
CGGGGCGGGGCCGGTCGCGGGCACGGGGAACGGCTGGGAGCCGGTGCGGGCGGTCAGCAGGGCGCGGGCGGCCGCGGCGAGGCGCCCGGCCGAGGCGTAGCGCTCGGCCGGGTCCTTGGCCATGCCCACCGCCACCACCTCGTCGAAGCCGACGGGCAGGTCGGGGCGGTGCTCGGAGGGCCGCGGTGGCGGGGTGTTGAGGTGCGCGTTGATCGCCGCGGGCAGGCTCTTGGCCGGGAACGGCCGGTTGCCGACGAGGCACTCGTAGAGCACGCAGGCCAGCGAGTACACGTCGACGCGCAGGTCCCAGTCGTCGCCGGTGAGCCGCTCGGGGGCCATGTAGCCGGAGCTGCCCATGGCCAGCCCGGCGGCGCTGAGCGTGGGGCCGTCGACGGCGCGGGCGATGCCGAAGTCGACCAGGTAGGCGACGCCGCGGTCGGTCACCGTCATCCCGTCCGGGCCGGCCCGGCCGACCAGCAGGATGTTCGACGGCTTGACGTCGCGGTGCACGAGCCCCTCGGTGTGGGCGGCGTCGAGCGCGTCGGCGATCTGGGAGACGACGTCGACGGCGCGGCCGACGCCCAGCGCGCCCGTCGCGAGGACCTTGGCCAGGTCCTTGCCCTCGACGAGGCGCATGTCGATGTAGAGCTGGCCGTCGATCTCGCCGTAGTCGTGGATGGGGATGATGTGCGGCTCGCGCAGCTGGGCGACCAGCGCCGACTCGCGCTGGAACCGGGCCCGGTACTCCTCGTCGACGGCGAGCTGGCGGGGCAGGCGCTTGAGCGCGACGACCCGGTTGCGGGCGGTGTCGCGGGCGCGGAAGACCTCGCCCATGCCACCGGAGCCGATCAACGCATCGAGCCGGTACGGCCCGAAGACCTCACCCTCCACGCCAGTCGTTCCCTCGCGTCGTGTTCGCGGGCCGCGGTCGTCGGCACCCGGTCGGGGGACGCCGTGCCCGCCACGATCGTCGCACGGGGTCAGCCGGGCTCGTAGGCCTGGATGCGCATCCCGGCCAGGTCGACCTGCTCGACCACGTGCATGTGCTCGCCGAGGCGGCCGGTCACGATGCGGTCGGGGTCGGTGTAGCCGTCGTGGCTGAGCACCAGCCACACGCGCGGCCGGCCCTCGGTGAGCTGGTCGAGGCGGGGGACGTCGGTGGCGGCCATCTTCGGTTCCAGCACGCCGCGCTCGAACGGGTCGACGGGCAGCCCGTGCATCTCGATCGGCTCGCCGCCGGTGCTGCGGTAGTAGTAGCCGAAGGCCAGCTCGGTCCACCCGGCGCTGAACAGCGCCACCTCGCCCGGTCGGGCCCGGTCGGCCACGTAGAGCGCGGCCCGCCGCCAGTCCTCGGTGCCGGCGGCCTGGTAGTAGGCCACGAGCGAGACCGCGTTGACGGCCAGCAGCGCCGCGGTCGCCATGGCCATGACCGGTCGCGGCCGCAGGCGCGCCAGCCCGACGCCGACGAGCACCGTCAGCGGCAGCGACGTCCAGATGAGGGTCTGCGAGTAGAAGATCGGCCGGCGCACGCTGACCAGCAGCTCGCCCACCACCGGGCCGACCACCAGCAGCACCAGCAGCACCAGCAGTTCCCGGCGGTGGCGCAGGTGCCAGGCGGCCACCGCGACCAGCACCGCGCCGCCGACGAGCAGCGGCACCGTCAGCGCGCCGGGCGCGTAGGCGCTGAGCAGGTCGCGGGCGTGGTCGAGGACCTTCTGCCCGGTCGGCGGCGGGATCCAGAACTCGGCGTCGACCCGGCCGCTCTGGGCGAGGAACCCCGGCAGCCAGGGCAGCCAGAGCACCACCACCGCGGCAAGCCCGGCGAGCCACAGCCGCAGGTCGGTGCCCGGGCGGCTGACCGCGCCGAGCCGGCCCATCGGGGCGGTCCCGTCGGGGTCGAACGGCCTGCGCCACGCGGCCACGAGCCGGCCGAGGCCCACGATCGCGGTGAACACGAGGAGCGTGGCCGGCAGCAGCACGCCGGTGTTGTGGCTGAGCATGGTCGCCACCGTGGCCACCACGAACCCGACCCAGGTCAGCAGCGTCGCGCGGACCCCGCGGCCGCCGGTCAGCAGGCGCACCATGCAGAGCAGCGCCAGCGCCGCGAAGAACGTCATCATCGCGTACATGCGGCCCTGCTGGGCGTACCAGACGTGCAGCGGCGAGACGGCCTGCAGCCCCGCGACCAGCAGGCCGAGCCAGCGCCCCCCGACCTCCCGGCCGACGAGGTAGAGGACCGGCACCGTGGCCGCGGAGAACAGCGCGGAGAAGCTGCGCAGCGCCAGTTCGCCGCTGCGGGTGTCGATCCAGAAGTGCAGCAGCGAGTAGTACAGCGGCGGGTGGGTGTCGATCTGCAGGGTGGTGCGCCAGATGTGGCCGGGGTCGAGGTTGCTGATCCAGACGCTGAACGCCTCGTCGAGCCACAGGCTCTTGGCGTCGATCAGGGTGAACCGCAGCACGAACCCGACCAGCGTGACCGCGCCGACCAGCAGGAACGTCGTGCGCCGGGTGGAGCGTGGTGGCTGCGGCGGGACGATGACGACGGTGGCGGTGTCCCCCGGACCCATCTCTCAGCCTTCCGCGACGGTCAGCACCGTCAGGTCGTTCGACCGCTCGCTGACGACGTAGACGCGGGTGCCGTCGGCCGACACGACCACCGACACCGGCGCGTCGCCGACCGGCACGGGGTCGCCGACCTGGGCGCCGTCGGCGTCCAGGACGACCAGGGTGTCGTCGTCGCGGACGGTGACGAGCACGCGGCTGCCGTCGGGGGTGACGGCGACACCGGACGGCTTGGTGCCCACCGCGGTCGGGGTGCCCACCACCTGCCGGCTGGCGGTGTCGACCACCGAGACGGTGCCCTCGGCCTGGTTGGTGACGTAGAGCCGCTCGCCGGACGGGCTGAACGCGGCCCCCAGCGGCCCCTCGCCGACGTCGACGGTCTCGATGACGGTGCCCGACTCCGTGTCGATGATCGAGCAGGCGCCCGCGGCGAACTCCGGGATGTAGAGCCGGGTGCCGTCCGGGCTGATGGCCAGGCCGAACGGGCTGTCGCCGACCGGGATCGGCGGCCCGGTGACCTCGTTGGTCGCCGCGTCGATGACCACCACGTCGTCGGAGTCGGCGTTGCCGACGTAGACTCGGGAGCCGTCGGGCGCGACGGCGAGACCGTCGGGGAACTGGCCGACGGGCACCGTCGCGACGACCGCCGCGGTGGCCGTGTCGATCACCGAGACGTCGTCGGAGCCGTTGTTGGTGACGTAGACGCGCGTCCCGTCGGGGTTGACCGCCACGCTGTTGGGCATGTCGCCGACCGGGATCGGCTCGCCCACGGTCGTCGCGGCGGCGGTGTCGACGACCGAGACGGTGTCGGCGCCGAGGTTGGTGACGTAGGCGCGGGTGCCGTCGGGCGAGAGCGCGACCTCCGCCGGCGCGACGCCCACCGGGATCGCCGCGACCTGCGTGAACGGCGCGCCGCCCGCCGCCAGCAGCCGGGGCAGGAACACCGCGGAGGCCACCACCAGCAGACCGAAGACCACGATGGCCGACAGCAGGGCGAGCCGGCCGCGGCCGCCGCCGGACGAGCGCGGGCTGGTGATCGTCTCGGTGGCGTCGGGGTCGGCCTCCGGGCGCGGCGGGGCCGGCGTGACCTCGGGGCGCGGCGGCGGCGTCGGCGCCCGCCGGATGCGCACGGTCTGGCCGGCGGCGATGCGGGTGGTC
>NZ_JAHDTH010000375.1 GCF_018531445.1 Pseudonocardia lacus
CCTCGTCGTCGGGTCGGCCGGGCGGCGGTGGCGGCCGTCGTGGTCGCGTTGCTCGTCGGGACCGGCGGGTACGTGCTGCTGCGGCCGGGGCCGACGGAACCGCGGCCCGCCGCGGACGCCGTCGCGGCACCCGCGGCGACGCCGTCCCCGTCGCCCACCCCGACCCCGGCCCAGCCGGCCGATCCGCTGTCGGCCTTCGCCGATCCCGCCCTGCGCGCGCTGGCCGAGCCCTACCTGGGCGGTCCGGGCGCCACCTGCACCAGCCGGCCGGCCGGCGTCACCATCGCCGAGTCGGTGACGTGCGACTTCGGCAACGGCCGGGTGGGGTTGTTCTCCCGGTTCCTCAACGCCGACCTGATGCGGACCGTCCGCGAGGGCATCGTGGACGGCGTCGTCGCCCCGCTCGGGACCGTGCGCTCCCTGCGGTGGCGGTTCGTCGACCGGGCCGTCGGCACCCGGGTGGGCATCCCGCCCGGGAGCGACCGGCCCGGCGAGGGCACCCGGGTGCGCTACCTCGACGAGGACGGGCTGCCGCTGCTGTGGTTCGACCAGGACGCCACGGCCTGCGTCGGGCTGCTCGGCCTCGACGTCCCCAGCGGCGACCCCGAGGCCGACCTGGATGCGCTGCGGTCCGCCTGGGCCGACCCGCGCCGATGACGGCGCCGCCCGGCGGGAGGCCCGCGGTGGGCCCCGCCGACCCCGCCCTCCTGCAGGGCCTCGACCAGGTCGTCGCCCGGTACGGGCCGGGGGCGCTGCACGACCCGGTGGCGCTGCGCGCGGCGCTGCGGTCGGTCGACGGGATCACCGCCGACGACGTCGAGCTGCTGACCGCGGTGGCCGGCTGCGGCGTGGTCCGCGACCTGCGGGCGGTCGACCCGACCGGTCCGGTGCTCGACGCCGTGATCGACACCGCGACCCGCACCGTGTGCGCCGGAGCCGGTCCGGCGAGCGACCTGACCGCCGAGAGGGTCCGCGGGGCGGTGGCGGCCTTCGCGGCGGTCGACGGGTCCGGGTTCCGGGTCCGCTGGGACGGCGCCGGCGCCCGCCCCCGCAGGCGACGGCGGGTCGCGCTCCTCGCGGTTGCCGTGCTGGTCGCCTGCGGGACGGCCGCGCTCGGTGCGGTCCTGCTGCTCGGCGCCGCACCCGTGCCCGCCACACCGGACCGGTTCGCCGTCGACCAGGTGGCCCTGCGGTACCGGGCACTGGGCGCGACGCTGCTCGACGGCGCCGCATCCTGCGCCCGCGGCGCGCCGCAGCCCGGCCGGACCGAGGTGGTCAGCTGCGCGTTCGATCGCTGGACGATGACCCTGACCAGCTACGACACCGCCAGCCGGCTGGTCGAGGAGCGCGACCGCTCGCTGGCCGAGGCCCCGGAGCCGCTGCGCAGCGCCCGCTCCGTGGAGGCCGACGGAGCCTTCGCCATGGCCGAGACCGGCACCGGGTCCACCGTCTACTGGGACACCACCCTGCCCCGCCCGGTCAGCGCCCGCATCGCCACCGAGCAGCTCGGCCTGCTCGACCTGGTGGCCCGCTACGACGACCGGGGCGCGGCCACCGCGACGCGGCCCGAGCCACCCGGCCCGGAGTTCGCCTCCGGCGAGCTGTGGCGGTTCACCGCCGAGTCGGTGGGGATCGACGGCGCCCGGTGCGCCCCGGTGCCGGCGGGCGACCCGGCCCGGGCCGGCGCGGTGGACGCCGTGCGCTGCACGCTCCCCAACGGCGTCACCGCCGAGCTCGTCCAGCTGGCGACCTACGACCGGCTCATCGGCAGGCGCACGGCCGCCGGGTCCGATGCCGGCAAGGTGCCGGGGACCCTGCGCGGGGTCGGCACGTGGGGGTTCGAGGAGGGCACGGCCGGCCGCGGCCAGTTCGCGGAGTACGTCCCGGTGGCCGGGGGCGACGCCCACATCTACTGGGACGACGAGAGCACCCGCTGCGTCGCGTTGATCTCCCACCCCGACCTCACCCAGGACCAGCTCCTGGACTTCTGGCGGGAGTGATGGCCTCGCCCGAGCCGCCGCCCCGGATCCGGTGGGACGCCGGGCGGACCGGCCGGGCTCCCGAGCGGCGCCGGATCGTGGGGATCGCCCTGTTCGCCGGGGTGCTCGCGCTCGTCGCCTGCCTCGTCGCGGTGCTTCCCCGCTTCGCGACGGCGCCGACCCCGCCGCCTGTCGACCCGTACGCCGTCGACGAGGTCGCCCAGCGCTACCGCGCGCTCGGCGCGACCCTGCTCGCCGGGGTCCTCACCTGCGCCCCCCACGTCCCGCAGCCCGGTCAGGCCGAGGCCGTCGGCTGCTCGTTCGGCGCGTGGACGCTGCTGCTGGTGAGCCACGCCGACCGCGCCGCGCTCGACGCGCACCGGGCCACCAGCAGCACCCGCGGCCCCGCCACCACGCGCTGGGCCACGACCGGCGAGCCGGACTCGGTGTCCGTGCTGTCCGAGACGGCGACCGGCGCGGCCACCGTGTACTGGGACAGCACCACCCCGCGGCCGGTCAGCGCGACCGCGACGGCCGCGGCGCTCCCGCTGCCCGACCTGCTCGCCGCCGTCGACGCCCGCGGCGTCCCGCGGGCCCTGCCGGAGCTGCCCGGTCCGGCGTTCCGGTCCGGCACCCTCTGGGCGCTGGCCGAGCCCCACACCGACGGCCGGTCCTGCCGAGCGCGGCCGGCGGCCGAGCAGCTGGCCTCCTCGGCGGAGGAGGTGCGGTGCGGCCTGGCCGACGGCGTCGAGGCGCTGTTCGTCCGGGACCGCAACGCCGCGACGTTCGAGAAGACCCGGGCGGCGTTCCGGTCCGGGACCACGGCCGTCCCGGGCTCGCTCCGGTCCGGTGAGTGGCGCCCGCCCGGCGGCACCGGACCCGCCGGGCTGCTGCTGAGCTACCGCTACGCCCCCGACGACGTCCCCCAGCTCTACGCCGACCACCCGGAGACGTCGAGCTGGGTGCTGCTGCGGGGCACCGGCACCCCGGAACGGCTCCGCGAGTTCTGGGAGTCCCCGTGACGCCCAGGGTCCCGGGTGCGCGGTCGGCGGGCGGGAACGACCGCGCCAGGATCTGTGGCCGCACCCCGCCTCCTCACCCCGGGGCCAGCAGCTGCGTCGCGATCGCCGCCCGCAGCGCGGCGTGCCGCGGCCCCAGCCGGGTGCTCGGATCCCGCCACTTCCCGGCGGGGTACAGCCAGACCGGCCGGCCGACGAGCTCGGCGTCCTCCCAGCCGTAGCGCGGCCAGACGTGCGCGTGCAGGTAGGGGTCGGCGTTGCCGAGGATCTCGAGGTTCACGCGGCGGAACGCCGGGTCCGACGCGCGACAGGCCCGCTCCACCGCCTCACCGAGGTCGGCCATGCTGTGCAGGAAGTCCGATCGCTCGGCGCGGGAGAGCTCCGACAGGCGCTCGACGCCCGGCTGGTCCGTCAGGAGCAGGCAGTACCCGGGCAGCCACTGCGGGTCCCCCGTGACGGCGAACCCGCCGGGCATCCGGGCGAGGACGGTGGGGTTCTCGCCCCGCAACGCCGATCCGATGCGGTCGTCCCGCCAGTCGGCCACCGCACGGACCGTACCGGGGGTGCGGTCCGGTGCGCTGGTGGCGCGCCCCGGTAGGCCGCCGGCGAGGTGCCCGCCGCTGTGGCGGGTCCTTTTCCGGCGGCCCCCGGCCCGAACCGGACGTGCGGGTTTCCTCGCATCCGGCTCTCTGGTGATTACTGCGTGGGTGTT
>NZ_JAHDTH010000376.1 GCF_018531445.1 Pseudonocardia lacus
AGGTGGCCGGCCGCCGGGTGCACCCGCGGCACGACCGGCCGGACCGGCCGGCGCTCGGGGCGGCCGGGGCGGTCCTCGGCCTCGGCCTCCGGCGGGCCGACCGTCGTCACCAGCCGCAGCGGGTGCGGCGCCGCGCTGAGCCGGGGGCGGACGGTGCGCCGGAAGATCCACACGGTGAACCCGTCCGCGGCGAGGGCGCGGGCGGTGCTGGTGGCGGTGTCGAGGTCGTCGGCCTCGGCGAGGCGGGTCTCCTCCGTGCGCCGCCCGGCCCCGCCGCAGATCGTGCGCCTGGCCTGCAGGTGGTACGCGCCGTTCATCGGGTGGTGGTGGGCGACGGCTCGACAGGTCGGGGGGCGTCGCTGTCGAGCCGTCGCCGGCTCCGGGTGGCGGACAAAGTGCACCGTTCGTGCCCCGGACTCATAGTGAGCACGCTACATCTGGCGAACGCCGCACCGGGATCGTTCCTTGGAGTGAATGAGCGTGCGCGTAGTGTGACCACAGGAGGTTGGGCACCATGGTCGCATCGTCGTCGTCCGGGAGCACCACGGCGCTGAAGTGGTGGTTCGCCGTCGAGATGCGGCGGCTCCGCGAGAAGCGCCGCATCAGCCGCGAGCAGGCCGCCGCGGCGGTCAAGGGCAGCCCGCAGAACATCGGGCACATCGAGGTCGGCCGCACCCTCCCGAAACCGCTGGAGCTCGACCGGCTGCTCGAGCTGTACGGCGTCCCGGAACGCCAGGAGTTCTTCCAGGAGCTGCGCACCCGGGCCAAGCGCGGGCGGGACTGGTGGATCGGGATGAGCGATTCGGTGCCCGACCACCTGAACCTGTTCCTCGGCCTGGAGAGCAGCGCCGTGCAGATCGAGAGCTGGGACGCCTACGTCGTGCCCGGGCTGTTCCAGACCGCCGACACCGCGGGCGAGCTGATCCGCGTCGGGCGCCCCGAACTGGCCCCGGCCGAGGTCGACAAGCTGGTGGAGCTGCGGATGGCGCGCCAGCGCGAGATCCTCGCCCGCGAGCACCCCCCGCAGATCTGGTCGGTCATCGCCGAGCCGGCGCTGCGCTGGACCGTCGGCGGTCCCGACGTGCTGCGCGCCCAGCTCGAACACCTGCGCGAGCTCTCCGAACGCCCGCACATCGAGATCCAGGTGCTGCCGCTGACAGCGGGTGCGCACGTGGGCACGGAAGGTACGTTCCAGATACTCTCCGCGCCCCCGGAACTGCACAACTACCCCGGTTGTGTATTCGTCGAGGACCGGATCAGGGGGCACTACTACGAGGAATCCGAGCAGATCCTGCAGTACCGTAATGATCTCACCCGGCTGCAGGTGCAGGCGGCCAAGCCGGGGCGCACAGCGGCGCTCCTGGACGAGATCGCGAAGGATCTGTGATCAGCATGAGACACGACGACGCGGTCGCGGCGTTATCCGCGGCCGACAACTGGCACAAGGCGACGTTCAGCGGCGGCGCCAACGGCGGCTGCGTGGAGGTGGCCACCATTCCCGGCTACATCGGCGTGCGGGACACCAAGCTGGGCGAACGCAGCCCGGTGCTGGCGTTCACCCCGACGGAGTGGAAGGCCTTCCTCTCCGGCGTGCGCGCCGGCGAGTTCGACGTCTGACCCCCGGCTCCCGGCTCCTCACCCGACCGGCGCGGCCCCGGCTGCCGGGCGTCCGGCGCGTCCGGACGGCCCCGGCGCCGGTCGCCGCGCGCGGTCGCCTTCTGCTCCGTGCGGGCGAATCGGGGGACACGGCGGAGTCGGGGGCCTGGTGCGTCGGTCGACCCGTGCCCGACCCTGGAGCGGCCCGGTCCGATCGACCCACACGCGACACGACCCGAACGGGGACGCCATGCGCCACATCGCCACCTTCTGCGGACAGTGCAACTGCGGGTGCCCGGAGCTCTACGTCGACGAGGCGGCCGCGCCCGAGAAGCGGGTGGTGATCACCGACGACTTCGGGCAGCGCATCCAGATGAGCGTGGCCCAGCTGGCCGACCTGGTCGCCGACGTGCGGCGCGGGGTGCTCGACGAGGTCCTGGTGTCCGCGGGCTGACCCGCTCCGGACGACGGCCCCCTCCGCGGAGGGGGCCGTCGTGCGTGTGCCCTCGGTCGCCGACCCACCCGCTTACGCCGACCAAACGGACATGTCGGACGATAGACACGAAGCGGGCGTCGCTGCGCCTCCAGCCGGCGCCGATCGCCTGCGGGGTGGCGCGGGCGCCCATCGGGACCGGAGACGGAACGGACGAGCGCTGCATGAACCTTCGGATATTCGGCTGGTCCTACGCGGTCACCGCGGTGTCGCTGGCGGTCGCCTTCGGGTACGGCGGCTGGGAGGCGCTCGTCCTGTGCGCCATCCTCGGCGTGCTGGAGGTGTCGCTGTCGTTCGACAACGCGGTCGTCAACGCGACCGTGCTGGAGCGCATGGACGCGTTCTGGCAGAAGATCTTCCTCACGATCGGCATCGTCATCGCCGTGTTCGGCATGCGGCTGGTGTTCCCGCTGGTCATCGTGGCCGTGACGGCGGAGCTGAACCCCGTCGAGGCGCTCACGCTCGCCCTCGAACGCCGGCCGGAGGACGACCCGACCAGCTACGCGGCGCTGCTCGGCGAGGCCTACCCGCAGATCGCGGCGTTCGGCGGCATGTTCCTGTTCATGCTGTTCCTGGACTGGATCTTCGAGGAGCGCGAGCACACCTGGATGAGCTGGCTGGAGAAGCCGCTGGCCCGCATCGGGCAGCTGAACCGGCTCTCCATCGTCATCGCGCTCGTGGCGCTGGTGCTGCTCGCCGAGTTCCTGGCCGAGGAGCCCGCGGTCGTACTGGTCGCCGGCGCTCTGGGCGCGGTCACCTACCTGGGGGTCAACGGCCTGGGCGACTTCTTCGAGCAGGCCGGTGAGCAGCAGATCGAGAAGCTGGAGGAGCGCGACGAGCAGCCCGCCCGCGGCGGCTCCGGCCCGTCCCGGCTGGCCAAGGCCAGTGGCAAGGCCGGTTTCTTCCTGTTCCTCTACCTCGAGGTGCTCGACGCCGCGTTCTCCTTCGACGGCGTCATCGGCGCCTTCGCCATCACCACCGACCCGATCATCATCGCGCTGGGCCTCGGCCTGATCGGCGCCATGTTCGTCCGCTCGCTGACCGTGTTCCTGGTCCGCAAGGGCACCCTCGCCGACTACGTCTACCTGGAGCACGGCGCGCACTGGGCGATCGGCGCGCTGTCGGTGATCCTGCTGGTCGGCATCGGCTACCACGTGAACGAGGTCGTCACCGGCCTGCTCGGCGTGGTGTTCATCGTGGGCGCCCTGGTGTCGAGCATCGTGCGCAACCGCAGGCTCGCCGCGCGGGGCGAGGAGGTGCCGGTGGTGGAGCCGGACATGGAGCGCGCGCAGCTCTGACGGCCACGCACACCGGCCGTCGCCACGCACACCCCCTGGTCGCCGCGCACATGTCGTGAGGCGTGCACGGCGACCAGTAGGTGTGCGCGGCGGCGGAGGCCCGCGCCCGGAATCAGCGGGCGGCGGGCTGCGGGCGGGCCGGGGTGGGTCGGTCGGACTTGGTCTGGGTGCTCGACTGGGACTGGGACTGGGACGACTGCTGCAGGGTCGCCTGCTGGCCGCCGGGCTGGGGGGCGCCCGGCGCCGGGCGGCGCTGCTGCGGGGCCGCGGCGCCGTTGGGGGCCGGCCGGCGGCCGTC
>NZ_JAHDTH010000377.1 GCF_018531445.1 Pseudonocardia lacus
GGCCGCGGCCCGGTCCGGTGGGCGCGCCACCGGACGTCGGCGGGTCCGCCGGCGCCGCGGGCGGGGCCAGCTCGGCCAGGACCGCGAGCGCGGCCAGCTCCGTGCCAGGCCCGACGAGCCCGCGCAGCGCCCCGGAGGCGTGGGCGGCCAGGGTGGTCCACTCGGCCTCGGTGAGTCCCTCCTCCGTCGATCGGGCCCTGTCCAGCAGGTTGTCCGGGGCGACCGCCCACAGCGCATCGGCGCGCGTGAAGCCCGCCAGCTGCAGCAGGACCGGCAGGTCGAGACCGGCCATCTCGGATCCGTCCGGCAGGCCGAGCGCGGACAGCAGCGCGGCCCGCACCCGCGGCTCGGTCCACTCCTCCGGGCGGAGGGGGCCGGCGACGCGCTGCTGGCCGGCCCGCTGGGTGTCCGCCGCGGTGTGCTCGCCGAGCACGGCGCGGACGGCGGTGATGACCGGGTCGGGCACCCCGGCGGCGCGCAGGGCGGCCGTCGACGTCCCCCGGACCCGGGAGATCGTGGTGATCCCCGCCCCGCTCGACGCCGAGTCGCCGACCAGTGCCCGGTACGCCTCGTCCCGTAGGCCCTCCGGCAGCTGCTCGATCAGCTCCTCGATCCGGTCCTCCCGGCCCCAGAGCGGCACCTCGACCGGCCACAGGACGTCGTCCTCGACCGTCCGCAGCGACGTGCGCACCTCCGACCAGCTGCCGGGGCCGTGCCCGAGCCGGGCAAGGGCCGTGTCGCGCTCCGCCTGCAGGGTGCGGACACCACGGCCGGGAGCGTCGCGCAGCGCCTGCACCGCGCCGTCGACGATCGGACCCACCTCGTCCGGCGCGACGCCGAGGTGCTCGGCGATGGCGGCCCGCGGGACACCACGCGCGTACTCGTGCAACGCCTGCAGCGCCCGGGGCTCCAGGGTGTGCAGCCGCAGCGGCTCGCGATCGCCCGCGTGGGCCGCCGCACCCGCCGCCTCCCGCTCGGCCAGCAGCCGCCCGGCCACCGCGACCGTGGCCGCGAGCTCCGCCGGTCCCATCCCCAGCGCGCCACCGAGCTCCGTGGCGCGCTCCAGCTCGGTGAACGTCTGGGCGAGCCGGACGACCTCGACCAGCTCCGCGGCCAGCTCCTCATCCGTGAACCGGTGCGGCGCCTGCTCCCGCTGCGGGATGAGCTCGGTCAGCCGCTGCAGCGCGGCCCGCCCCTCGGCCGTGGTCGACCGGTCGATCGCCGACCGGGCGTCCGCCTGCGCCCTTTCGAGCACGTCCGCGGCGACCGTCGCCCCCGGCAGCGGCTCGCCGCGGTACAGCGCGGCCAGTTGGGCGCGGTCGAGCCCGGCGGTGCGGGTCGCGTTCCACAGCGCCTGGTCGGCGGCCGAGGCGGTGATGTGCACCGGGGTCTCGGCGGAACGCGTGGTGACCGCGCCGCCGGACTCCGCCTCGGCGTACAGCCGAACCCGCGCGACCAGCGCGTCGTAGGCGGGGCCGACCAGCTCCCCGGTGATCCCCGGCGCCTCCTGCACACCCGGCGCCCGGTGGACGGGGTTGGTCAGCTGCTGGACGGCGCGGTCCTCCAGCGACCAGAGCACCTCCGACGAGCCGTGCTCGCCCTGCCGCCCGGCCCGGCCGCGGGCCTGCCACTCCACCCGCGACGAGGCCGGCAGCTCGGCGATGATCACGTGCAGGCCGCGTCCCGGCCGGTTCAGCCGCTCCTTGGTCGCCGTGACCCGCTGGTCCGCCTGCCGCCACAAGGCATCGAGCTCGGCAGCGGTCGGCTCGCCCGGCTGCTGCCGGCGCTCGTCCAGCAACTGCCGGTACACCGCTCGGACATCGCCGCCCAGCCTGATGTCGACCCCGCGGCCGATCACGTTGGTGGCCACGGTCACCGCTCCGGGCAGGCCCGCCGCAGCGATGGTCTCCGGGGCGTTGGCCATGTCCTGCTGGCGAGCGGTCAGCACCCGGTGCTCCACCCCGGCCTCGGTGAGCGCCTTCCCGAGCGCCTCCGCCTCCGGGATCGAGCCCGCCACCAGCAGCACCGGGTCCACCGGTCCGTCAGCCCCGTGCGCGGCGCGCAGCGACAGCACCCTGGCCACCGCCGCGGCGTTCCTCGCCTCCGCCGTCGCGAAGCCCCGCGGATCGAGGTCGACGCGCTGCGGCCGCACGTGCGGCGGGACGTAGTCGACCTCCTTGCCGAGCATCCGGAACGTCGCGAGCGCGTCGCCGATGGTGCCGGTCGCCCCGCCGAAGTCACCGCCGGCGCGCAGCAGGTCGACGACCGTCATCTCGCCGACGGTGCGCATGCCGGACCGGACCCGGACCCCGTCACCCCGGTGCTTGTACTCGAGTGCCTGGTGCAGGCCCCCGCTGTAGCGCTGGCCGGGCTTCGCGTCCCCGTGCACCCGGTCGATCGGCACGACCACGCGGTTCTCGATGACGTAGTCCACGCCGAGGGTCATCCGGCTGGCGGCCAGCGCCTCCTCCACCTGCCGCCGCAAGGCGGCCGACTGCGACGGCGACAGGCCCTCACCGTGCCTGCTGCCCACCGCCTCCCAGCCCGCGTCGGTCAGCCACGTGCCGCCACCCCTGCCCTGCACGTGCACCCACGGGTCGAGGTGCGCGGCGATCTCGGCCGCCTTCATCAGGTCGTCCACGGACACCGTCAGCGCGCCGGTGTAGTGGCCGATCCGGTGGCGGTTGTACAGCTCCTCCTTGAGCAGGTCGATCTCGTCGACGAGGCGGTACAGCGGCCCTTGCGGCCATGGCGAACCCGCCTGCCCGGCGTCGGTCCGGTAGAGCTGGTCGAAGACGAACTCGCTCCACGCCCCGATGGTGATCCGCGCCTGGTACGCCTGCTCCCGGCCGCCAGGCTGCCCCCCGCGCACGGTCGCGACGGTGAGGTCGGGCAGATCCATCAGCTCGGCCACCACCCGCAGCGTCCGCTCCATCTCCGGGACGAGGCCGTCGCGGTTCAGGAGGATCTGCACCCGCCCGGTCGGCCCACCCTCGATGATCTTGGCCAACGCGGCGACCGCGATCGCGAGCGTCTTGCCCTCGCCGGTGAGCTGTTCGACGACCCGGCCGTCCAACATCGCCAGGGCGCCCATGATCTGCTCGGCGCGCGGGCGCGTGCCGGTGGCCGCCTCGACGAGCGCGCAGCCGGTCGCCACGCAGTCGACGGCGGTCCGGTTCGGCTCCGTCCCGTCCAGCAGCCGCTCGACCTGCGTGCGCAGCGCGGCGACGTCCACGGTCCGCAGGCCATCGCCACCGGTGGGGATCAGCTCGTCGATCCGCTGCCGCACCTGCGCGAGCGCGTCCCGGTAACGGGCCGTGGTGCGTTGCTCGGCAACCTCCCGGTTCTTGCCGAAGCTGAACCGGGACCTCGCGGTCGGCTGACCGGCCGCGGTGTCGGGCGTCGCCGCCGACGGCGGCGGGCCCCGCCCCGGGTTCGGGGCGTCGTTGCGGGTGACCTCGACGGGCGCCTCGGTGGGCTTGCCCTCGGTGGACCGGGTGCTCACATCCGGCGCCGGCGGCTCGTGCACGGCCGGGTTCGGTCCGCTGGCCGCGGTCTCGGAGCCGGACCGCGGGCGGCCGCTGCCGATGCTGCCTGAGCCGCTGCCGGTGATCGCGTCCGGCTGCGGCCCGGGCGCCGGCAGCGGGTCCTCTCCGCCGCCCGCGCGGCCGGGCCGACCGGTCC
>NZ_JAHDTH010000378.1 GCF_018531445.1 Pseudonocardia lacus
CGCTCTACGCCACACCACCGCAAGCCCGTCGAGAATCGGTGACATCGTCGCTGCCGCACGAGTGCTCACCCATTTCGAGCAGATCGAGCTACGCAGATCTTGCTGAGATCACCTCACTGTCCGACTTTGCCGCCGGGGGCAACCCGTACGTCGATGTCTCGTCGGCTCTGCTTGATGCTCGGATCGGCGCACTCGCGCACCCGCGTGCTGCTGCTGCTCCTGACCAGGCAGTCGGCAAGGATCTCACCACCGGCGAGTATCGACGATAAATTGTCGACATGCGTGAAGTGCATGATGAGGCGATTGGTCGGCGGCGGGCGCACATGATGATCGTATCCGAACACAATCCTGGTGTATCGCTCCGGCACGGTGTCGCCGGGCGTCCACACGCCAGCGGCGAACATCATCGGGAAGAACACCAGGCAGCCGAAGCCGGACGCGGCGGTCGCGCTGGGCGTCAGCGAGGCCATCGCGCACGTGCTGACCGCCCCCGAGCAGGAATGCACCGCGAGCCCCGCGGGATGGGCCGGCGGGCGACGCCGACCGCCAACGGCACCGCCGCTTACGCCACCACCACGCCGACCAGCAGCGCCCCTACCTCCAGCACTGACGGCGAGCCATCCGGGTCAGCGGCGCCGCCCCGTCCAGTTCGCCAGGCGCTCGGTCGGGCCCGCGCCGGGGGCCGGGTCGACCGGCGGGGCGAAGGGGACGTCGCCGCCGCGGGGCTCCGCGGGGATCGCGCGCCGGGCGGCCACCAGGACGGCCTCGGCCACGGTCGGGTCGGCCTCGGAGGGCTGGCCGGTCGCGACGGCCAGGTCCCAGCCGTGCACCAGGGTCTCGCTCGTGTAGGCCCACACCGCCTGCCCGCCGGTGATCCGGCCCCACGGCACGGTGACCTCGGCCGCCAGCATGGCGTCGTCGGACCACGCGTCGAGGGCCCGCTTCGCCTCCTGCGCGTAGGCGGTGGCGAGGTCGTGGTCGGCGACATCGGTGGAGATCGTCGGGATGTCCAGGGCGGAGCCCCCCTCGGCGATCGCGACGGCCCGGCGGGCCGTGGTCACCAGGTGGCGGAGCAGGGTGCGCACGTCGTAGTCGTCGCACGGCGTCGGGTCGGAGAGCTGCTCGGGCCGCACGCCGGCCGCGAGGGAGCCGACCCAGTCCAGGGCCGTGCGGTAGGCGGGGCGGGCGTCGGGGATCGGGTTCGTCATGAGCGGGAGCCTGCCGGCCAATGGTGTCATCTCATGGCACCTTTTTCTGGGAATCTGGACCCGTGCGCGCCGACCGCCTCCTCTCGCTCGTCCTGCTGCTGCGCCACCGCGGCCGGATGACGGCCGCGGCGCTGGCCGCCGAGCTGGAGGTGTCGCGGCGCACGGTGATGCGCGACATCGAGGCGCTCTCGGCCGCCGGCATCCCGGTCTACGCCGAGCGCGGCCGGGCCGGCGGGTTCGCGCTGCTGCCGGGGTTCTCCACCGACCTCACCGGCCTCACCCCGGACGAGGCCGTCGCGCTGCTGGCCTCCCCGGCCCGGGCCACGTCCGACGCGCTGGGCATGGGCGCGGCGTTCTCGTCGGCGATCCGCAAGGTCGTCGCCGCGCTGCCGGAGGGGTCCCGGGCCCGCGCCTCGGACGCCGCGGACCGGGTGCACGTGTCGCGGCGCGGCTGGGTGCGGGAGCCGGCGTCGGTCGAGCACCTGGCGATCGTGCAGCGGGCGGTGTTCGCCGGGCACCGCGTCCACCTGCGCTACGCCTCCGCCCGGCCCGGGGCGTCGCCCGCCGAGCCGCGCTGGCGCACGGTCGACCCCATCGGCCTGGTGGAGGCGGCGGGGCAGTGGTACCTGCTCGGCCTGGACGACGGCCGGGACCGCACCTACCGCGTGTCGCGCATCCTCGACGCCGAGGAGTCGCCCGAGCCGGCCCGCCGCCCCGACGGCGTCGACGTCGCGGCCCTCTGGGAGCGCCGCCGCACCGAGTTCCTGGCCCGGCTGCCCGGCGTCGAGGCGACCGTCCGGGTGCCCGACGACATGCTCGACGAACTGGTCGCCGCGCTCCTCGAACTGCGGTCGGCGGAGCCGGACGGCGCGGGGCGCACGGTGGTGCGGGCGCGGTTCGGGGGCAAGGGGCACGCGGAGCGGGTGGTGTGGACGATGGCCCCGCACGTCGAGGCACTGGACCCGCCCTGGCTGCGCGAGGCGGTGCGGGTCCGGGCCGACGCGGTGCTCGCCCTGCACTCCTGAGCCGCGCGCCTCGCTGGATCGGGCGGGAACGCCGCAGGGGCGGCACCCGATCTCGGGTGCCGCCCCTGCGGGACGTGCGGGTACTGCGGTGGTGCCGGACTCAGAAGTCCATGCCGCCCATGCCACCGGTCGGGTCGCCGGCCGGGGCCGGGGACTTCTCCGGCTTGTCGGCGATGACGGCCTCGGTGGTCAGGAACAGCGCGGCGATCGACGCGGCGTTCTGCAGGGCCGAGCGGGTGACCTTGGCCGGGTCGATGATCCCGGCGGCGATCAGGTCCTTGTACTCGCCGGTGGCGGCGTCGAGGCCCTCACCGGAGTTGAGCCCGCGGACCTTCTCGGCCACGACCCCGCCCTCGAGACCGGCGTTGATCGCGATCTGCTTGAGCGGCGCCTCCAGGGCGACCTTGACGATGTTGGCCCCGGTGGCCTCGTCACCGTCGAGGCCCAGGCCCTCGAACAGCCCGGCGCCGGCCTGGATCAGGGCGACGCCGCCGCCGGCGACGATGCCCTCCTCGACCGCGGCCTTGGCGTTGCGCACCGCGTCCTCGATGCGGTGCTTGCGCTCCTTGAGCTCGACCTCGGTGGCGGCACCGGCCTTGATGACCGC
Source organism: Pseudonocardia lacus (assembly GCF_018531445.1). Lineage (GTDB taxonomy): Bacteria > Actinomycetota > Actinomycetes > Mycobacteriales > Pseudonocardiaceae > Pseudonocardia > Pseudonocardia lacus. The sequence continues at coordinate 2,841 of NZ_JAHDTH010000378.1, forward strand.
GACGCCGCCGGCGAGCTTGGCCAGGCGCTCCTGGAGCTTCTCGCGGTCGTAGTCGGAGTCGGTGCGCTCGATCTCGGCGCGGATCTGGTTGACCCGCCCGGCGATCTGGTCGGCGTCGCCGGCACCGTCGACGATGGTGGTCTCGTCCTTGGTGACCACGACCTTGCGGGCGCGGCCCAGCAGCGACAGGTCGGCGTTCTCCAGCTTGAGGCCGATCTTCTCGGAGATCACCTCGCCGCCGGTGAGGATGCCCATGTCGGTCAGCATCGCCTCGCGGCGGTCGCCGAAGCCCGGGGCCTTGACGGCGACGGACTTGAAGGTGCCGCGCACCTTGTTGACGATCAGGGTGGCCAGGGCCTCGCCCTCGACGTCCTCGGAGATGATCGCCAGCGGCTTGCCGGTCTGCATGACCTTCTCCAGCAGCGGGAGCAGGTCCTTCACGGTGGAGATCTTGGAGGAGACCAGGAGGATGTAGGGGTCCTCCAGCTCGGCCTCCATGCGCTCGGCGTCGGTGACGAAGTAGGGCGAGATGTAGCCCTTGTCGAACCGCATGCCCTCGGTCAGCTCGAGCTCCAGACCGAAGGTCTGGCTCTCCTCGACCGTGATGACGCCTTCCTTGCCGACCTTGTCCATGGCCTCGGCGATGAGCTCACCGATGGTCGAGTCCGCGGCGGAGATCGAGGCGGTGGCCGCGATCTGCTCCTTGGTCTCGACCTCCTTGGCCGACTTCAGCAGGGCCTCGGAGACGGCCTCGACGGCCTTCTCGATGCCGCGCTTGAGGGCCATCGGGTTCGCGCCGGCGGCCACGTTGCGCAGCCCCTCGCGGACCAGCGCCTGGGC
>NZ_JAHDTH010000379.1 GCF_018531445.1 Pseudonocardia lacus
GACCGCGACCGCCGCGGCCAGCACCGACGCTCCGGCGCCGCCGCGGCCGCCGACGACGGCCAGCACCGACCCCCGGCGGGGTCGGCCCTCCGCGGCCTCGGTGAGCGCGCCCACCAGCCAGGACTCGGCCTGCGGCAGGCTGATGACGTGCTCGGCGCCGACGGTCACGGCGTCGCGCCATATCTCGGGCGGCGGCTCGCCGCGGACCGCCACGACTATCCCGGGCCGCCTGGGCAGCCCCGCGCCGGCGCACTCGCGCGCCGCCGGGCCGTCGAGCAGCACCACGGGAGCCTGCGTCCAGGTCGTGCGGGCCTGGATCGCGTCGACGCTGCGGTGCAGCTCGCAGCCGGCCGCCGCGGCCAGCCGCAGGACCGCGTCCAGCAGGTCCGGGTCGGACACCATCACCAGGCCGCGTCGTTCGCCCGCGCTCTGCGCCATCTCGCGCCTCCTCTCGTCCGGCGCCCCGGATCGGGGGCGCCGACGACCAGGGTGCGGCCGGGGAACGGGCTTCCACGGGTGGATCCCCAACCTGTGGACAACTGGGGGTCGATGTGGACAACTCGCGGCCCCACCGCTGCTGAGCAGCGGATATGTCGGCGGGCTCAGATAAGCTGGCTGGGGGTGGCCAGCGCGACGACCCCGGCGACCACGACCGCCGCGGCGACCGCCCGCCTGCCCCCCAGGCGCTCCCCGAGGAACACCACCCCGATCAGCGCGCCGAAGACGATGCTGCTCTCCCGCAGCGCGGCGATCGGGGCGAGCGCGCCGCTCGTCTGCGCCCACAGCACGATCCCGTACGCGAGCATCGCGATCGTCCCGCCGGCCAGCCCCCTGGCCGTGGACCCGCGCAGCGCGGCCACCAGCCGCCCGCGCCTGCGCACCGCGGCCACGATCGGCATCGCCGGGCCCTGCAGCAGGAACATCCAGCCGATGTAGCCCAGCAGCGGTCCCAGCCCGACGCCGATGCCGTCGATGACCGTGTAGCCGGCGATGGCCAGGCCGGTGGCGAGCGCGGCGGCCACCGCCGGCAGTTGCGCCCGCTGCGGGCGACCGCCCACCAGCACCAGCGCGATCAGCCCCGCCGACACCGCGACGATCCCGGCCAGGTGCAGCACCGGGAGGTCGCGGTGCAGCACGAGCAGCGAGAACGCCGCGACCACCAGCGGCGCCGAGCCGCGGGCCAGCGGGTAGACCTGGCTGAACTCACCGAGCTGGTAGCCGGCCAGCAGCAGCAGGTTGTACCCGACGTGCACGGCCGCCGAGGCGACCACGTACGGCCAGGCCTGCGCCGACGGGAACCCGCCCACCAGTGCGAGCGCCCCGCCGCCGACGACGTCGGTCACGCCCATCACCGCGAAGCCGACGAGCCGGTCGGGGGTGCCGTGCGCGATCGCGTTCCACGCGGCGTGCAGCAGCGCGGCGGCAAGGACCGCCGCGACGATGCCGGGGGACAGCGACGGGGATGTGGCCAACCGGAGCTCCCTGGGGTCGGCTCGCCTGCGGGCGGGCGTCGGGGACCTCAGGGCTTTCGTCCCGCCGGTTGTGGATGCCCGCGGCGCGGACGACCTGGCGCCGCTCGGTCCGGCCCCCACGGCCCTGGTTGTCGGTCGGCTCGGCGGGCGGTGGGCGGGACCCCAGGCGCGATCACCCCGACCGTAACCCACGGCCGACCCCGCAGCCGAGACCCGCCACGGCGGCCACGGCCGGGCGATGGCCGGACGGCGCATGGGACGGCCCCCGCCAGGGGGGATTGGCGGGGGCCGTCATCGGTTCAGCTCCGGGGGGTCGAGCTGAACCAGCGCCCGGACGTGTCCGGACAGCACAACTGTAGCCCCAACCTGGCCATAACGCCCGCCTCTCGGCTCAGGTTCTGTGCTCCGGATGGAGCGGCGGGGGCGCGCTCGCCCGCGGGGGCGTTCTGGCAGGCTCGCCGACTGTGTCCGGCCCGCACCCCATGCTCCCCGTCCGCCAGGCGACCGGCCGCGCGGCGGCGTTCTTCGACCTCGACAAGACGATCATCGCGGGCTCCAGCGCGCTCGCCTTCAGCCGGCCGTTCCGCCGCCAGGGACTGATCAGCAGACGGGCCGCGCTGCGCAGCGGCTACGCGCAGCTGCTGCTGGTGCTCTCCGGCGCCGACGCCGGCACGATGGACCTGCTGCGCCGGCGGATCACCGCGCTGTGCACCGGTTGGGACGTCGCCCACGTCCGGTCGATCGTGGCCGAGACGCTGCTGGAGATCGTGCAGCCGATGGTCTACGCCGAGGCCACCGAGCTGATCGCCGAGCACCGGGCGAACGGCGACGAGGTCGTCGTGCTGTCCGCGTCGGGGGAGGAGGTCGTCCAGCCCATCGCGGCGATGGTGGGCGCCGACTGCGCCGTCGCCACCCGGATGACCGCCGTCGACGGCCGCTACACCGGCGAGGTCGAGTACTACTGCTACGGCGCCGAGAAGGCCGAGGCCGCCCACCGGATCGCCGCCGAGCGCGGCTACCGGCTCGAGGACTGCCGGGCCTACTCGGACTCGATCACCGACCTGCCGCTGCTCGAGGCCGTGGGCCACCCGACCGTGGTCAACCCCGACAGGGCGCTGCGCCGGGAGGCGATCCGGCGCGGCTGGCCGGTGCTCACCTTCGCCCACCCCGTCGCGCTGCGCCCCAAGCTGCGTTCCCCCGCGCGGACGGCGGTGGCGGCGGTCGGGGCGGCCGGCCTGCTCGCCGCCGGCTGGTACGGGCACCGCCGGACGAGTCGTTCGGTGGGGTGATCGCCACCGTCCGTAGCTGAACCGGTGCACCGGATCGGAGGTCTTGCTGTGCCCGGGGTCACGTACTAGAAAGGTGTCACGGACCTCGTGAGGCCAGGGGCGGTGCGGCAGAGAAGCACCCGTCCACCCCGATCGGGCTCCGTGCGCGACCGACGGGACACTCCACGCACAGCACGCCGCGGGAGGCATGTCGTCGTGGGCCTGCGGACCCGGACCACCGGCCGCCGAGGCCATTCCACGACACGTAGTGCACGCCTGGAAACCTGGCGTTCGCGCGATGACGGGCGGTACATCCCTCGCGGGTGTGCCGCCCGTTTCACGTCCGGTCGCCGCTACTGCCGGGCGTTCGCGATCGACAGCCCCTCCGCCGCCCCGGCCTCCCACTGCTCGCAGCAGTGCCGCAGCCAGCCGGCGATCCCGTCCGCGGTGCCCGCGGCGAAGCCCGTCGCCGCCTGCCGGTACGTCGCGGCGTGGCGGAGGTGGCCGACCTCGGGCACGGCCAGGCCCTTGGGGTCCAGGCCGGCGGCCACCGCGGCCAACCGGGCCGCCGCCCGCGCGACGACGCCGTTGGCGGTCGGGAAGGGCGCGAGGCCGAGCAGTTCGCCGTGCACGACGGCCACCAGCACCGGCGCCGGCACCGACGTCCCCCCGGCCACCAGATCGGCCAGCAGTCCCATCCGGGCCCCGACCTCCTGGTCGGGGCGGGGGCGCCCGAGCACGTCGGCGTGCCGGTCGGCGGGCACCAGGTCGGCCGCGGCCACCACGTGCAACCGGGCCACCGCCTGCAGCGGCGCCGTGCGCCACACGCCCAGCAGCCTCCCGGTCTCCTCGGCCGCCCGCAGCGCGCCGGCCAGCAGCGGGTCGGCCACGGCGTC